>JAISZT010000126.1 GCA_031284485.1 Desulfovibrio sp.
GTCTCACGGAAAGAATTCATGGTTGACCTTACATTACGTATTTGGCATGCCGTCACCACTACTGACTTGTTTTTTTCACTCCGAGAAACTGCATTATCTATATTTAAGTAAACACTCTCGATATTAAATGCCTTTTGATCGCAACTTGGTATCAGATAAAAATTAACGCATGTTAAATTTATTTCTCTCCGTCGCGCCGAACAGTTTCACAGTATTTTGCATGGTAGTCTCAAAATCCTCAAATTCGCGCAGAAGCCGGGCCTGCGCCCTGGCTTTTGCCGAGCCTGCCAGCGCCGGGTCGTCCTGCGCGCGCTGACGGGAGTAATTGCCTCCCGCAAACAGGCTTGCGCCGGACAGAAAAGAATATTCAAGGCTATCAAAGGACAGTTTTTTCATGTCGGCATAGCTCAAATTGAACCAGTTGGCGGCCCTGGCGTATTCCATGGTCAGGTTGCTGCGCGATATGCCTTCGTCATCCGTGCACAGTACCACCGGCACCCCGGCTTCCCAATACAGGCGGAATGGGTGGCGCTTGCCGCCGACGACATTGAGGATGCCGGCGTTGCTGGTCAGGCAGATTTCAACGGCTATGCCCTGTTCTTTCATACTTTTAAGCAGGCCGAACACATCGTCTTCCCACATTATGCTCACCCCGTGCCCGATACGCGAGGCGTGCCCCAGACGCACCGTGTCACTTATGCGGGTGAGCATGGATTCGTACGGAGAATACTCCAGGGTAAGTTCGCCGCCGTGCAGATTAAGCCTTGGGCGGGCCTTGGGATCATCGCCGAGGCGCCGCCATTCTTCGTTAAAAATCTTCATTTGCGTATCAAACATGACCCTGGCCACCCAGGCGTCTTCCGGCGCGAGTATGGTGACGCCGCGAAGGCCCAGATCGGCGTTGTCACGAACCAGTTCCAGAATGCCGCGCACCTGCGGACGGAAATATGCCTCATACGCCGCCTCGTCCAGCCTTTGGTCCGGCGTGACGGGCGGAGTGGCGGTTCTGCTCAGGGACAGGGTGTAGCCCACTTCAATATCGTCGGCCTGCCTGGCTGCAAGATATCGGCGCACCGCGCCGTTGATTTCGGCAAAGCGGGTTTTGGAGCCTTGCGGGTCTATTTTGCCGTCTTTCCAGGCCGGGGCGAGCATCAGCTCAACATAGCCGATTTTCTGCATGCGCGCCCGGTGCACGACCTTCACCACCTGTTCGGCGTCGGGGAAGTCGACCTTGCCGTAGCGCTCCCAGGTCATGAAAAAATGATCATGTCCCGATTCGGGCTGTTTATCCATGTCGCGCATAGCCAGGATGTCCAGCACCTGCCCGTATTTGTTGAATTTCAACTGCAAATCGGCCGGGCTGTAGTAGCGGTCCGGATCCGCCCGGACCGGCTTCGGCACAAAACGCTTTGTTCGCAGATCAAAATACAGGCCCTGTTCAATGGTTCTGTCCACAAAATCTTCGCCGTACACGGCGCCGCTCGGATGGCTGTGCAGGTCCGCGCCCTTGGGCATTTTATGCAAAAAAGCCACCAGCATGGCTTCGTTTTGCTTGACCTGTTCAAAAAATACATTCAGGTTCCGCTCCCCGTCGGTGCGGTTACGGCCGGCGCAGGCTGATAAAAGACAAAAAACAAGCATTGTCAGCATAAGCGCCGGCAGGCGCTTGATATTGGAGCTACCTCTCACTCCGACGCGTCTCCCTTCAAAATCCGGAATATGACGGTCCGCAGGGCAAGCATGTCAATGGGCTTGGCAAGATGGCCGTTCATGCCCACGGCGGCGCTCTGTTCCCTGTCCTCGACCATGACGTTTGCCGTCATGGCGATAATGGGCACGGAGGCCGCATCGTGTTTGCCGCTTGCCCGGATGCGCCTGGTGGCCTCCATCCCGTCCATGACGGGCATGCGCACGTCCATGAAGATAAGATCATAGTCTCTGTTCAAAAAGGCCTTGACGGCATTCAGGCCGTTATCCGCAACATCGACGTCCGCCCCCATGTCGGAAAGGAGGGCTGTGGCGATTTCCTGGTTTATCGCGTTGTCCTCCACGAGCAGGAACGTGTAGCCCTCATAGCGTTGTTGCATCACAATGGAAACGTCGGACTGCCCCGCCGCGTCCTGTGCCTTGCCCTCGGCCGCGCCAAGCACCACGAAGAAGGAAAAGACGCTGCCTTTGCCGGGTGAACTGCTGACGCTTATCACTCCCCCCATAAGTTCCACCAGGGTTTTGCATATGGCAAGGCCCAGACCTGTGCCGCCAAATTTGCGGGTGGTGGAAGCGTTCGTCTGGGAGAAAGGCTTGAACAGCAGTTTTTGTTCCTCATCGTTCATGCCTATGCCGGTATCGCGCACTTCACAGTGAATCCGGATCTGATCCTGACCAAGGGGGCTGGCGTCAACGGTCAGACTGACGCTGCCTTTCGAGGTGAACTTTGCCGAGTTGCCGAGAAGATTCAGAAGAACCTGGGACAGACGAAGTTCGTCCCCGGCCACATATTCCGGCACTGAAGGCTCCAGTTTTACCGTAAGGGCAATCTGACGCTCCTGGATTCTGGGCAGTATCAGCTCCCGGATATTCTGTATCGCGGCATGAAGGTTGAAAACACGGGTCTCCAGTTCAAGGCGTTTGGCCTCAATACGTGAAAAATCCAGTATGTCGTTGATTATGCCGAGAAGAAGCGATGCCGAGGATTTTATTTTATTCAGGTACTCCTGCTGTCTTGGCGGCGGGTCTGCCTGAAGGGCCAGTTGGGTCATGCCGAGCACGCCGTTCATGGGCGTTCTGAGCTCATGGCTCATGCGCGACAAAAAATCTCTCTGGGCAATGCTGGCGGCTTCAGCCTGGGCCAGAGCGTACCGTTCCGTGATGTCGATGGCGACCACCATAAAAACCAGCCTGTTGTCGGGCCAGAGGATGATACGTCCTCTGGCCAGTAACTTACGGTTGGAATTTTCATCATGCCGTTCCTGCTCTATCTGATGCTCCAGCGGCTTTCCGTCCGCGTCAAAAAGCTGCTCCATGAGGCAGTCGGGGCAGGGTTCGGAAAAGCCGAACATAACTCTGTAGCATGCCTGCCCCTGAAGATCGTCCTCGCCCGTCCAGTCATGTAGCGCGTTGTTGGCGTAGATGATTTTCCGGTGTTTCAGGTCCACGGCATAGATCATGGCGTCCACGTTGTTTGTGACGTTTTGCAGGATAGCCGTGGATATACGCATCTCCTCGGAGGTTTTTTGTACGTTTTCGGCCATATCGTTAATGCTGGCGACCATTTTCGCCATCTCGCCGGGCTGGTGCGGAATGCGGTACGTGAGATCCTTGCTCATAATCTGCACGCCCTTGATGACAGCATCGACAGCCCGCAGGGCGTACCGCGACAGGCTGGTGAAAAAGGCGATGCTGGCGACGCAGATCGCGCACAAAACCACAATGATGTCGCGCACGACACCGGTAATTTCATTCATGATATCCGTGGTGAGTTCATTGGACCATATATATCCGATAACTTCGCCGTCACGGACAATGGGGAGCATGGCGTTGAGTATGTTGCCGCGCACCATGCTGCCGAAAGCGGCCTGGGGCACGCCTGTGCGCATGACCTCACGGCCCGGATGTGTGGGGGCAATGGGACGGCCGACCGTATTGGCGAACTCCGACGAGGGGCCGTAGGTGACGATGGCGTCAACTTCACGGCAATAATAGCCGATGCCGAGTTTGGGCAATGCGGAGGCGGCTTCGTCGGTAATGCCGCTCAGGGCTTTGTTCAGCACGGCGATCTTTTCCTCGCGGCTCGCGTTCAGGGCGTTGTGTTCCTCCAGAATGGCCCGATAGCCGCCGGGGCCGAGCCTCATGTCAAGATACCTGGCAAATCCGAAAAGATAGGTCTCCTTTTGCCGGAGCATGGACTCTTCTATCTTGGTTTTGAACATATAGGTCATGTAGAAAAAAGGCGTGAGCATGGTGATCAGAAAAACGATCAGAAGCCACTGGTGGAAGGTAAAGGAGAATATTTTTTTCATTGCGAAAAGTTGTACCACAGTTGAAAAAAACTTGAAAACCATTTCTTTTTACGGCTGCCCGGACAGTCAGAACCCTTCCTCCAGAGGCGGCCAGACAAGGCAGTTTTCATTTTGCGTCACGCGCGGGTTTTTGTCGGGGGCAAGAAATGTCCGGCGATCACGCAGGGTGAGGCGGCCTCTGGCCAGCCATTGCAGGGCCTGCGGGTAAATGCGGTGCTCCAGGGCGTGTATCCGTCGCATGAGGCTGTCAAGCCGCTCTTCAGGGTCAACAGGCACGGCGGCCTGAATGATTATGGGGCCGCTGTCCATGGCTTCTTCCACAAAATGCACCGTGCAGCCGGAAATTTTGACCCCGTAAGCCATCGCGTCCGCGCCGCCGCGCGTGCCGGGAAAACTTGGCAGCAGGGCCGGATGGATGTTGACGACGCGGTTCGGAAAGGCCGCCAGAAAACCCGGCGTGAGCAGACGCATGTAGCCGGCCAGAACAATGATGTGCGCTCCGCAGTCACGAAGGATGGCGGCAAGCTCACTGTCATAAAGCGCGCGGTCGGCGAAAGGAGCGTGATCCAGCACGCGGGAGGGAATGCCCGCCTTGCGGGCGCGCTCCAGCGCGCCGGCCCCCGGCCGGTTGCTGAGAACAAGGCGGATATCCGCGTCAAGTATGCCGGCGGCGGCCTTGTCAATGATCGCTTGGGCGTTTGTGCCGTTTCCCGAAGCCAGTACGGCGATGTTTACAGACATGGAAGCTCGCTTTCAAGCACCCGGGCCAGGGCGGGAATAGTGTATTCTTCCGGCTGGATATGACAGTCAAGACCGTGATCCCGCAGGGTTTGCGCCGTTACCGGCCCGATGGCCGCAAGCCGTGTTTCCGGGTGCGCCCTGAGCAGTTCAGGGGAAATCCGGGCCAGAAAATTCAGCACCGTAGAAGAAGACCCGAACGTCACGCAACTGAGCGTGCCCGCCTCAATCCGTTTTTGCACCTCATCCTTGCGGCTGTCGGCCGGCACTGTTTCATAGCAGGGCACGACAGTTACATTGGCCCCGGCGGCGGCAAGCTCATCTGGCAGCACATCGCGCGCCCTGGCCGCGCGCGGCAGGAGAATATGCGCGCCGGAAAGCGGTCCCGCATGGCGCAGCCCCTCCGCCACGCTTTCAGCCACATATCGCCCTGGCACAAAGTCGGCCAGTATGCCGCGCGCCGCCAGCGCCTGCGCCGTGGCCGGGCCGATGGCCGCTATTTTGCAGGCGGCCAGGGCGCGGCCGTCTTTTTCGGACTTTTCAAGACGCCGCCAGAAATGGCGCACGCCGTTTGCCGAGGTAAAAACAAGCCAGTTGTACCCGGAAAGCCCCGCCAAGGCCGCATCCAGTTTCGCGTAGTCGGCCAGAGGGCGTATTTCAATGGTGGGAAACTGAATGACCTCGGCCCCCATTTCTTCCAGCAGGCGGGCGAGCGAGCTTGCCTGTTCCCGCGCGCGCGTCACAACAACGCTTTTGCCGAAAAGCGGCTTTCGCTCAAACCAGTTCAGCTTGTCGCGCAAGGCCGCCGCCTTGCCGACGACAATAACCGCGGGATTGGAAAAATGCGCCTTTTCGGCTGCCTGCGGCAATTCCGCAAGGGTGGAAAGCAGACTGCGCTGCCCGGAAGTTGTGCCCCGGTAAATGGCGGCGGCCGGCATATCGGGGGCAAGCCCGGCACGTATCAGGTTATGCGCGATGTCCGGCAGGTTTTTCATGCCCATGACAAAAACAAGGGTGGACGCCCCGGTTGCCAGAGCCTTCCAGTTGTGTTCGGACGCGGACTTGTCCGCGCTCTCGTGTCCTGTGATGATGGTGACGGAAGAGGCAAGGCCGCGGTGGGTGAGGGGGATGCCCGCGTAGGCCGGGGCGGCTATGGCGCTGCTGACGCCCGGCACTTCCTCAAAGGGCACGCCGGCGTCCAGCAACGCCAAAGCCTCTTCGCCGCCGCGACCGAATATATAGGGGTCTCCCCCTTTGAGGCGGGCCACCGTCTTGCCTTCTTTTGCCAGACGCACGAGCAGGGCGTTGATTTCATCCTGCGGCAGGGCATGTTCACCCGCTATTTTGCCCACGTATATCAACTCGGCGTCCGGCCTTGCGTACTCCAGCAGAGTCGGAGAAGCCAGAGCATCGTAAACCACCGCGTCCGCCATGGCAAGAACGTCCCGCCCCTTCAGCGTCAGAAGGCCCGGATCTCCCGGCCCCGCGCCGACAAGAAAAGCTTTCATTGCGTTCCGCCTCTCGCCAGTTCCAGCAGGGTGCGCGCTCCGAAAGCGCTTGTTCCCCGCGGGCAAAGCGGCGTGTTTTTGTCTGTCCAGTCCACTCCGGCGATGTCCAGATGCGCCCATGGTATGGCGTCGGCGACGAAATGTCGTAAAAAAAGCGCGGCGTTTATGGCGCCGCCTTCGCGCGGGCCGATGTTGGCAATGTCCGCGACTTCGCTTTTGAGATGTTCCATGTACGGTTGCCAGAGCGGCAGCCGCCAGTTGTTTTCACCGCACACGCCCCCGGCGGCGCGCAGGCGCTCGGCCAGCGCCTCGTCATTGGAAAACAGCCCGGCGACTTCCCCGCCCAGAGCCACGGCGCACGCGCCCGTCAGGGTGGCGATGTCCACAATGGCGACGGGCGTCCAGTGTTTTTGCGCATAGCAGAGCGCGTCGCACAGCGCCAGCCGCCCCTCGGCGTCCGTGTTGAGAATTTCTATGCTGTCGCCGTTGGCCGCCTTCACAATGTCGCCGGGGCGCGTCGCCCGCCCGCCGGGCATATTTTCGGCGCAGGCCATAAGCCCCACCACCCTGCGCGGCGCGCCTTCCCTGGCCAGCGCCGCCACTGTCGCCAGCACGATGGCCGCGCCCGCCATGTCGCCCTTCATCTGGTGCATGTTGGATGCGGGCTTGATGCTCAGGCCGCCGGAGTCAAAAGTGACGCCCTTGCCGACCAGAATCAGCGGATTGTCCCCGGCGTGTTCCTTGGGCGCGTGTTCCAGGATCACCAGACGCGAAGGCCGGACTGAACCCTGCCCCACCGCCAGCAGCGCGCCCATATTTTCTTTTGCCAGATCATTTTCGTCCAGCACGGTACAGCGAAAGCCGTATTCTTCAGCCAGTTCCCGCGCTTTGCCGGCCATGTCTTCGGGAGAGAGCAGGTTCGCCGGCATGTTCGCCAGGGTGCGCGCCAACATCACGGCCTCGCCCGCGTGTTCGCCGCGCCTTGCGGCCGCGTGCGCCTCGTCCGGCGTGGATTTGCCGTCAAAGCCCAAGGCCAGCCATTGCGGATCCGGAGTGTCGGCGCTTGTTTTTTTCAAGGCTGAAAAACGGTGCAGGGCAAGCAGGGCCGCGCAGACGCATTCTTCAATGAGGCGTTCACGCCCCCCCGGCAGAGAGGCAAGCGCGGGTTCCGGTAGCAGGATGGAAGCGAATCCCTTTTTATGGCAATGCTGCACGGCGTGGGCTATGGCCTTGCGCAGTCCGTCCACGCTCACGCGCTCGCGCGGGCCGAGGCCGACGGCCAGCACGCGGGGCACGGGCAGTTCCGGGTGGCCGTGCAGCAGGGCGAGTTCTTCGGATTTGCCTTTAAAATCCCGCAGGGCGGGGGCGACGGCGAGCCAGGGCGCGGCCTTGTCCAACTCCGGGCAACACTTCGGAAGGTTTTCGCCTTCGCAGGCCGGAGCCAGCATGACCTCCGCCTTCCAGTGCTCGTGTCCCAGGTTCTGAAACCGTATTTCCATCTGTTTTCCGGTCTTTATCGGTTGCGGGAATAGAGACGTTGACGACTATAGACGTTTGTTTCGCGTTCGTCAAAAAAGAAGACGCCGGCCGGATCGGATCATATCCACGTGGTATTAATCAGAGAGATGTCCCTCTCGCAGGTATAAACAGCCGGGACATATCGGCGCCCTCCAATTCGAGCAACTTTATCTTTGTGGCAATTCCCCCGGCATATCCCGTCAAGCTGCCGTCAGATCCCACAACTCGGTGGCAGGGGATTATGACAGAAATGGGATTATGCCCGACTGCCCCGCCCACGGCTTGAGCGGACATGCGCTCTTTGTTCATCCTCACGGCCATTTTCCTGGCAATGTCACCGTAAGTTGTAGTCTCACCATATGGAATTTCACATAAAATGCCCCATACTCCTTGACGGAACTCGCCGCCGACAGGAGTCAAGGGCAATTCGGAAATGGCAGGCCGCTCGCCTGCAAAATATCTGTCCAACCACTTTTTGGCGGCTTTGAATATCCATATGTCATTTTTCTCAACCATTTCACCTGATATGCTGTTTCCGTAATACTTTTGCCCCTCCTTCCATGAGCCGACAAGATGCTCTCCATTGCACGCAAGTGTAATTGTTCCCACAGGGGACGGATATGTTGTTGAATAATACATTGTAATCCTAGAGTGTTAAGAAAAGAATGATTCGATACCGGGAAACCCTTGTATCACAATGACTACACGCAACTAAATCATTCGTTGTTTAATACTCTCATAATTAACTATTGATGTTTCCAAGTAAATTTTCTGCTTCCTCATAACCGTCCCCTTTTCCTGCAAATCCGAATTAAACATAGCATCCTTTGGGCTGCGTGTCCAATCACACAGCAATAAGACCACCTCCGCAAAATTAGTTAAGCCTGTGCCGCAAGGATTTCAGAAACCTCTCCGCTTCATGTTTATACTGAAAGCCCATGACAAAATTATCCGCATATCGCACGATGATTACGTCTCCGGTAGCGTGTTCCCTACGCCACCAAGCCACCCATTCGTCGAGCACATAGTGCAAATACACATTAAATCGTCAAAATCCGAACCGATATGTAGATTGGAATTTTCTGCCACAGTCCTGGTTGCGCTTGCCATACCGGTACGGAGTTGATATGTCTGCCGGAAAAGGGCTGTACTCAATGGTCGCTGATCACGGCTTCATCACCACGTCAGTGTTCGAACTGTTCAAGGTGGGGCCTGGCCCCTCCAGTTCCCACACCATCGCGCCCATGCTGGCCGGTCTGGATTTTCGCAGACTCATGGACGCGCTGCCTGAAGAAAAAAAACGCGCCGACGCCTGTCTGGAAGTGCAGCTTTACGGTTCTCTCAGCGCCGCCTTCACAGGGCACGGCACGGATAAGGCCATTTTGACCGGGCTTCTGGGCTACACCCCGGAAAACTGCCCCCCCAACCTGCCATCCGGCGTGCTGGGCCTTCCGGAACAGGATCTGCGCCTCCCCTTCGGTTCTCAGGGGCCGTTGTCCCCCAAAATTTTTGTCCACGGGCCTGTTGAGCACCAGTATCCCTACAGTAACACGCTTATTTTTGTTTTGCGCGATGCCGGTGGTCAGGCGTTGCGCCGCGTTTATTATTCTGTCGGGGGAGGTTTTTTGCAATGGGAAGGCTGGACGCCCCCGGAGCGCGGCAAACAGCCCCACCCCTTTTCCACAGCCAGGGAATTGCAGGCGCACGTTATCAAGAGCGGCCTCTCCATTCCCCAGATCATCCTGCAGAACGAAAAGGCGCTTACCGGGCAGAACACGGCCGCCATCCATGAAAAACTGGACAGCATTATTGAGGCCATGCGCCGTTCCGTGGCCCGGGGCGTTTCCACCGAGGGCGCTTTGCCGGGCACGCTCAACGTCTACCGTAAGGCCGCGCGTCTGGCCCGCAAGGCCGACGCTCTGGACGACCCCATAAACCGTTTTCTGGGTCTGCTTAACGCCTATGCCTTTGCCGTATCCGAGGAAAACGCCGCCGGGGGCGTCATCGTCACCGCGCCCACCTGCGGGGCCGCCGGGGTGCTACCGAGCATGTGCACCATGCTTGAAGGCTACTTCGGCATGGGGCAGGAAGCCCTGCGCGCGGGCATGCTGACGGCGGCGGCCATAGGCTTTCTCGCCAAGCACAACGCCAGCATCGCCGGCGCGGAAGTGGGCTGCCAGGGAGAAGTGGGCGTGGCTTCGGCCATGGCGGCGGCCATGCTGGCCCAGGTCAGAGGGTATGATTCGGTCATTGTGGAGAATGCGGCGGAAATAGCCCTGGAGCACCATCTCGGCCTGACCTGCGACCCGGTGGGGGGCTATGTGCAGATACCCTGCATCGAGAGAAACGCCATGGGCGCGCTGAAAGCATACAACGCCTGCCTTGTGGCCATGATGGAGGATGTGCCCCGCCACCGCGTCAACCTGGACATGGCCCTGAAGGCCATGGCCGAAACAGGCCGGGACATGCTCAGCAAATACAGGGAAACCTCACGCGGCGGCCTTGCCGTGTGCATGGCGGAGTGCTGAAAGTTCTATCGCAGGCCCGCCAGCCAACGCCACAGGGGAGGTTTTTCCGGGACAACAGGCGTCCGCCAGCCGGAATCCTTGTTGCTGCCGGAAAAACGCAAACGCTCGCGCGAGGGTTGCGTCTTCCCGACAGGACCGTCAGGGCTGAACTCCAGCATGAGTTGAAACGGTCTGTCCCCTTCCGGACGCAGCCGCATGAGATCGCGCACAAAGGCATGCCCGGAACCGAAACGTAAATCGTAAAAGAGAAAATATTCCTTGCCGGCGCTGTCCTGCGGCCTGTCTCCAGGGGCCAACCCGGAAAAAACAGGCAGCATGGTAAAAGCAAAAAACTCGCGGCAAAAAGCCGAGGCGGCGGAAAGCTTCGCAACCCCCTGTTCGGGAAAGGCGGCATGTTTGGTTTCAGGCGCTCGCGGTCGTCCCAGAACGTCAAGACTCTGTTCGCACACCATGTCGCGTTCCCCCAAACCTCTTTCCTCAAAGATCACCCGCCAGAAAAAAGGGGCAAAGGCGTCGGGCAGCACGGTCAGGCCGCTGACCTCGCGCCCTTCGGAGGCAAGCCGCGCTTCAGCCGTTGCGGCATGGCGGGCATTGAGCGCAATGTTCAGGCCGGGGTAGGCGACAAGCCACACGCAGGCCGCGATCATGCAGACCCGGTGCGCTCGCCAGATTGCCAGAAGGAGAGGCAGAACAAACAGCAAATCCACAATAAACAGGCCGTTCAGGCGCACACGCTCATGGGAAAAGGGCAAAAAAATCATGGTGCCGTAGGTGGTCACGGCATCCAGCCAGATATGCAGCAGCACCATGCAGCAGGCGAACAGCCAGACGCGGCAAAAACTCCAGCGCCCCGGCGTGCCGGCGCGCCAGAGCGGGCGGCAGCACAAAGCCAGCAATAAACCCATAAGGGGCATGGCCGCCAGGGAGTGGGTAATGCCCCTGTGCAACTGTAAAAACTGCAAGGGGCCAAAGGCGGCGGCGAAACAAACGTCAATATCCGGCGACGACGCCGCCAGCGCGGCGAAAGGGACAGCCCAGCGCGTGGCGGGACGCGCCCGCAGAACCAGCATGGCCACGGCGCCGCTTGCGGCATGAGTGACAGAATCCACGCTGCCTTGCCCTTATTGCCTGAAGGGGCTTTTCAGCTTGGGTTTCTCGCGCCACGCCGGGTCTTCGGGAGTGAGCATCGGAGTAATTTCATTGCCGGTCAGGCGGCTGTACCGGCGAAGCTGCCACTCCCTGGTCTGCCGCATCACGTCGGGGTGGTTGAAATAGTAAAGCATTCGCTGTGTATTGTTCGCGCCGGTCGCGGCATAGCGCAAGTTGTCTTCAGGGGCCACGCCCAAGGGACGTCGGAACTCATCCCCTGAGGATCCCGTCCCGATGTCCTTCGGCCCGCAACCGGGCAGAAGAAGGGCAAACAACAGCAGCAGCCTGAAAGTTTTCATGCTTTGCAATATACACTCCAAACGCCGACACCGCAAGTCGGACGCGGGCCAGGCAGGCAAACACGCTCCAGGCGTTGTGTCGAAGATAATTACACAGTATTTGACTAACCGCCATCAAGGGGATAAAAACTGTGGAATGTTACGCTGTCGGCAAATTTTTTTTATATGTCTTGCTCTGTGCTGCATTTTCAACGACTTGCCGGCGCCGGCCGCGGCGCTGGAAAATCAGCTTAAAATCGGCCTGGAACGCAATTCTCCGCCCTTTTCCTTCATGAACAAAAACAATGTCCCTGAGGGGTTCTCTCTGGAAATCGCCCAGGCTATCTGCGAAGTTATCAAACGCAACTGCGTGTTTGTTCTGCAGCCTCTGAACGTCCTGCAAGACAGCCTGAAGAAGGGCGAAATAGACGTGATGATGAACGTGCGCGCTCTGGAATCAATGTTGGAGTACGCGCAATTTTCACAGCCCTACGTCCGCACGCGTTCCGTTTACATAGGCAGGCCTTCGGCCATGCGCCTGAACCGGCCGGTCAGAATCGGCGTTCGCAATAACGGCATGCATTATTACTATTTTACGGCCGGAGAAAAATCGTCCGCTACAGTATTTGTGAAAAACGAGACGAACGCCCTCCTGGACGATCTGGTCCAGGGCAACGTGGACATGGTGCTGACAAACGGACTCCTCGCCTGGTATTTTCTGTGTTCCGACGAAGGCAGGGAATTTGACACCCTGGGACCTCCCCTGCCGCTCGAAGCCACGGACGCAAACCTGCGCGCGGCTGTCCGCAAAAACGAGTCCGCCCTGGTTGAAGAAATCAACAAGGCCATCAACGACATCCATTTCAACGGCGCACTTCTGCGAATCAACCGCAAATATTTCCCCTATACTCTGTATTAGGCCGACAGTTCCCCATGAAAAAAAACGAATGGACATATTCGACAGACACCCGGCGGCACTTCCGGCACTTCAGCGCAAACCGCCTGCTGTTGTCGCTACTGCTGCCCGGCATCGTTCTTTTTCTCCTGATTATCGGCGTAACCATTTACAATCTGCTCGCTATTGAAAGCGGCGCGGACACTCTGATGCGGGAAAATATTCCCGCCATGATGGAAAACCGGCGCTCCGCGGACAATCTGGCCGTTCTGCGCCATGAAATCGACACAATTTACGCCGCAACAGACGCTGAACAGCGTCACCGCTCCACCCTCACAGCGGAGATGATTTTGGCGTACTTTGTGTTTGAACAGTCTGACGACATGCGGAAATTTGCCGATAAATTCTATTCTCTGCCCCGTCAGTTGAGCGAGATACGCGCCAAAAGACAATATAATGACGACAAGTTGGAAGCGCTGCAACTGTATTTGTCCGGCATGTCGACATTATTGCGAAACGAGGCGGGAGCGCCATTGTCCGCCATGGATAAGAACGACGCCCTGGACAAACCTACGCCGGCAAGAAAATTCGCGCGCGCGCACGCCTTGTGTCTGCGCACAGATCTGCCTCGCGACCTGCGCGAGCCTTGCGCCGTTTTTCAACAAACCCTGCGCGCCGCGGAAGAAACCTATGCGGAAATAACGGCCGCCGACAAAGCGGCGGCGCTTCTCCGGCAAGGGTTGAGCGATGAACTGCTTGCCCTGGACGCGGCTCTGGCGGCATCAGCCGTTCAGAATACCCATGCAAAAGTCGACAAAATCAAGGACGACTCACAGACATTGGCAAACATGTTCCGCGCCATGCCCGCCCTGCTGCTGCTCTGCCTGCTGGGCATACTCGCGATGCTGCGCATATATATTCTGACGCCCATTGCCAAACTCACCGGCGCTCTTGACGAAATTGCCAAGGGGCATTATACGCCGCCCAACCTGCCGCACACCCGCATATATGAACTGCAGAAAATTATGGATCAGCTTCCGCACATATGCAGAAATTTGAAAAAACTCACCAGACTGACGGAACGTCTGGCGCATGAAAAACGCAAATTCGAAGATTTGAGCATGGTGGACGGTCTGACCGGCGTGTCCAACAGGCGCAGTTTTGACATGCGTCTGGCGCGAAAAGAAAAAAGCCACCGGGGCGAATCTCTGGCAATACTGATGATTGATGTGGACAAATTCAAGGATTACAATGATCATCTGGGGCATCAGGCCGGAGACAAATGCCTGACCTTCGTGGCCCACGCCATGAAGAACGTGCTCCTGCGCCGCAACGACACCCTCTACAGATACGGGGGGGAAGAATTTACCGTAATACTGGAAAACGTTTCCGCCGATCAGGCAATGACCATAGCAATGCGCATTCGCGAAGCGGTTTACAAATTGCGTCTGCCGCATCCGGCCTCGCCGGCCTCGCCTTATGTTACCGTAAGCGTCGGCGTTTCCGCGGCGCATCGCGAGCATCAGGTTTCATGTACGGAAGTTGTGGAACAGGCGGACAGAGCACTGCTTGTCGCCAAATCGAAAGGGCGGAACCGCATTCACCTGTATTCCGAAGCGGATCCCCCTATCCGGGTTCCCACGCGACAGCCGGACGGGGATCAGACAATGCCCCCCGCAGCGCGACCGGATTAGAGCGGTTTGACTTTGAAAATGCTGTAACAAGGAGACATTATGCGCACCCCCAGTAGCGGCGTTACGCCGGAAGGATTGCCCGTCATCGGCCTTTTGGCGCTTTCCGCCCTTGTTTTCGCCTTGGCCGACTGGCTGTTTCCGGCCTTTGTCTGCCTTGCCGGCTGCTGGTTCGGCGTTCATTTTTTTCGCGACCCCGAACGCGTTGTCCCTCAGGGAGCGGGACTTTCCGTAAGCCCGGCCGACGGAAAAATCATCCGCATTGAAGAACGCCCCGATCCTTTTACGGATAAAAAACTGACCTGCATAAGCATTTTCATGAACGTCTTCAGCGTGCACGTCAATCGTGCGCCTCTGGCCTGCGTGGTGGAAGACGTCCGCTACTGGCCGGGCAAATTCTTCAACGCCTCTCTGGACAAAGCCTCCGTGGACAATGAACGCTGCGCCTATCACCTGCGTGACGGGGAAGGAAAAACATGGACAATGGTGCAGATCGCCGGGCTGATCGCAAGACGCATTGTCTGCCGCGCCGAAATAAAGGACGCTCTGGCAAGGGGGGAGCGTATGGGCATGATACGCTTTGGCTCGCGAGTTGACCTCTACCTGCCTGAAGGCTATATTCCCGCGGTGCGCACAGGCGATCAGGTGTTCGCCGGACAAAGCGTCATTGCCCGAGCAGGCGGATAGTCAGTGTCCTATGGAAAAAAAACAACCGCATAAAAGCGTCTATCTTCTGCCCAACATGATCACCACGTTGAGCATGTTTTTCGGCTTTTTGTCGATAACGATGGCGATGCAGGGGCGCTATCACTCCGCCGGACTTGCCGTGCTGATCGCCGCCCTCATGGACGGCCTTGACGGCAAGGTAGCCCGGCTGACAAACACGACGAGCGCTTTCGGCGTGCAGTACGATTCCCTGGCTGACCTGGTGGCCTTTGGCCTCGCCCCGGCCATATTGCTCTGGCAATGGCAACTGAAAAACTTTGAGGGCATCGGCATGGCCGCAGCTTTTATCTATACGGCATGCGGAGCGCTGCGCCTTGCGCGCTTCAACATCACCGCCGCCGCCACCGGCAAACGCTTTTTTATCGGTCTGCCCATCCCGGCCGGGGGTTGCACTATTGTGTGCTTTGTGTTTTTTACCACCGGCTTTCCGGCGTCCCTGCACGCGGCGCTGCCTTGGATGGCCTTATTTCTGTCCGTTTGCACAGGCATTCTGATGGTCAGTTCGGTACGCTATTTTTCTTTCAAGGAATATGACTTGCTGCGCGCCCATCCCATACGCGCCATGCTGATATTCCTTTTTCTTCTCGCCCTGGTGGTGTCCTACCCGCGTTTTACGGCCTTTCCCCTGTGCCTTGTCTATATTGTCTGCGGGCTTGTCTATACCTTTGTCATACTCCCGCGCCGCAACCGTCAGTTGCTGCGCGCGCTCGCCCCGCAAAATGACTGACGCGCTTCAGAGCGCAACCAGGAGGCTCTCCATGTCAGACCATATTTATTTTTTTGACACGACATTGCGTGACGGCGAACAGTCGCCCGGCGCGACCATGAATTTGCAGGAAAAACTGGGCCTTGCCCACCAGCTTGAAAAACTTGGCGTTGACGTGCTGGAAGCCGGCTTTCCCGCGACAAGCCCCGGTGATTTTGAATCCGTGAAAACCATTGCCCGGCAGGCGGGCGACATGCAGATAGCGGGGCTTTGCCGTTGCCTGGAACCGGATATCGACCGTTGCTGGGAAGCTGTCAAATACGCGAAAAATTCGCGTATTCACACGGTATTAGCCACATCGCCGGTACATATGGAGCACAAGCTGCGCAAAAGTCCTGAAGATGTGCTCAAAATGATCGAGGCAGGCGTCAGACACTGCGCCTCCTATACCGACAATGTGGAATTTTCCGCCGAGGACGCGGCCCGCTCCGACCGGGACTTTCTCTGCCGCGCCGCGGAAACGGCCATCAAGGCCGGAGCGCGCGTCGTCAACATTCCCGACACGGTGGGCTACGCCCAGCCATGGGAATTTGCCGAATTTGTGCGTTATATCATCGAAAACACGCCAAACGCCGACAAGGCCGTCTTCAGCGTGCACTGCCACAACGACCTTGGCCTGGCCGTCGCCAACACTCTGGCGGCGATCAAGGCCGGAGCGCGTCAGGCCGAAGTGACCCTGAGCGGCATAGGGGAGCGCGCGGGCAACGCGGCTCTGGAAGAAGTGGTCATGGCGCTCACTGTGCGCAAGGACTATTTCGGGGTCACCCACAATATCGTCACCGAGCAATTGTACCCTTCCTGCCGCATGCTCTCCCTGACCATCGGGCGCCCCATACCCGACAACAAGGCTGTTATCGGGGCCAACGCCTTTGCCCACGAATCCGGCATACACCAGGACGGCGTGCTCAAAAATCCCGAAACCTACGAGATAATGACCCCGCAGTCCGTCGGCCGCACGGAGAGCACCCTGGTCATCGGCAAGCACTCGGGCCGTAACGCCGTGCGCAACAAATTTGAAAACATGGGCTACAAACTTGACGACACGCAGCTCAACGTGCTGTTTGAAGCGGTAAAACATCTGGCCGACCGCAAAAAAACTCTGCACAACGACGACCTCATCGCCCTGATCCAGGAAGAAATTTACCGTATGCCGGATCGTTTCCGTTTGCGGCATGTGAGCGTGCTGAGTTCCGACTGCGGCGTGCCGCCCACAGCCGCCGTCATCATTGATGTGGATGGGGAAGAGAAAAAGAGCACGGGTTTCGGCGTCGGGCCTGTGGACGCGCTTTTTAAAGTCATTTCCGACATTCTGGGACAGACCCCGGAACTTGAACAATACGCCATCAACGCCATCACCGGCGGCCCGGACGCGCTCGGCGAAGTGACGGTGCGCCTGCGGGAGAACGGCTACACGTCCATGGGACGCGGCGCGCACTCGGACGTGCTTGTGGCCAGCGCCAAGGCCTATGTCAACGCGATAAACAACCTGGAAAAACGAAAACAGGAATACAAACGCCCACACGAATAAAGGAGCCATCCATGCCTCAAACGCTCGCGCAGAAAATTTTACAGTCGCACAGCGACGACGCCATTACGGCTGACGGGCAGATTATCCGCTGCCGCGTGTCTCTTGTGCTGGCCAACGACATAACCGCGCCGCTGTCCATACAGTCCTTTAACGAAATGGGCGCGACAAGGGTGTTTGACAACAACAAAATCGCCCTGCTCATGGATCACTTCACTCCCCAGAAGGACATAGCCTCGGCAAACCAGGTGCTCATATCCCGGAAATTTGCCAAAGAGCAAAACATCACCCACTACTACGAAGGCGGCAACTGCGGAGTGGAACACGCCTTTCTGCCGGAACAGGGACTTGTCGGCCCCGGAGATCTTGTCGTGGGCGCCGACAGCCACACCTGTACCTACGGAGGCATAGGCGCTTTCGCCACCGGCATGGGGTCAACCGACATAGCCGGGGCAATGGCGCTGGGCGAAACCTGGCTCAAGGTTCCGCCGACCATCCGGGTCAATATCACGGGCGTGATGCCGAAGTGGCTGCGCGGCAAGGATCTCATGCTGCTGCTGATCGGAAAAATCGGGGTGGACGGCGGGCTTTACAGGGCGCTGGAGTTCGGCGGCCCCGTCATTGACGCTCTGCCTGTGGAGGGCAGGCTGACCATGGCGAACATGGCCATTGAAGCCGGCGCGAAAGTCGGCCTGTTTGCCGTGGACGCGCTCACCCGCGACTACTGCGCGGAGCACGGTCGCCCCGGCGCCCGCGCTCTGGCGGCGGATCCCGGCGCCCCCTACGAGCAGGCGGTGAACCTGGACATCACCGATCAGGAGCCGGTAGTCGCCTGCCCGCACATTCCCTCCAACGTCAAGCCTGTTTCCGAAGTGAAGAACGCAGCCATACAGCAGGTGATCATCGGATCCTGCACCAACGGACGTTTCAGCGATATGCGCGACGCCGCCGAAGTGCTGCGCGGCCGAAAGGTGGACAAAAACGTGCGCTGCATCGTGCTGCCCGCGACGCCGGCAGTCTGGAAGCAGTGCCTCAGGGAGGGGCTGATGGACGTCTTTATGGATGCCGGCTGCATTGTCGGCCCGGCGACGTGCGGCCCCTGTCTTGGCGGGCACATGGGCATCCTCGGCGACGGCGAGCGCGCCGTGGCGACGACGAACCGCAATTTCAAGGGACGCATGGGCAGCCTTGACTCCGAGGTATATCTGGCAAGCCCCGTTGTGGCGGCCGCGTCGGCCATAGCCGGCCATGTGGCGGGCCCGGCGCAAATATAACAGCATCCAGCAAAGGACATTGCCATGAACCATAAGGGAACGGCCCGTAAAGTGGGCGATCATATCGACACCGACGCCATCATCCCGGCGCGTTTTCTCGTGACCAGCGACCCAAAAATCCTGGGGGAACAGTGCTTTTCCGGCCTTGAACCGAACTGGGCGCAAAGGGTAAAGACAGGCGACATCCTGGCGGCGGGGCGCAACTTCGGCTGCGGCTCCTCGCGGGAGCACGCGCCCATAGCCATTCTGGGCGCGGGGCTGCGCGCCGTCGTCGCCCACAGTTTCGCGCGCATCTTCTATCGCAACGCCTTCAACACCGGGCTTTTGCTTCTTGAAGTGGGCGACGCGGCCCACAGCATACAGGACGGCGATACGCTGGAAATTGACGCGACCGGCGGCCGCATCCGCAATCTGACCAGCGGCGCGGAAATCTCCTGTCCGCCGCTACCGGATCACATGGCCGGCATCCTGGCCGCGGGCGGTCTTGTGGGGTATGTCGGGCAACGTCTGAAAAAAGGGAACCGCGTGGGTGAAACATCATGAAAAAACGCATCTGCCTGCTTGCCGGAGACGGCATCGGCCCGGAAATCCTCACCCAGGGGGTTGCCGCAATCGCGGCCGCGGCGCGTGAATACGGGCATGAACTGACATTTGAGCACGCTCTTATCGGCGGCACGGCCGTAGACAATTGCAGCAACCCGCTGCCGCCGGAAACCGTGGAAAAATGCCGCATGGCCGATGCCGTATACCTGGCCGCCGTCGGCGGCCCGAAATGGGACGCGTTCCCGCCGGAACTTCGCCCGGAAAAAGGTCTGCTCGGCATTCGCAAGGCGCTCGGCCTGTTCGCCAACCTGCGTCCGGCGGTTCTGTGGCCCGAACTTGCGGGAGCCTGCCTTCTGCGCGGTCAAACGGCGGACAAGGGAATTGACCTCCTTGTCGTGCGCGAACTCACCGGAGATGTTTATTTCGGACAGCCCAGAGGCGAAGAAAGGCGCGATGGCCGCCGCACGGCCTTTAACACCATGATTTATGACGAGGATGAAATACGCCGCATAGCGGTGACGGCCTTTGACGCCGCCCGTTTACGCCGAAAAAAAGTCTGCTCCGTGGACAAGAGCAACGTGCTGGAAACCTCGCGGCTGTGGCGGGAAATAGTGACGGATGTCCATGCCGGATACAATGATGTGAAACTGACCCACATGTACGTGGACAACGCCGCCATGCAGCTTGTGCGCGACCCGTCGCAGTTTGACGTGTTAGTTACGGGCAATCTGTTCGGGGACATCCTCTCCGACGAGGCGGCCGCCATAACCGGTTCTCTGGGCATGCTGGCCTCGGCCTCTCTGGGCAGTTCCGGCCCCGGCCTTTTTGAACCCATACACGGTTCCGCGCCGGACCTGGCAGGCACGGGCGCGGCCAACCCGCTGGCGACCATTCTTTCCGGAGCCATGCTGCTGCGCATCGGACTGAACATGCCGGAAGCGGCCGATTGCCTTGAGGCCGCGGTGCGCAAGACCCTTGCCGCGGGGCTTCGCACGAGGGACATCATGGAACCGGGAAATACGCTTGTCGGATGCGCCGAAATGGGGCAGGCAGTTGTTGAAAACATAAAAAAGGCAAACAAAAATTGACGTAGCGGTTAATTGTGGCTAGTATCCCCCTCTGAGAGAAATAATGGGCAGTCAAACATCGTCATTTCACATTAAGCTTGGAAAAATTTTTCAAAAGCTTGGTCTGGGCATGCGGGCCAAGCTCATATTGCTTTTTGTCGTCATCAAGGTTTTGCCCCTTATTCTTCTGGCTATTGTCGCCTGGTCACATTCCTGGAGGCTGGGTGAGGATCTGAAACTGCGCACCACGGAGATCAGCTCAAAAGCTCTGGAAGCCCTTGCTGAAACAGGCAACATCGCTGTACGCGACGCGGTCAAGGCCCTAGATGCCCAGGCAACCGAGGAGATTGAACGCACAAGCACGGACTATGCCCTCAGGGTGGCGGATTTCCTGTACGCCCGCGACCGTGATGTGCTGCTGGCGGCATCCCTGACGCCGGATGAAAGCGCATACCGCAATTTTGTGACGATGCTTACAGGCAGACTTGTCGAACAGGGCAAGTGGGAACTTGGTGCGGACGGCAAACGCTGGGTGCGGACCGGTCTTCCGGAACAGCGCGCCATCACCTCCTCCATCACGGAAAACGACTACTCTTTTCACTACCGCGCCCCGGATCCGTTCACTTACGTCAGCAAACCCCTGTACCGAGAAATCACCTTTATAGACCTTGACGGGAATGAACGCGTCAAGGTCACCACCTCGCCGAGGATGGACAGCACGCTCAAGAATGTTTCGTTGCGCGCCAATACCTTTGTCAAGGCCGAAACCTACTGGGAAGAACTGAAAAACCTCAAGCCGGGCGAAATCTATGTTTCCGAAGTCATAGGAGAATATGTCGGATCACGCATTATCGGCATCTACAACCCGGAAAACGCCCAAAAAGCCGGCATCCCCTATGAACCGGAAAATTCGGCTTACGCGGGCAAGGAAAACCCGGTGGGCAAGCGCTTCAAGGGCATCGTGCGCTGGGGCACGCCCGTGCTGCAGGGAGGCAAAATTGTCGGTTACGTCACGCTGGCCCTTGACCATGACCACCTCATGGAGTTCACCGCCCATCCCATGCCCACAAGCAATCGCTACACGGAAATTCCCGACGCCTCTGAAGGCAATTACGCCTTTATCTGGGACTATCAAGGCCGGAGCATTGTTCATCCGAGACATTTTTCCATTGCCGGGTATGACGCGGCCACGGGCGACCCGCAGGTTCCCTGGCTGGAAGACCGCATCTATGATGCCTGGCAGGCAAGCGGACTTCCCTACGCCGAATTCATTAAAGACGAGCCCGCCTTTGTGGAGCAGTCCAACCGCAAAAAACCGGCCCGCGCCCTGACGCAGCAGGGGTTGGTAGGCCTTGACTGCCGCTACCTCAACTTTGCCCCGCAATGCACAGGCTGGTTCGACCTGACGGCCGAAGGCGGTTCAGGCTCTTTTCTCATTCTCTGGAGCGGCCTCTGGAAGCTCAACACAGCCGCCGCCATCCCCTATTATACCGGCAGGTACGGCAAATCAAAACGCGGCTTCGGCTTTGTGGCCATCGGCGCGGGCGTGGACGATTTTCATCGTCCGGCAAACGATACGCAGGAAACACTCAGCACGCTCATAAACAAAACCGACCGCAAACTGGACGAGTTTTCAGAAGCAACCTACAAGTCCATTGCCAAAAATCTGCTGGACACTGCCGCAAGTCTGGCACTCTCCACCATGCTCATGATCGCGCTGGTCATTTTCATCGCCATCTGGATGGCCTCCGTCTTCACCCGCAGCATCACGCGCATGGTGAACGGCGTTTCGCGCTTCCAGCAGGGATACAGGCATTTCCGCTTTGACGAGCCTGTCAAGGACGAACTGGGCGAGCTTGCCGACTCTATCGACCACATGGCCGACAGCATTGAAGCCAGCTCCAAGGGGCTGATAGCCATTATTGATCTGAATTCCCGCATCAGATACATGAATGACGAACTTCTGCTTTTTATCAATAAAACAATGGAGGAAGTTGAAGAGCAGGATTACAATGAAACCTCCATCTTCCCGGAAAAAAGCGCTTCAGATCCTGTGAGGGCGCTCAAGGACGGCAGAGAGCCCGACGTTGTCTATCATGCGCCGAGCGGCAAATATTTTCGCGGCAGGGCCAGTCGCCTGAGAGGCCCGGACGGCGTTGTGACGGGCTATGTCATCACCGCCACCGACGTGACAAAAATTCTTGAAGAGCAGGAAGACATCATCCGGCAGCGCACCCTGCTGGCCAACATCGTTTCTTCCTCACCGGATATCATGACCTTCCTGAACATGGATCAGCGTTTTCTCGTCGCCAATCCCTGCTTTGCGGACTCATTCGGCAAAACGGTGAAAGACTGCCTGACGATGCGCCTCGAAGATATTCTTTCCCCGGAGTATGTGGCCGAGTTAATAAAGGATTTCACTCAGGTCATCCTGTCACGGGAACCTTTGACCTATGAAGCGCCCCGCGTTTTTGCCAACGGCAGCACCGAGTACCTGGATATTTCAAGAATTCCGGTTTTCAACGACGACGGCTCCCCGATGGGGATGCTTACCATAGGCCGCAACGTCAGCCGGCGCGTCAGGGTGGAAAACGACTTGCGCGCCGCCCATCATGAACTGGAGATGGCCGTTCGGCAAGCAAACAAGGCCTCGGAATCAAAAAGCATGTTTCTGGCCCGCATGAGCCACGAAATCCGGACTCCCATGAACGCAGTTATCGGCATGGCCGACATTGCCAAGCGCAAAATCACCGAAGGCGGCGCGCCCGTTGCCGAAGTGCTCATGCATATCCGCCAGATCGAACAGTCCTCATTACATCTCCTGGGGCTGCTCAACGATATTCTGGATATTTCCAAAATTGAAGCCGGCAAGATTGAACTTGTCCCCGAGATCTTTGACCTGCGCGCCTTGGCGGACAACGTGACTTCCATCATCGCGCCGCGCTGCCTTGAAAAAAAGATTGCCTTTGAAACCCGCCTTGAAAACCTTGAGCAGTCGTTCTTCTCCTCCGATTCGTTGCGCCTGCGGCAGGTATTGATCAATCTTTTGGGCAATGCCGTCAAATTTACCCCTGAATGCGGCGCCGTCACCTTGCTCATTCGCGCGGAAGAACATGGCGCCGGCAGAACAAACGTGTCTTTTTCCATACGCGACACCGGCATCGGCATTGCCGAAGAGGCGATCACCACCATCTTCAATCCCTTTGAGCAGGCTGAAGGCAGCATCACAAGACGCTTTGGCGGCACAGGACTTGGCCTTTCCATCAGCCACAACATGGTTCAGCTTTTCGGCGGCGAACTCAAGGTAAGAAGTGAAGTCGGCAAGGGCAGCGAATTCTATTTCTCCATCTGGCTTGCCGATTCCGACAAGGGAGCGCCCCAGAAGGATGCCTATATGGCTACCGACCTCTCCGTGTTTGTCGGCAAGCGCCTGCTTCTGGTGGACGATGTGGACATCAACCGCATTATAGTCAGGGAGTTGCTCTCCGAAACGGAAATGGAAATCGACGACGCTGCCGACGGGCAGGAAGCCGTTGACACTTTTTCCAAATCCGCTGAAGGCACCTACGACATTATCCTCATGGACATACAAATGCCGACCATGTCCGGCTATGACGCCTCAGAGGCGATTCGCAGCCTTGACCGCGTCGATGCCCAGTTTGTACCCATAATCGCGCTGACGGCCAACGCTTTCAAGGAAGACATCGACGCCGCGCTGGAACACGGCATGAACGGACATCTGGCCAAACCGGTCAATGCCGACAGCCTGCTGGGCGTGCTGACGCATTTTTTGTCTCGGCCTGCGTAAAGGGCCTGTCCGGCGCGCCAGGGATAAACGCACTTCTGTTATTTGATCCACTTGCAACATCTCCTGACGTCCTCCTGAGCTGATTTTCGCTGCAGAAGGGTTGTGTGAAGTGGATCAATTTTCAACGCCTATTTGCACCCAAGCGGGTCATTTTTGCACGCCGATGAACACGAGAACCTCTGAGCCGGCAGCGCGGCAGATTGACTTGCCCGACAAAATTTGTTCTTTTTCCATACTATGCGGAACAGCAGACAATCGCCCAACTCCCCGCCTTCCGGTTCAGGCCACGTGGATCCGGTGCGCCTGCGGCAGCGCATGGTGCGCAAGCTTGAAGCTCAGGGCATCAGCAACCCCTTGGTTCTCGCGGCCATGGGCGCTGTTCCCCGGCATCTTTTCGTGCAGGAAGCCATGCGCTCCCAGGCATACGAAGACGCCCCGCTACCCATAGGGTACGGACAAACCATATCCCAACCCTACACCGTGGCGCTCATGTGCGAATTACTGGAAGTTCTGCCCGGAATGCGCGTGCTGGAAGTCGGCGCCGGTTCAGGCTATCAGGCCGCCGTCCTCGCGACAATGGGCTGCACGGTGTTCGCCATTGAACGCCTGCGCGAACTCTATCAGTCCGCAAACGCTCTCTTGCGGCAACTGAACTTTCACGATATTCACATGATCCGGGGCGATGGAACCCTGGGGCTGCCCGATGCCGCCCCCTTTGAACGCATCGTCGTCAGCGCGGGGGGGCCGGTCATTCCTTATCCTCTGACGGAACAGCTTGACGAGGGCGGCGTACTGCTCATCCCTGTCGGCGCGCAGCAACGCACGCAAAGGCTGGCGCGCCTGCGAAAAAATCGCGGGCTTATTGCCCGGGAAGACCTCGAGCCCGCCAAGTTTGTGGATTTGATAGGCGATCACGGCTGGCAGCCGCAAACATAAGGAAACACCATGCCCTCCTGCTCGTCCTGCTCTTCAGCTTCGTCCTGCTCTTCCGCCGGCAACGGCGGTTGCGACGATAACATGGCCAGACAGAACCAGGCTATCGCCGTCACCCTGAGCCGCATCCGGCACAAAATTTTTGTCATGAGCGGCAAAGGCGGGGTGGGAAAAAGCTCGGTCACCGTCAACACCGCGGCAGCCCTGGCCAGGCGCGGCGCCAAAGTGGGCGTGCTGGATGTGGATCTGCACGGGCCGAGCGTGCCCAATCTGCTGGGGATCACAAGCGGCGTGGAAATGGATGCGGGTGGGGAATTTATGCTGCCCGCGCCATACAACGACAACCTTTCCGTCATCTCCATGGATTCGTTCCTTCAGGACAGAAATCAGGCGGTGCTGTGGCGCGGCCCCAAAAAAGGCGCGGCCATTCGTCAATTTATCGCCGACGTCAAATGGGGAGAACTTGATTTTCTGCTGATTGACTCGCCTCCGGGCACCGGCGACGAGCACATGACCGTGCTGCAAACCATCCCGGACGCCCTGTGCGTTGTCGTGACGACCCCCCAGAAAATCTCTCTGGCCGACGTGCGCAAGGCCATAAATTTTTTGGAACATGCCAACGCCCCTGTCCTTGGAGTGGTGGAGAACATGAGCGGGCTTGTCTGTCCGAACTGCAAAACGACAATAGATATTTTCAAAAAAGGCGGCGGCGAAGAACTGGCAAAAAACTGCGGGCTGGCCTTTCTGGGCGCCGTTCCGCTTGATCCGGCCACGGTGGTCGCGGCGGATCGCGGCGTGCCCATAGTGTATCTGGAAGACGAATGCCCCGCAAAAACGGCCTTCCTGGCGCTGGCCGACGCCATTGCCGCCGCCGCAGACAGCCATATTTCCCGGTGAGCCAGCATGCGGCGGCCATGCCCATCGAATACGGCCATATTTCCCTTTGCTCCCGCGTATTTTTATGCTAAAAAACCTAAAAAATGTGTTTATCGCGCCATGAGAGAAAGTAATGTTCAATCTTGCAAATAAAATCACTCTGTTACGTATTCTTATGGTGCCTCTGGTCATCCTTCTGCTTTATTTTGAAGGGCCCGTCACCTGCATGCTGGCGGCTCTTGCCTTCATTTTTGCCTCAATCACCGACTGGGTGGACGGCTACATAGCCCGCCGCGGAAACATGGTCACCAACATGGGGAAATTTCTGGATCCTCTGGCCGACAAGGTATTGATCTGCTCGGTGCTGATCATGTTCGTCAAACTGGACTGGGCGTCCGCCTGGGTGGTTATCCTCATGGTCTGCCGCGAACTGGTGGTGACAGGGCTTCGCGCCATGGCCATCGATAAAAATATTGCGCTTGCCGCCGACAAATTCGGCAAGGCGAAAACTGTCATGCAAATGCTCGCCGTAATTCCCCTGATGCTGCATTACCCGATCTTTGGCGCAACACTCTGGCCTGTCGGCGAATATCTTCTCTATCTGGCTCTGATTCTGGCCCTTATTTCCGGAGTCAATTACTGTTATGATTTTTACCGCCTTGCTTACCGCAAATCGCGGACAGAGGATTGAGCATGAGCACGCTGCAAATTCGTCTGAAAAATTGCATCCAGACAATCCTGGAATTTGAACCCGACCTGCGGTCAGAAATCTGGAATCACCATTTCAGCCAGGAATTTTTGATGCTCAAAAATTATCTGCAACATATAGACTCCATGGAACTTGTTGAAGACGATGTACAACGCCTTGAGATTGCCACTGACAATTTTCTGTCCGAACTCAGACTCTCCTCCAACAAGGAGGGGCAACCACATAAAAGGCTTTTGCAGTAAACATCATGTTTTGGCGTGTATTTGTGCTTGTAGCCCTGGGGGTCATGAACATTGTGCTGTTCAGCCGTATGGTCTGGGGGCCCACTGGAATTCTGGAGTATCTGGAGCTTAAGCGGCAGTACGCGGAAATGGAGCAAAAAATCGCTGATCTGGACACACAAAATCTGGCTCTGAGCCGCGAAATTCGCCTCATGCAGTCAGACAGCCGCTATATGGAAAAAATGATCCGGCAACGCCTGCACTATGTCCGGGGAAATGAAATATTGTACCTCTTTGATAACTCGGCCAAGATTAAATCAGGAGCCACACGCAATGACGGAAAAAATTGAATGGTACAGGGAAGTGCTGGAGATCGAGCCGAATTCCAAAGTTTTTTTCCCTCTGGCGCGGCTGCTGTCGGAGGAAAAACGCATTGATGAGGCTATGGATGTTCTGGAGCACGGGCTGGAACGTCATCCGGAATTTCTGGAAGCGCGTCTTTTTTTTATTGAACTGCTTCACAAAATGGACCGTAACGATACATGCGCATCGCAAATTGCCAAACTCAGCAAAATGTTTTCCACGTACGCGGGTTTTTGGCAGGCCTGGGCCGCGTGTCTTTCCTCGGCAGGCGATTCTCCGGACACATCCCTGGCGTTGCGGTTTTTATCCGTTTATTTTCTGAACAAATCTGTTTCCTTCCATGAAGTGCTGGACAGGGGACTGACATCCATGATTGATACTACGCAGCCTGCCGTCAAGCCGGTTGCGCCGCAACCGAGGATCATAGTAAAATCCGCTCAGGCTGCAAGCGCCGGACAGGTTGCGCCGCCCCCAACGCCTGCGGTAAAGCCGGTTCAGGTGACAGTCACCCGACAGCCGTCCGCGCCGCCGGGTGCAGAAAACACCGGCGCGGAAAACACCGAAGAGCATTTTTCCCTGCGCACCCGCTCCATGGCCGAAGTGCTGGCCGAACAGGGCGACATTCAGGGAGCGCTGGACATCTACCACGAATTGCTGGCCGGAGCGGCAAGCCCTGGAGAAAAAGACGATCTGCAACGCCGTATCACCACATTGGGCACGCTTCTTGCCAATTCACGGGAGCCGGACACTGCCCCGGTTTCACCAATTCAACCGGAATCTTCAGCCGGTAAGGATAAACTCATCAGCATGCTTGAAACACTGGCTGAACGTGTTGAGGCAAGAGCGCAAAGCTGACAACAGCGAAAGTTGAAAATTTCAAAGGCAGGAACGCACAATCGTCGCGCCGCTGCTATGTATAACAAACAGGAGAACAGAGTGTTGAAATTACTGTCGCGTTGTTTTCTTCCACTGATAATGCTTGTCCTGGCGGTTGGCTGCGGTTCTTACCAGCCCACCAAAAATGCCTGGAAATCGACAAAGGGCTTCTGGAATGCCTACGTCAGTCCACCCGCTGAAGTTAATTATGAAGAAAAAGGCGATCTTTCTCCCCAAACGCTGGCGCTGACCAACAGTATGATAGGCGTGGATATTGAACTGGAACGCCTTGAGCGGACCATGCTCAATGCGGACAAACCCCCGACGCGTGCGTGGGTTACGGATTTTTTTACAAAATTTCCCTGGATCAACGGCTTTGCCGGCGTCAGGTATGACGGCACGATTTTAGGACAGGAGCCCGCATCGCCCATGAAGCAACTGGATTTTATCCCGTTGCTCTATGAAGATAAAAAACAGAACAGCCGCGCCCTGCGCGGCGATACGCAAAACACCCCCCTTGGCCCGGAAATTTTGCTTGCCACCCCGCTTTATGACAGCGTGGACTTTTTGGGCATTGTGCTGGCCCACTTTGATATACGGACGCTGATGCAGTACTCCGGCAGCCCGGAAAATATCGTTGTCCTCTCACCGCAAGCGTTGCTCTGGGCAGGAAAATATGATTTCGCCGCCACCCCCCTGGCCGGCGTCAACTGGGAAGAAGTCGTCAGCAAAAGCTCGTCGGGCGTCTGCAAAAACGCCACCGGTTCCTTTTATTATATAGTGCGCTATCTCGGCAATTTGCCCCTTGTCTTCGCGGCGCCCGAATCCGGCGCCTTTCCGGAGGGCGACGGCGACATCAGCAAGGCGCTCGCCTTCTTCCCCAAAGAACGGGAAAAACTTCCGCCGCCCCCGCAACCGGAAAAAAAGGCCAAGGACACCGCGCCCGAGGGACAACAAGTTGATCTTCCCGCCGCCAAAGGCCCGAGCGGCGGCAGCGACGGCGCGCCCGCGGCGACAGCGGCGGAGCGCCCCGGCGCAAGGGACATTCAGCCCGGCAGCAGTGAAAGCGTTTTGCTTAAAAAACAAACGCCTGCGGGCGGCCGCCGTATGGAAGAACGTCATCTCGAAGGCGAAAACGTGCCTGTGGAGCGCGTTCAGCGGCCGCGCAGAGCGCCCCGCCCGGAGACAAGCGCTTCTTCCGCCGCCGACCTGACGCCGCGCGACGAGGCCCCCGCAGTGCAGCGGCCAAGCCCGTTCGGCCCGCGTGAAGAAGAGCAGCCCCCTGCCCCCGCCCCCGTATTCCAGCGGCCCAGTCCGTTCGGACCGGACGCCGGCAGCCCCGCGCCTCCGCAAGCGGAACCGCAAGCCCGGGAAAAACCGGAGATACCGGCTGCGGACCCCCAAAATGCGGCTGTCCCAGAAAAACAACCCGAGGCGGCCCCCGCGACGGAAAATACGGGAGGACAGCCAACAGGCACCGCCGCCCAATCAACCGAAAGCCGCCCAAGCCCCTTTGGGCCGAAGAATTGAATTATTGGTCAAATTGCCAAGGAGGCTCTCATGGCTGATATCACGGTTACCGAGCACCTTCTGCTGCACCAGAAGCAGTCGCCCCATGCGACAGGGATGTTCACAGGTCTGCTCTATGATCTTATCCTTTCAGGGAAAACCATATCCCGCCGCATAAACAAAGCCGGACTGCTCGACATTCTGGGCGGCACCGGCGAGGTGAACGTCCAGGGTGAAAATATTCAGAAGCTTGATGAAATCGCCAACCGCATCATGATATACCGCATGGAGCGTTGCGGCGCTCTCTGCGCCATGAGTTCGGAGGAAGAGGCGGAGCTTATCCGCGTCAGAGACGATTTTCCACGCGGCGACTACATTCTTGTTTTTGATCCGCTGGACGGCTCTTCAAATATTGACGTCAACATCAATGTGGGCACAATTTTTTCCATTTTACGGCGTCCGGAAGGCCACAAGGGCGAAGTGACGCTTGAGGAAATTCTGCAGCCCGGCGTCAAACAGGTGGCGGCCGGCTATATATTGTACGGCCCTTCCACCATGCTGGTGTTCAGCACAGGTCAGGGAGTGCACGGTTTCACCCTGGATCCCGGAGTGGGAGAATTCCTGCTCTCCCACCCCGATATGCGCGTGCCGAAGCAGGGACACATTTATTCCGTCAACGAAGGCTACTGGAAAAACTGGAATACCGCCACCCGCGAAGTGATTGAGTGGTTTCACAACTGCACAACGCCCAAAGGGGGCAGTTATTCCGCCCGCTATGTGGGATCGCTTGTGGCAGACTTTCACCGTACGCTGATCTACGGCGGCATCTACATGTACCCGGCGGACGCCAACAAACCGGACGGCAAGCTGCGCCTGATGTGCGAGGCCTCGCCGCTGGCCTTTCTGGCGGAACAGGCCGGGGGCAAGGCAAGCGACGGTTCGCGGCGCATCCTTGAACGCGTGCCGGACAAGCTGCACGCGCGCACGCCGCTGTTTATCGGCTCCGCCGACGATGTCACGGCAGTGGAAACTATCTACGCCAAGCACGCCCGTTGATCTGTCTTGGCGTTGAAAGTTCCTGCGACGAAACGGCCCTTGCCCTGGTTGAAGACGGACAACTGACAGGCGCGGTTCTGTCAAGCCAGACGGATGTGCACACGCTTTTCGGCGGCGTGGTGCCCGAACTTGCCTCGCGTGAGCACTATCGCCATATGGGGCCGCTTTTTGATGAACTCCTTCGCCGTCGCGGCCTGGAGCCGGGCCGCATTACCCATGTGGCCGTCGCGCGCGGACCGGGGCTGCTGGGCAGCCTTCTTGTCGGCGTGGCCTTTGCCAAGGCTCTGGCCCTTGGGCTTGAGGCAAAATTTTTGGGAGTCAACCATTTGCACGCCCATCTGCTGTCTGTGGGCATCAGCGGCAAACTTTCCTTCCCCGCAATAGGCCTGCTGGTTTCCGGCGGACATACGCATCTGTATCACATGCAGTCCCCTTCGTGCTGCCGACAACTTGGCCGGACGCTGGACGACGCAGCCGGGGAGGCTTTTGACAAAGTAGGCAAGCTGCTGGGGCTGCCCTACCCCGGCGGGAGCCTGATAGACGCCCTGGCAAAGGAAGGCGTGGCGGATCCGGCGCTTTTTCCCCGTCCCTACCTTGACAACGACAATCTGGATTTCAGTTTCAGCGGCTTGAAAACAGCCGTGGCCACGCATATCAAGCGCAACGGCAGACAATGGACAAAGGACGCGGACAGTTTGAAAAACTGCTGCGCCTCGTTTAATCTGGCCGTGGTGGACACGCTTTGCGTCAAAGTTAAACGGGCGCTTGACAGGCATCCGCATATACGCGCCCTGGTACTGGCCGGGGGCGTGGCTTCAAATTCCCTGCTGCGGGGGCGCATGACGGAGCTTATGCGGCAACGCGGCGGCGAAGCCCTGATTCCGCCGCCGTCGCTGTGCACCGACAATGCCGCAATGATAGCCTACGCCGGATGGCTGCTGCACAAATGCGGCTGCTTCCACGACTTGCGCATGGAAACCATACCGCGCGGCCGCGCCATCCCCGACGACATGCTCCGGGACGGCGCATGGAACTTCGTTACCCCGCCTTGACGTCCACAATTTCGATGGAAAACGTCAGTTCTTTCCCGGCCAGAGGATGGTTGGCGTCCAACGTGATCTCGTCGGCGTCAACCTCGGTAATGGTCACATCCATCTGGCCCTGCTCGTTCGAAAGCTGCAGGGGCGTGCCGATTTCCAGCGGAATGTGCGCCGGCACCTGGAGGCGGGGCACACTGAACACCAGTTCGGCATCCATGTCGCCGTAAGCCTCGTCCGGCGGCACAGTCACCGTAACCGTGTCGCCGACTTCGCGCCCCTCCACGGCGGTTTCAAAACCCGGAATCAATGTGCCCTTCCCCAAAACAAACTCCAGCGGATCGCGTTCTCCCGACGAGTCAAAAACCGTGCCGTCGGCCAGTGTGCCCGTATAATGCACACGTACCGTATCCCCTTTTTTTATAGCCATACGTCCTCCAGAATAAGAATGAAAAACACTACTGCTCCCTGTCCAGCACACGCAGCGAAACAGCCTCGGCAATGTGTTCAACGCGCAACGCTTCCGCGCCGGCCAGGTCGGCGATAGTCCGGGCAAGCCGCAACACCCGCGTGTAGGCCCGGGCTGAAAGTTTCAGGTTGTGCACGGCGGCCTTCAGCAGGGCATGACCGCTCGCGTCGAGGGCGCAGTGCTTTTCAAGAAGGCCGCCGGAAAGCTCCGCATTGCAATGGACGGCCTGATCCGCGTAGCGCCTTTGCTGTACGGCGCGCGCCGCCAGCACCCGTGAGCGCATCTGCGCCGAAGTGGCCTCTCCGGAAACGTCGCCGCGCAAATCGTCATAGGGCACGGCCGGAACTTCCACATGGACGTCGATTCTGTCCAGCAACGGCCCGGAAATTCTGCCCCGGTAGCGCGCCAGTTGCTCCGGGCGGCAAAGGCATGTGTGCGCCGTGTCCCCGTAGTAGCCGCAGGGGCACGGATTCATGGCCGCCACCAGCATGCAGTTGGCCGGATACGCAACGCTTTGGGCCACCCGGGCAATGTTCACATACCCGTCCTCCAGCGGCTGGCGCAGAACTTCCAGAGCGGATTTGTGGTATTCGGGCATTTCGTCCAGAAAAAGCACCCCGCGATGCGCCAGGGAAACTTCCCCCGGACGGGGGTTCCCGCCGCCGCCCACAAGGGCCACGTCGGAAATGGTGTGGTGCGGCGAACGAAAAGGGCGCGTTGTCATCAGGCCCACGCCCGGAAGCAGCTTGCCGGCCACACTGTATATTTTTGTCACTTCAAGGGCCTCTTCAAAATCCAGGGGCGGCAAAATCGTCGGCAGGCGCTGCGCCAGCATGGTTTTGCCGCTGCCCGGCGGGCCGATCATGAGCACGTTATGCCCTCCGGCCGCCGCGACTTCCAGAGCGCGTTTGGCGCTCAACTGCCCTTTGACTTCGCTGAAATCCAGACCGTACAAGGGCGGGGACAGAGTATCCGGTAAAAAGGGGGGGTGCGGCTCCAGCGATTCCTCTCCGGCCAGAAAGGCCGCGCACTGCGCCAGATCACGCGGCACATAGACGTTAAGGCCGCGCGTCACCGCCGCCTCGGCGGCATTGCCCGGCGGCGCGACAAGACCGTCCGCCCCCTGTTTTTTCGCCAGAATCGCCAGAGGCAGCACCCCGTGCACGGGCTTGATCTCGCCGGTCAGGGAAAGCTCGCCGATGAAAAAAAGGTTGTCCAGCCTGTCAGCGTTAATAATCCCCGACGCGGCCAAAAGGCCTATGGCCAGGGGCAGATCATACCCCGCGCCGGATTTACGCAGGGCGGCAGGGGCCAGATTGACGGTGATCCGCGCCGGCGGCAGACGAAAATTGCAGGCCCGGAGCGCGGCAAAAACACGCTCCTTGGCCTCGCGCACCGCCGCCTCGGCAAGGCCGACAAGGGTAAATCCCGGCAAGCCCTGGCGGGCGTAGTCAACCTCCACTTCCACGGGAAAGGCGTCCACTCCCTCCAGCCCGCCGCTCAACAGACGAATCACCACGACCGGCCATCCATCATTGGATGAGGTTGCCCAGCCTTGCCCAGCGTATGCTGTCAATGCCACCCCATGACCAGTAAATGCGCCATGCCTTGGCCCGGATGGCCTCGCGCTTCACAAAACCCCAGTAGCGGGAATCCAGAGAATTGTCCCTGTTGTCCCCCATGACGAAAAACTGGCCGGGCGGCACGGTAACGGGGCCGAAATTGTCCCGCCTCGGCTCATTGGCGTTTTTGCTTATATAACGGGTGTACGGCTCGTCGCGCACGGGCTGGCCGTTTCGATAAAGCTGTTTGGCGCGCACTTCAATCACGTCCCCCGGCACGCCGATGACGCGCTTGATATAATCCATGGAAGGGTCATTGGGATACTCAAAAATGATGATATCACCCCGCGCCGGGTCGTCCCCCCGATAAATATAGTAATTGGTAAAGGGGATCCTGACGCCGTAGGCGAACTTGCTGGCCAGCAGATGATCACCCACAAGCAGCGTTTCCATCATTGATTCCGAAGGTATTTTATATGCCTGAATAACAAATGTGCGGATCACTATTGCCAGAAACAGCGCCGTGAGCAGCGCTTCGCCGTATTCGCGCCAGATTGATTTTCCGGCCCGGTCCTTTTCTCCATGTAAGCGCATAAACTGTCCCTGCCGCCTGTTGTGTGATGATTTTGGAAAGGAAATCCGCAGCCCGTTCCGTCTGCGGGTTTTTGAAAAAAAATTTCCTTGGGCGTTTTTTCCACAGTCCGCCCCATAAACAGAAGAAACAAAGTTTTTGGAACATCCCTGGCACTATAATGGGCAACGCCGTTGTGGGCAAGAATTAATACGCCACGAAGACCGGATCGCCGAAACCAGCCGCGCTCACTCCAGGCAATCGCAAAGTGTTCTTGCGCGCAAAGACTTGAGCTTTATACCTCCGCCGAGAATTTCACCGCGCAGCTCGGCCAGACGACGCTCCAGATCCGGCGGAATATTTTTTCCCGCCGCCGCCTTGAAAGTCGCCATGTCCGTGATCTCCACGCCTGCATTGCCCAGATCGTAAACGCTGATTTCTCCGCCCCGAAAATTTCCGACAGCGGCGGACACAATGTCATACACAGCCTTGTCCACCCGCTTCACAATAGTCGTCAGCACACGCCCCGGCAGGGATTTATCCCGGTTCATATCCACGGCAATGGCGTAGACGCCGCGCTCCCGCACCAGATCAAGCGCCGCCGCGTTCCCGCGCCCCGCGGCCAGCACCAGCACATCCGCCCCGCCGTCCAGAAGTTCGCGCGCCTTCACGCGGGCGCTTTCAACATCGGTAAAAGAGCCGACGTTAGCGGCCACAACGCGCGTTTCCGGGTCGATCAGACGCGCACCCTCGCTGAAGCCGTCAAGCTGGGAGCGCAGGGCCGGAATATCCTCCCCCGACAGCCAACCGACGATTTTTTTGCTGTTCACGCCCGGCAGCGCTGTGGCGACCGTCAGTATCGCGGCCCCGGCCCCGGCGAGAAAGGCCGCCTGTTCGTCGGCAAAGGAGACGGACATGATGTTTGGCGCGCGAATGCCCGCGTCAATGCAGCCAAACTTCGTCTGGCGAAAATTTGCCGCATTGTTGCGCAGAATTTCATGAAAACCATCGGAGGCCACGAGAACAAGGTCCTGTTCCCTCGCGGCTTGCCGAAACACCGCCTGCTGATCCTCATGGGAAGGAACCGTCAGCACCGTCACATGGAGGGGAAAATCCTTTTCGGCCCTGTTCAGCCCCGCGCGCAGCAGTTCCGCCCAGTCTCCGTCCTCGTGTTCCAGCAGCAGCGCCACGCGGCAAGGCTGCGCCGCATTCTTGTCCGCGCTATGTCCGGGCGCGGGGAAAAACGCGAGGGAACAGGCCACAAAAAGACATATGCCGCAGGGAAGCGAGGTCAGAAAAGGCATGGCGCGCTCCGTAAATTTAACGTCAGGTCAGACATCTGTCCGCCGAGTATGCCACAGTCCGCCGCGACAGGCAAACGCCGGCAATTACATTTTGACAGGCAGGGCCTTCATGCGTTAAGAAAATCCCGGTCGCAACATCAAAAGAGCACTCTATGAAAAAAGCGTTGATCACCGGAATCACCGGTCAGGACGGAGCGTATCTGGCGCGGTTTTTGCTGGACAAGGGCTATGAGGTGCACGGCGTCAAGCGGCGCGCCTCGCTGTTCAACACCCAGCGGGTGGACGCCATCTACCAGGGCGTGCATGTGAAGGACAAAAGGTTTTTTCTCCACTACGGTGATCTGACGGACAGCACGAACGTCATACGGCTGGTGCAGAAAATTCAGCCGGACGAGATATACAATCTTGGCGCGCAGAGCCATGTGCAGGTTTCCTTTGAAGCGCCGGAATACACGGCGGACGTGGACGCGCTGGGCACGCTGCGCGTGCTGGAAGCTGTGCGCCTGCTGGGGCTGGAGCGCAAAACCCGCGTGTATCAGGCATCCACTTCCGAGTTGTTCGGTCTGGTCCAGGAAACGCCGCAAAAGGAAACCACGCCCTTTTACCCCCGCTCCCCTTACGCCTGCGCCAAGCTCTACGCTTACTGGATCACGGTGAATTACCGTGAAGCCTACGGCATGTATGCCTGCAACGGCATATTGTTCAATCACGAATCTCCCTTGCGCGGCGAAACCTTTGTCACGCGCAAGGTGACGCGCTCTCTTTGCCGTATTGCCCTCGGCCTTGAGGACTGCCTGCATCTGGGCAACCTCAACGCCCTGCGGGACTGGGGCCACGCGCGCGACTACGTGCGGATGATGTGGCTGATGCTCCAGCAGGAGAGCGCCCGGGATTTTGTCATCGCCACGGGCGAGCAGCATTCCGTGCGTGAATTTATCTGTGAATCGGCCAAAAATCTCGGCATTTCCCTTGCCTTTGAGGGGCAGGGCATCAACGAGGTGGGCAGAGTGGCCGCTTTTGACGCGGCCGCGATGGAAAAACTGGCCCTTCCGGCTGCCCTGGAGAACATCTCCCTGGCGCCCGGCAGCGTCATCGTGCGCATTGATCCGCGCTATTTCAGGCCCACAGAGGTGGAAACCCTGCTCGGCGACGCGACCAAAGCCAGGGAGACACTTGGCTGGACGCCCCAAACGCCCTTTGCTGAACTGGTGCGGGAAATGGTGGAGGAGGATTTTACCCAAGCCAGACGCGACAGCCTTTGCCGGGAGGCGGGTTTTGAACTGCCGGTTGTGCGCGAATAGTGTTGATGCCCAAAATTCGGAGGGGTGGCAGAGCGGCTTAATGCGGCGGTCTTGAAAACCGTTGTGGGCGTGAGTCCACCGGGGGTTCAAATCCCTCCCCCTCCGCCAGAAGATATTCCGCAAAAGTCCGCTTGGTTCCAAAAGAGCTAGGCGGGCTTTGTTTTTTTGAATTTCCGCGTCCGTATAAGTTCGCATGTTTCCGCTTGCAACCGTGCTCTTTTGTGAGTAAGAAACGTGAGTACGCGTTTTTGAAGTGAGTAACTTTTTTCACACACAAAAGAGGCTGCCGTATATGCTCACAGAAAAAGTTGTCCTTCAGGCAAAGCCAAAGGAAAATCTCTACCGTATTTCTGACAACATTAGAAACGGGCTGAGTCTTGAAGTGTCGCCGGAAGGCGGCAAGCGCTGGCGGTTCCGCTATCGCTTCAACGGCAAGGCAAAAATGATTAGTCTGGGAACATATCCACTAGTACCTCTCGTAGAGGCCCGTGATCTTGCCAAGGATGCGAGAAAAGAAATTGCCCGTGGCGTTGATCCGTCCGCAAAGAGAAAGACGGAAAAAAGTCTTGAAAACTCTTTCCGCGTTATTGCAAAGGAATGGTTTGATCGATTCGCTGTTTCATTCACGAAACGTTATGCCGCCGAAGTATGGGCCAGGCTGGAACGTGATGTATTCCCGTTTTTAGGTGATACGCCGCTGGCGAAAATTGACGCCTCTGCCGTTCTTTCCGTGCTGCGCCGGACGGAAGACCGAGGCGTGATTATCACGACACACAAGATTAAGAGCCACATATCGCAGATTTTTAAATATGCCATTGCTTGCGGTCTTGCCTACACAGACCCCTCCCGCGACCTTTCAGCGGCGCTTACGAAAAAAGCGCCAAAGCCGATGGCGGCGATTATTGATCCAAGGGAAGTTGGCAAGCTTATGTTAACCATCAATGGATATGCCGGGACAGTTGTTCGAAGCGCGCTTCTTCTTGGCGCTTTAACGTTTGTACGCCCTGGTGAACTGAGAACAGCCGAGTGGTCAGAATTTGATATGGAAGATGCGGAGTGGCGCATCCCGGCGCACAAAATGAAGATGAAGCGCCCGCATATAGTGCCGTTATCAACGCAAGCCCTTGCCGTTTTGGAAATGCTTCGGCCTCTGACAGGCCACGGTACTTTTCTGTTCCCTTCAATAAGAACCGGAGCGCGGCCAATGTCCGATGCCACCGTCAATGCGGCATTGCGATCCTTGGGGTATGCCAAGGAAACAATGACAGGTCACGGCTTCCGGGCAATGGCTTCAAGCCTT
>JAISZT010000069.1 GCA_031284485.1 Desulfovibrio sp.
CCTTTTCACCAACAGGCCGGTTCTGGGGATGTTTGTTTTTTACTTGCTGCACAAACTCTATTTCTTCATTTATGTAATCTATGGAATCAGCGTCTACGATCACCTGTATCATCAGCCGCAGGCGATCGGGCTGTTCTTTACCGTATTCAGCAGCGCGGCCGTGCTGGGCGTTGTGTGCGGCAAGCTGTGGACCACACTATTCAAAGATTCGAAGCGAAGCTGCGTCATGGCGATGGCGGCGCATATCGCTGCCAGCCTCTTTATCGCCCTAACCTTTAACAGGGTTCCCATTCCTGTATTTCTCACCCTTTTCGCTGTCTCAAGTTTTTTCATGGGGATGCTGGAAACCTGGATTATGCCGCTGTACACGGCCTGCGCCGAATACGGCCACTGGAAGACAGGCGTGCCCATGTATTCGCTGGTTATGTCCACCTTTGGGCTTACCATATCCGCCGCCTATGCGCTGCCGCAGGTAATCGCCTCGTTTCTGCTCAGGCCGGACAGCTATAATCAGGGCCTTACGATTCTGTTTGCGTGGGTTCCGCTTATTTTGGCAGTCGTCGCGTTTCTCAGCCTGGCGCTTATCTTCAACCTTAACGACGCAAAAATCAAGGCAATTCAGAACGACCTGGCCGCGGGGAAAACCCAGGAGACTTCTGAATCAAAACTATAGTTTAGGTCTGCCGAAAAAAATGGCAGCCAAATACAAGCAAAGGAGACTGAAAATGAGTGAAACGGCAACAGTTTTGCGTCAGGAAAGAGAAGAAAACCTGCGCAATATCTATGACAACAAGATTCCAAAACGAGTGCCCATCAGCATGTACTTGTCAAATGCTGTCGTGGCCGGATACGCCGGCGTCGATCTCAAGGCCACGTATTGGAACCCCTCGCTGCTGAAAAAACCTTTACTGGAACTCAGTGAGAGAATCCCTTCGGATACCAGCCTGTACGGCGGCAGCGTCTATACGCCTGTCAGTTCGCAGACCCTGCGTTCCATAAACAAGGTCATGTCCAGCACAGGGTATATGCAGCACCCCAACACCCGATGTATGGAGGCGGACGAATACGATGAACTGATCGCCGATCCCTACGCGTTCATAATCGAAAAGTGTATTCCCCGTCTCTACAAGGGCCTCAACGCGGAGAGCAATCCCGGCAAAAATATTCTGGCTCTGACACAGGAGAATCAACTAAAAATGGCTGTGGGCAGGGAGGAAATGGAGATTATGCAGGAACTCGACGAGCGGTTCGGGTACCCAAACGGCATTGGGCCCACCGGTTTTGGGCGGGCGCCGATGGATTGGCTTGCCGACCAGCTCCGGAGCTTCTCGGAGGTATGCATAGATGTCAAGCGTTGCCGCAGCAAACTGATAGAGGCGCTTGACGCAATTTATCCCTTGCTGTACAAAATCGGCGTCTGCGCTGATCCTGAGAATGTCAGCCGCTATCATAGCACGGACTTTCAGCTCCATATGGCCACGTACTTAAACGAGAAGGATTTCGCGGAAGTATGGCTGCCTTCATGGAAGCGGCAGGTGGAGGATTACGCCTCGCTGGGCATGAGAACCGGAGCGTTTCTGGAGCATGACTGGGGAAGGCTGCTGGATTATGTCTATGAACTGCCGACGGGATCAATATTTTCCTTTGAATATACGGATGCCAAGCTCATAAAGGAAAAATTGGGCAAGAAACACATTCTCAGCGGAGGGTTCCCCCTTCAGCATCTGACGAAATGCACAAAGACCGAAGCTATAAGAAAGACAAAGGAATGGCTGGACATCATGGCGCCCGGCGGACAGTATATCTTTGGCTTTGACAAAGGGGCGATGACGCACCATGATGTCAACATCGAAAATTTAATCGCCGTGTGCGAAACAGTGCGGGATTACGGCGTATATGACAATCCCGGAACTCCCACGGGAGAAATATTCAACAAAAGCGATTACAAACATTCAAATTCGCCCGTGTTCACAAGCAAATACTACAGAAGCTGGGAGGATTATATCCGGGAATTTCCTTACACGCCCGAAGAAGCCAGGCCGCTGATCGCGCAAAGCGAAGATTCGCTGTTGTTCCTGATGTTCGTTATGACCTGCTGAGGGAGCGGGGGGTGGGCGCCCGGCGATTACATTTTGACCAGGAGGAAGTCAATGATCATCATAGGAGAAAAAATAAATGGCGCCATCCCCGCCGTCGGCCAGGCCATAGCAAGGCTTGACGCTGCTTGTATCCGGGACTTAGCGATCCGGCAAACAGAAGCAGGAGCGGACTATCTGGACGTGTGCGCCAGCGGCGCTCCCGAGCTGGAGAGAAACGTTCTCGCATGGCTTCTTGAAATTGTTCAGGACGCAACCGACGTCCCCATTTGTCTGGACAGCCCCAATCCGGAAGCGCTGCGCGATGTGCTGCCGCTTGTAAAACGCCCCGGAATCATCAATTCCGTGTCGGGGGAAGGCAATAAATGTGAGGTGATATATCCCCTTGCGGCAGAATCCGATTGGAAGATCATCGTCCTTACCTGCGACGACGGCGGCGTATCGGCGGACGCGGAACACAAGGCCGCTATCGGCCTGCGGCTGCTTGGCAAGGCGGAGGCTTATGGCATCGCGCCGGACAGAATATTCATTGACCCGCTCGTGCTGTCCCTGTCCGTTGTCGGCGAGGCGCTGTTAAGCTTTACACAAACCCTCAGACAAATTAAGGCGAACTATCCGACCGTGCATTTTACTTCAGGATTGTCAAATATTTCTTTCGGCATGCCAAAACGAAAATTGATCAATCAAAACTTTCTGGCCTTTGCGCTTGAGGCCGGGATGGACAGCGCCATAATGGATCCCACAGACAAAGTTATGCGCGCTGAAATTTTTGCCGCCGAAGCCATACTCGGCCGGGACAAATTTTGCAGGGCTTACAATAAGGCCTACAGGCGGGGCGCTCTGGGTTGAGCCGCCGATTTTTACGCCGGTCCGCCATGGCGGCGCTGTCCGGCAACTATGCCGGAGTTGTTTGGAAAACTTCAGTTTTTGAACAACAATCACTCAAAACAATTAGGAGGCAACATGATGACAAATTTAGAGAAATTGCAGACAGCCGTTGTAGAGCTGGAGGAAACCGCTGTTATGGAAATCGTCGAGCAAATAATGACAAGCGGCGGGAATGATGCTCAGGCGGCGATGGAGGCTTGCCGTGAGGGCTTGAATAAAGTGGGCCAGCTTTTTGAATCCGGGGAATACTTCATCTCGGAACTCGTTTTCGCCGGTGTGCTTATGACCCAAGTGTTAGAAAGACTAAAACCCGCTCTTTCGAAGAATTTTGATCAGCAGCTTGGAAAAATACTGCTCTGCACCGTCGAGGGCGATCTCCACGATATTGGCAAAAACATCGTCAAGGCAATGTTTGAGGCGGCAGGTTTTCAGGTCGCCGATCTCGGCATCGATGTCAAAGCCAATGTCATTGTCGAAACCGCAAAAACCGAAAATATCTCCATCATCGGGCTTTCGGGTGTTTTGACCCTGGCCATCGACTCCATGAAAGCCGTTGTGGACGCGTTCAAAAACGCGGGTATGCGCGACAAGGTTCACATCATAATAGGCGGAAACCCGGTCACCCAGGAAGTGTGCGACTATGTCGGCGCGGATGCCTGGGCGGTCAATCCGCAGCTGGGCGTGAACCTGTGCCGTGAATGGGTGAAGGGATAGCTGCCGGCAACCGGCGGTCCTGGGTTTCAGATCCTCGGGTCAAGCCCGAGGATGACGGAGCGGGTCAAGCCCGAGGATGACGGAGCGGGTCAAGCCTGAGGATGACCTTGAAGTCTTAAGCCCCGAGGGTGACAAACATACCGTCACCTTCGGGCTGGACCCGAGGATCTTC
>JAISZT010000081.1 GCA_031284485.1 Desulfovibrio sp.
GTCTCACGGAAAGAATTCATGGTTGACCTTACATTACGTATTTGGCATGCCGTCACCACTACTGACTTGTTTTTTTCACTCCGAGAAACTGCATTATCTATATTTAAGTAAACACTCTCCAAACTTCAACTCTGAGAATATATACATCAAGAGCTCTAACGGAAATATACCATTTGCCCATTCTATTGGTAAATCTGAATACATGTCCTTCTTGTTGCAAAAGTACTTGCATTTGCTCCTGCACATTAGGCAAAATGCCTGCACGAACTGTCACGGGAGTAGCCCATCCAACAGGACTTGGGTTTATATTCTCAACATACACCCATGCCTCTCCGTTAAGCAAGCCGCCAGAACCTGTTTTACACTCCAGCGTCAAAAAAATGTACGCCGCCGTTAGCGGCCTTTCCGCCTTTCCTCCACAATGCTCTCCATCCTCCGCGAATATCAGCGGGGGCAAACAGGGGAGAAGGCGATGCAACAGGCGCAAAGGCCCGGAATCGGCAGGCTGCTGGAAATTTCGGGCGCAAAAAAACTTCATCTTGGCGTATCGGCCGTCTTTGCCGTGCTTTCCTCACTGCTTTCGCTCGCGCCGTACATCATCATATATCTGGTTCTGGGCAAACTGCTGAGTCCGGAATTCGGCCCGGGCCAGTATGCGGAAATAAGGAGCCTTGGGCTGCTCGCCGTCGCCTCGGCCGTCGGGCGTTACATCCTGCTTTTCATTTCCCTCATGGCTTCCCACATCGCCGCCTTTGACATTCTCTACAATCTGCGCGTCACGCTCTGCGCCCATCTCGGCAAGCTGCCCCTGGGCTATTTCACATCCCGGCAAACCGGCAAAATCAAAAAAATCCTCAGTGAAGACGTTGAGGAACTGGAACAGTTCATCGCCCATCACATCCCGGATATCGTCACCGGCATTGTTCAGCCTTTGCTGATTGTCGCGTTTCTGTTAGCCATCGACTGGAGGCTGGCCCTGGCGGCCCTCGTGCCCCTGCCTCTGGCCTTTCTTCTGCAGCAAAGAGCTTTCGGCAAGGCCAAGGCCGTTGAATTCCGCGCCGAATACCACAATGCCCTTGAAACCATGAACGGCACCATTGTGGAATACGTGCGCGGCATGCCGGTGGTGAAAATCTTCAACCAGACCGTGGAATCCTTCACCCGCATGAAGGCGGCCACCCTAGCCTACAAATTTCTTATTGAAAAAATCACCAAGGCAAATGCGCCGGCCTGGGCGTTGTTTGTGGTGGTGACCTCTTCCGGCCTGTTCTTCATCCTGCCCTTCGGCCTGTGGTTTTATTTCACGGGAAGCCTCTCTCTGTCGGTTCTGCTGATGTTTTTGATGCTCGGTTCGGCCTACATGACGCCGGTGCTCCAACTGGCCCTGATTGGCGGGCAGTTGCGCCACCTGCTGGAAGGGCTGTACCGCGTGGACGCCGTGCTGCGGGAACCCCCCGCCGCCGAGCCGGGTCTACCGCGTCCGCCCGAAGGCAACGCCGTTGAATTTCGCCATGTGCGTTTCAGCTACGGGCAACAGGATGTGCTCAAGGATATCTCCTTCAGCCTGCCCGAAGGCTCCGTGACCGCGCTGGTCGGCCCCAGCGGCGCCGGCAAAAGCACCATAGGACGCCTGCTTCTGCGCATGTGGGATGTGGACGCGGGGGAAATACGCTTAGGCGGCGTCAACATCAGGGACATGGCCACGCCGGATTTGATGCGGCAGGTGGCCTTTGTGTTTCAGGACGGCTTTGTTTTCAGCGACACCGTCCGGGAAAACATACGCATGGGCAAGGAAGACGCCTCGGACGAGGAAATTCTGCGGGCGGCCGAAGCGGCGCAATGCCTTGAATTTATCAGGCAGATGCCCAGGGGGCTGGACACCGTGATAGGGGAAGGCGGCGAGGTGCATTTGAGCGGCGGCGAAAAGCAGCGTCTCTCCATGGCCAGAGTCATCCTCAAAAACGCCCCGATCATTGTGCTGGATGAGGCAACGGCTTTTACCGACGCCGAAAACGAGGTGAAAATGCAGGACGCCTTCGCCCAACTCATGCGGGGAAAGACGGTTATCGTCATCGCCCACCGTCTTTCCACCATAACCGACGCGGACGCCATTTACGTCATCAGGGACGGCGGCATACAGGAGCGTGGCCGGCATGAGGAACTCGTCGCGGCCGGCGGGCTTTATCAGGCCATGTGGCAGGCGCACACCGCCGCGCAAACTTGGACGCTGTGATTGCAAAACAAAACCGAACACGAGGAACAGCCATGCTGAATGCGATGCGCGTTGTCGCCGGCGATCTGAAAAAACTGTACAACGTTACCCTGTGGAATGTCGTCCACGTGATACTGACAGGCGCGCCTGCGGGCGTGCTGTTTCTGGTCATTCTGGAACTGCTGAAGCCTGCGGATCAGCTCTCCGTCAGCTACGTTGTCCTGCTTTTCGCGGGTATGGCCCTCCTGATGGTCGTCAATGTTTTTCTGGGGATCAGGGTGCTTGTGCAGAGCTATACCTGCGCATACACCCTGTCCACAGACGCGCGCCTGCGTCTGGGGGATCATCTGCGCCTGCTTTCGCTCGGCTTTTTCAAAAAACGCGATCCGGGCGACATCTCGGCCCTGATGCTTCAGGATATGGCCAAGGTCGAGATGCTTTTCAGCCATCTGTTCATGGACGCCATCGCCTTTCTGGTGCTGCCGGGCATGATGTGCCTTTTTTTTCTGACTCAGGACGTCCGCATGACCGGCCTGATGCTCGCGTCGGTCATGCTGGCCGTGCCCGCGCTTCTTCTGGCCCAGCGGGTCGTGGGATATTTCGGGCGCAGGCAGATAACGTCGCGCAATCAGGCCGCTTCCCGCCTGCTGGAATATTTGCAGGGCATTTCCGTTCTCAAGGCTTTTTCCATGACCGGCAAGGGCTTTGTCCGCCTGGATCGGACCCTGTTGCGCCTGCGCGACGACAGCATCAGGCTTGAGGCGGCGGGCGGCGCTCCGATTATGCTCTACGCCCTGATTCTGGACTGCGGATACGCGGCCCTGCTGGTGTACGGCGCCTGGCTGCTCTCCCAGGGGGCGCTTGCCCTTGCCGCCTTTGTCCTGTTTCTGGTGATCGGGTGCAAGTTCTTTGAGCCGTTGCTCAAATTCGGCATGTTTTTTTCTGAAATGCGCTACATGAGCCTAGCCGCGGGGCGCATTTCCGAAGTGATGCGCACCGCCCCCCTGAAGGAAAACGCCCGCCCGCGGATTCCCGACCGCCACGACATCGCCTTTGAAGAGGTGTCCTTTGGCTACGCCCCGGAGAGAAAGATACTGGACAAGGTAAGTTTTCACATTCCCGAGCGCGGCATGACCGCCCTGGTAGGCCCCTCGGGGAGCGGCAAAACAACCGTCACCAGCCTTGCCGCGAGATTCTGGGATGTGGACGCGGGGAGCATACGCGTCGGCGGGGTGGACGTGCGGGACATCCTCAATGAAAAACTCAACGAAATGTTCAGCGTTGTTTTTCAGGATGTGTATCTTTTTCAGGACAGCATTTTCAACAATATCCGGGTGGGCAAAAAGGACGCCACGCGCGGGGAAGTCGTCGCCGCCGCGCAAACGGCGCAATGCCATGAATTCATCGAACAGATGGAGCAGGGGTACGAAACACAGGCCGGCGAGGGCGGCGTCAGGCTTTCCGGCGGGGAACGCCAGCGCATTTCCATCGCCAGAGCGCTTCTCAAAAACGCGCCCATCGTCATTCTGGACGAGGCGACCGCGTCCCTTGACCCTGAAAACGAACTCTCCGTCCAGCGCGCCATCAGCGCGCTCATCCGCAGCAAAACCGTGCTGGTCATCGCCCACAGGCTGAAAACCGTTGCCGGGGCGGATCAGATACTGGTGCTGGACAAGGGGCGTGTTTGCGAACAGGGCAAGCATGCCGAGCTGCTGCGCCTGAACGGGCTGTACGCCCGCCTGTGGAATGAGCAGCAACGCGCCGGGGGCTGGAAGTTCAGGCGCGGTCCGGCTGAAAATCAACAATATCGGGAGGGAACATGAAAAATACCGTATCGGGCCTTCTCGCCCTCTTGCTGTTCTGCGCGGCGGCGGGCGCGTCGGACGCCGCCGCCCCAACATCGGGCCAAACATCAGAACTGTCGGGCCGGGAAATCATGACGCGCGTCTATAACCGCGACGAAGGCGACGACCGCCGCTCCACCATAACCATGACGCTCACGAACAAACAGGGGCGGCAGCGCATACGCGCCATGGAAAGCTATTCCAAAAATTACGGTCAGGACAGGAAAGGGATCATGATTTTTCTTGATCCCGCCGACGTCAAAGGCACGATGTACCTCTCCTGGGAATATGAAAGTCCCGGCAGGGAAGACGACAAGTGGCTGTACATGCCCGCCATGAGGAAAGACCGCCGCATCAGCGGCGCTTCCCGGAACGAGTATTTCATGGGTTCGGATTTCACCTATGACGACATCGGCAGGCGGCATCCGGAAAAGGACAAACAGCGTCTCCTGAAGGAAGAAAAGGTCAGGGGGCTTGATTGCTGGAAAATAGAGTGCGTCCCGGTTGACCGGTCGGAAAGCTATACGCTGCGCACGGCATGGGTAAGCAAGGAATACCTTCTTGTCATAAAGGCCGAATATTTTGACAAGGACGGCCTGTTAAAGACTTTCGAGGCCACCGACATTCATACCCAGAACGGATTTTCCGCCATTTACGTATGTGAAATGGCCAATGCCGCGACAGGGCACAAGACGGAAATGCGCATCGGCTCCATGCGTTACAACACCGGGCTGAACGATTCCCTGTTCACCGTGGCGACGCTGCAAAGGGGAAGAATTCAATAATGCGCCGTGCCGGAGGGAGCGTTTGTCTCTTTCTGTTTTTTTTTCTCTGGCAGAACGCGGCGTTGGCGGCAACGACGGGCGAAATGGCGACGTATAGCGAAAAAGCGGTCGACAGGGAACAGGACGACGCTTCCTTTTGGAAACGGTTCAAGGTTTCAGGCTGGCTGGAAGGCATCCATTCCATGCGTATCCGCGCTCCCCATGATCCGGTGACATCCCGCCTGCGCCTGCGGCTTGAACTGGCGGCGGACATGGGGTGGCTTTACGGCTTTGCCTCGGCCGACGCGGAAAAGAATTGGGAAATTGATTCTGAAACAGGGGTTGAACCGCATGAATTGTGGCTGGAACATGTGGACACGCGCTGGGACATCCGCGTCGGCCGTCAAATCATTATTTGGGGAAAGGCGGACGGCGTGCAGGTGACGGACAACATTTCTCCGCCGGACTATACCGAATCCATGACGCGTGATCTGGATGAAATCCGCCAGCCCGTGGAGGCGGCCAAACTGCGCCTGCTCGGCGAGGTGGTAAACCTTGAACTGATATGGATTCCGGTTTTCCGGAAAGCCAAACTGCCGGAAAAAGACAACCCCTGGGCCGTCTCCTCGCAGCCGCCGCCCGGCGTGCGCATGTACAGCGACGACGCGCGCGAGCCGTCCCCCTCTCTGGAAAACAGCGAGGCGGCCGTAAAACTGTCGGGCTATTTTTCCGGCATGGATGTGGCGGCTTCCGCCTTTTATACCTGGGACGACATGCCGGCAAGACGCCGCGCCGTTTCCCGGGCCTCCGGCGTGCCGGAAGTCCGCCTGCGCCCGGAGCATCACCGCATGACCATATACGGCCTGGAATTTTCCCGGCCGTGGTCGGATTTCGTCTTCAGGGGGGAGGCCGCGTATTTTGTGGGAAGATACCGCGAAACGACCGCGCTTGACCGCAACCCCCCGCCGAAAGACTCCCTCAAATGGCTGCTCGGCGTTGACTGGACGCCCGGCGACGACTGGACGATCTCCGCGCAGATTCTGAACGAAAAAATATTCGGCTACCAGCGCTGTCTCGGCGCGGAGGAAAACGATTCCCTCGCCACGGTAAATATTTCAAAAAAGCTGTTTAACCAGATGCTTACCGTTTCAAACATGCTGTACTACGACCTGAACGACGGGGAGTTCTTCAACCGCGGCAAGGTGGAATACGAGATTGCGAACGGATTTTTCGCCAGCGCGGGAGTGGACATTTTCAGCGGAAAGAACGGGCAGTTCGGCATGTACGAGAACAACTCCCAGATCTGGTTCAAACTGAAATACAGTTTTTAGCGGCGCGGAACAACAAATCTGAAACCGGGGAACACATATGCTCAACGTACTCAAGATAAACACATATTTCAGACGCGTAACGGAAGTGATTCTCCGCTTCCGCGTAGCCTGCATTGTCGGCTGCCTGCTGTTCACTGCCGGCGCGGCCGCCGGCCTGCCGCATCTGCGCCAGGACACCAGCCAGGAAAGCTGGTTTCTGGAGGGCGACGCGGCTCTGGCGGCCAAGGAACGCTTTGAGGAAATATTCGGCAAGGACGATTTCTGCGCCGTCTTTCTCCGGGCGGACAACATTGTCACGCCGGAAAACCTCACCCTGATCCGCGAGCTTGGCGACGAGTTGAAGCGCAAGGTGCCCTACGCCGACGACGTGCTCTCCATAACGGATTTCGAGTTTACCGCGGGCGTGGAAGGCGGCCTTGAAATACTCAAGCTGGTTCCCGAAAATATTGAGGATATCCCCCGCGACGCCGCTTCGCTTGCCCGCATAAAGGAGCGTGTGCTGTCCAAACCCATGTTCAGAAACCGCCTGCTCTCCGAAGACGGGCGGGAAGCCTGGCTTGTCCTGCGCCTGAAGTCGCCCGGCCCGGAGGCGGCGGAACACGCGCTGCCCGTTGACCAGCGGATCGGCGGCGCCGTGCTGGAGATTGCCGGACAGGAAAAGTACCGGCCGCTCCACCCGCAATGCACCGGCCTGCCGGTGATAGATGTGGACAAGAGAATTTATTTCGCCGAGGTGACGCCGCGCCTCATAGGCATGAGCCTTCTTGTCATCACCATTACCCTGTGGATCGGCCTGCGCAGCGCGCGGGGCATTTTCTTCCCTCTGGCAACAACAATATGCGCCCTGCTTCTTGTGCTCGGCGTCCAGGGGCATCTGCGCGTCAGCATGGATCCGGTGACGATGTTTCTGCCCATCTTCCTCACTCTTGCCATGGCGACATGCTACTCCATCCACATCCTGGATTTTTTCCGAAGGGAATTCAACCGCACCGGAAAACGGCGAAATTCCGTCCTGTTCGCGGCCGAAGAAGCCGGCTGGTCCCTGATGTTCAGCAGCCTGACGACCATGGCGGGCATGTTGTCCTTTCTCACCATACCCCTGCGGCCCATCCGCTGGGTGGGCGTCACCTCGGCCCTGCTTGTGGGCGTCACCTGGCTGCTGGTCTATGTCCTGTTGCCCGTGTTTCTGAGTTTCGGCAAAGACCGCGCCCCTCTTCCCGAGGAGAAAAGGGGAGGGTGGGCCGAGAACTTTCTGGACAGGTTCGGCTCACGGGTGCTGAACCGCCCAAAATTGACGCTGACCGTGTTCGCCCTGCTGTTCGCGCTGTGCATGGCCGGCCTTGCCCGCCTTGAAGTTTCCTTTGACATGCGCCGCACCGTCGGCGCCGGCGTTTCCTATGTGGCCCGCATGATCAATATCGGAGAGTCGGCCGTCGGTTCTCTCTATTCCTACGGGGTCGCGGTGGAATTTCCCGAGCCGGATCAGGCGAAAAATCCGGACAATCTGAAAAAATTCAAAATGCTCGGAGAGGAAATTCTGGCATTCCCCCTGACCAAACGCATCAGTTCTCTGGTGGATATCATAGAGGACATGAACCAGGTGCTGAACGACGGGGATGCCGCATACAACAGGCTGCCCGCGACCCGCGAAGAAACGGCCCAGCTTCTGCTGCTTTATGAAAACGCCGGCGGCGCGGAGGCGGAAAAATGGGTGGATTACGATTATCAGCGCCTGCGTATGCAGATTGAGGTGGACGACTACAATTCCGCCGAGATCATGCGGGAGCTGGAAAAAATCCGTCAAAAGGCCGCCGGGCTTTTTCCCGGAGCGAACATCATTCTGACGGGCGCGCTGCCCCAGTTCACCGTCATGATGGACTACATCACCTGGGGACAGATACAGTCATTTTTCACCGCGCTTGTCACCATAGTCATCATTATGGCCGCGGCCTTCGGCAGCCTGCGCACCGGCCTGATCGCCATGATCCCCAACGCCGCTCCCGCGCTCGCCTTAAGCGGAATCATGGGGTTCATGGACATACCCCTGGACATAATGACAGTGACCATTGTTCCCATGCTGCTGGGCCTGGCGGTGGACGACACCATCCATTTCATCAACCACGGCGGCATGGAGTTCACGCGCACGGCCAGCTACCCGGAAAGCGTGCGGCGGACGTTTGTCTCCGTCGGCAAGGCCATATTTCTCACAACGGTCATCCTCACCCTGGCCTTTTCCCCGTATCTGACCGCGGACGACAAGGTTTTCATACACATGGGCTTTCTTATAGGAATCGGGGCAATCGCGGCCATGCTCGCCGACTTCTTCGTCACGCCGGTGCTGCTGCGGCTGACGCGGGCCTTCGGCCCGGAAAAAGGGTGAACGCCGTGCCGCTTCCCCGCAGCAAAATGACAAGGGCGCGCTGGGCCTTGCTGGCGAGCCTGTATATGACCCAGTACGTCGGGCAGGGTTTTCTGCTCATCTCATTGCCGGTGATAATGCGCGGCCACGGCGCGCCCCTTGAGCAACTCGGGCTGGTGTACCTGCTCGGGATATTCTGGATCGTCAAATTCCTCTGGGCGCCGCTGGTGGACAGCGTCAGCTTCGGGGTTCACGGGCATTACCGGGCATGGCTGCTGCTGACGCAGGGCGGGATGCTGGCGGTGCTGCCTCTCATCGGGCAATGCAGGCTGCCGGATCAATTTTACCTGATCATCGCGCTCGGCCTGCTGCACTCCCTGTTTTCCGCCACCCAGGATATCGCGTCGGACGCCCTGGCCTATACCCTTCTGCTGCCCTCGGAACGCGCGCTCGGCAGCAGCGTGCAGACGGCGGGCGGCCTGCTGGGGAACATCATCGGCGGCGGGCTTGTTCTTATGGCCTACCCCTATGTGGGCTGGAGGGGCTGCTCCTGGCTGCTGGCGGGCACGGTCGCGCTCTGTTTCATACAATTGCTGGTTTTCAGTGAGCCTGCCCACACTTCCCTTATTCGTCTTTCCGGCGGTATGAAGCGCATTGTCACCTTCTGGAAAGAAGAGGGACACGCGTGCTGGCTGCTGCTGCTGGCCTGTTACGCGCTGGGGATAGGCATGGTCTGGGGCATCATCCCCCCCATGCTCGCGGATTGCGGCTGGTCTGTGGGACGCATAGGGTTTACGGTCAATATCGCAGGCTCGCTGGTCGGCATGGCCGGGGCTGTCCTGTCCGGAAGACTCGTCAAATCCCTGGGCCGGAAACGCATGCTGTGGACAACGTCCGCGTGCGTCATCAGCAGTTTATGCGTCATGGCTGTGTCGTCCTCTGTGGAAATCGGCTCTCTGCCCTTACAGATACTGATATTGTCCTATTTCGCGGGCATGTCTCCGGCCATGGTTCTGCTGCCGACCCTGATGCTTGACCACGCTTCTCCTGAAAGCCCGGCCACGGACTACACAGTGCAGTTTTGCGCGCTGACGGCAATACAATACATCTCCGGAGGCTTGAGCATTGTTGTTGCCGGAAGCGTCGGCTATACAAACATCCTCATTGCCGGCATAGCGGCGGAATTTTTCGCCTTGCTGCTTGTATCGCGCTTTGTCCTGCCGCGGGGAGCGGGAGGAGAAGACGCCGCAAGCCCGTATGGGACGAGATAAACGGGTAAAACAATGCACAGCGGCGACAAGTATTCCATTGAACTTCCCGAAGGGCTTTTTCCCATGCAATTTCATCTGGAATATCCGAGGCAGGGAATGGCCCTTTTCTGGGGCGACGCGAGTTTCACCGACGATTTTACCGGGCGGTTCAGCATCGGCGAAGGGGGGCTGGCGTTTTCCACGCTTCTGTCGGGATATATGGAATATTCCCTTTCGCCCTTTTCGGGCGGCAAGCGAAAAACGCCCGCGGTGAGCGTCCACCCCTGCGCTCTCGTTTTTTCCGGCCGTGACTGCGAAGGGAGCGCGCGCATGTACGCCGGGGATCCTTATCGTTTTGTCAGCGTAACTCTTTCCCCCTCCATTCTGGAGGAGATATTGCCGTCAAGCGATCTGCCCGCGGCGTGCCTTGATGAAATGACAAAAATCAGAAAGGGAATTCACCTGTACAAGATGTCGAAACTGTCGCCGCCGCTGCGGACTGTAGCCACACAGATCATTGCCTGCCCCATGGACGGCATGTGCAGATCCTTGTTTATAGAAGGAAAGGTTCTTGAGTTTTTGTCGTTGCATATCAATAAAATAACGTCAAAAAAGGATATAGGTTCCGTGTTGACGAGATCCGACATTGAAAAATTGCACGCGGCGCGGAAGATACTTGCCGACAATATTTTCAGCCCTCCATGCATACATGAGCTTTCCTCATTATGCGGATTGAATGAATTCAAATTGAAAAAAGGCTTTACCGGTTATTTCGGCAACACGGTGTACGGATTGTTGCGAAAAGAGCGCATGCGCCACGCGCGCGCTTTGCTGCGCGATTCTGACACGTCGGTGAATATTGTCGCCAATGCCGTCGGGTACAGCAACATAAGCCATTTTATCGCCGCGTTCCGCAACGAATTCGGGATGACGCCCGGCGAGATATTGAAAAACGCGCGTCGGCGCGTGGTCAGAGCATAGGGAGGTAGAGATATTGTCAACCACTGTCGGACAAAAAACCGGTATCGCCAGACTGCTGGAACTGGCCGGCGAGAAAAAAACGCTGCTGATTCTGTCGTCCCTGCTGTCCACGATCAGCGTCATCGCGCTGCTGGGACCGTATTTTTCCGTCTACCTTGTGCTGCTGGAACTGCTGCGCAACGCGACGGGCGTGGCCCCGCTGGACGGCGAGGCCATGATCCGCTGGGCGACTGCGGGCCTTGTGTCGCTTTTGGCGGGCTACGCTTTTATGTATGCCGGGGGCATGTGCTCGCATGTGGCGGCCTTCAGGATACTTTACGGCATTCGCGTGCGGCTGGCGGATCATATCGGCAGACTGCCCCTGGGGTTTTTCGACAAAAATTCCTCCGGCAAGATCAAGAAGATAGCCGAGCTGGATGTGGAAAAAATTGAACTGTTCATCGCGCATCAGCTCCCGGATCTGGTGAACGCGGCCGCCATGCTGCTGGTCATGATCGCGGCCATGTTTCTGCTGGATGTCTGGCTGACGCTCGCGGCCATTATTCCCATCCTCATCGGGTTCGCCGCGCAGTACGCCATGATGGTGGGCAAGGAGGCCAAAAAGGCCACCGTCGCCTATTTCGACGCCCTGGAGGAAATCGGTTCGTCCTCCGTGCAGTATGTCCGGGGAATGCCGTCCGTCAAGGTGTTCGGGCAGACGGTGTTTTCCTTCCGGCGTTTTCATGGGGACATGCTCAGGTACCGGGATTTTTGCCTCCGCTTCACGGACAACCTGCAAAACGGCTACGTGACGTTCAAGGTGCTGCTGGTGTCGCTTGCTTCCTTTATTCTGCCCGTCGGGCTGTTTCTTTTGAGCAGGAATCCGGAAAACATCGCCTTCGCCGCCGTGCTGATGCTTTTTCTCGTGTTCGCGCCCGGCGTTTCCGTGCCCTTGATCAAGCTCATCATGCTGGCGGGGCACCTCACAATGATTACCGAAGGCGTCAAGCGCATTGACGCCATGCTCACGCAGCCCCCCCTGCGCGAAACGGAAAACGGCAAGCCGCCGCGGGGTTTTGACATACGCTTTGACCGGGTGTCTTTTTCATATGACGCTGAAGGCGGCGGCCCGGAAGTTTTGCGCGATGTCAGCTTCACGGCCGGGCAAAACACAATAACCGCGCTTGTGGGGCCGTCCGGCTCCGGAAAGACCACCATCGCCCAACTGCTGCCCCGTTTCTGGGACATTCAAAGCGGGGCCGTCTCCATCGGCGGGGCGGACGTCCGGGATATTCCCACGGAAACGCTGATGAACACGGTTTCCTTTGTCTTTCAGGACGCCTTTCTGTTTTCGGACAGCATTTACAACAATATCCTCGTCGGCAAGCCTTCCGCGACAAAGGAAGATGTATACGCCGCCGCCGGGGCCGCGCAATGCCGCGAATTTATCGAAGGGCTTCCCGACGGCTATGACACGCTCATCGGCGAAGGCGGCGTGTACCTTTCCGGTGGGGAGGAGCAGCGGGTGTGCGTGGCGCGGGCGATACTGAAAAACGCGCCCGTCCTCGTGCTGGACGAGGCCACGGCCTACGCCGACCCGGAAAACGAATACCTCATGCAGCAGGCGCTCTCCATACTGCTGAAGGGAAAAACCGTCATCATCATCGCGCACCGGCTTTCCACGATCAGGGAGGCCGACAAGATCATTGTTCTGCAAAACGGGGCGATCGCGGAAACGGGAGATCACGCCCGCCTGCTTGAAGCCGGCGGGCTGTACGCGAAAATGTGGAACGCCCATCAAAGCGCGTCGGACTGGAAAATAAGGAAGGAGGCGGCGCAATGACCGGAAAACTGTACAACATCAGCGCCGGCAAGCCGAAAAGCCTGATCAGGCCCATTGTCGGGGCGCTTGTCGCCGACATCTGCAACCTCTTCCCCGGCGGCTTTATGGCCCTTGTGATCAGCGTCCTTTACGGGCAGTACGTCTCTCCCGGCGAGGCGCATGACTGGAAAACGCTGTGGATCCTGTGCGGCCTGATGCTTCTTTCCCTCGCCGCGCTGTTCGTGGGGGAAAGATTCGCCTTTCGCGCAACGCACCGGAGGGCCTATGAAAACTCCGCCGTCGGCCGCGCCGCCCTGGCGGAGCACCTGCGCAAACTCCCCCTCGGCTTTCTTGCCGGCAAGGATCCGGGCGAGATCGGCAACGCGTTGATGAGTGATTTCACGCAACTGGAAAATGCCGTTTCACACGTGCTCGGCCAGTTGGTGAGCGGCGTCATAACCCCTGTTCTCACCTTCGTCTGCTTTTTGTTTATTGACTGGCGCATGGCTGTCGCCATGTTCGTCGCGCTGCCCTGCTCGCTGCTGTTCCTGTGGCTGATTTCCAGCCTGGAAAGGCGCATGGGCAAGGCCTATCTGAAATCCCGCACCGATATGACAAACCGCTTCGGCGAATACATAAACGGGATGGAGGTCATCAAGTCCCACCACCTGCAGGGCGCGAATTTCGGGCGGCTGGAACGCGCGATACATCTCTACATGAAAAACAGCATCAAGGTTGAAGGCGCGATGGGGCCGTTTTACCTGATCGCCATTGCCGGCGTCAAGAGCGGGCTGACCTGGATGACCATAGCCGGCGTGTACCTGATTGTGGGCGGCAGCCTCACGGTGCCGGTTTTCGCCCTGTTTCTGCTGGTGGGCACAAGGGTGTTCGACCCGGTTTCAGCGGCCCTCATGCGCTGGGCGGAGTTCAAATACATCGCCCTGTCCGGCGAAAGAATCATGGGTATCATGGACCAGCCGGTCATGGCCGGGGATGGGGACGCGCCTGAAGCGCACGACATCGCGTTTGACAAGGTTTCGTTCGGGTACGGGGCAAGACCGGTGCTGAAGGATGTTTCCCTGTCCTTGCGGACAGGCGGCCTCACCGCCATTGTCGGGCCGTCCGGCAGCGGAAAAAGCACCGTTCTCCGGCTGATCGCCCGTTTTTATGACCCGCAGGGAGGGCGCGTGCTCTTCGGCGGCGTGGACGAAAGGGAAATTGACCCCGAAAAGCTGCTGAAGAATATCTCCATGGTGTTTCAGGATGTGTATCTTTTTCAGGACACCATAGGCAACAACATCCGCTACGGCAAACAGGAGGCCACGCGGGAGGAAATTGAGGAGGCCGCCAAAGCCGCCTGCTGCCATGAGTTCATCGCGGCCCTGCCGAAGGGGTACGACACCATGGTCGGCGAAGGCGGCTCCACGCTCTCCGGCGGGGAGAAACAGCGCGTTTCCATTGCCCGGGCTATTTTGAAGGACGCGCCCGTTATTTTGCTGGACGAGGCCACCGCTTCCCTTGATCCCGAAAACGAGGCGGACGTGCAGCGGGCGATCGGCGCTCTGATCCGGGGCAGAACCGTTGTCATGGTCGCCCATCGGCTGAAGACCGTCGTGTACGCCGACCGCATCATCGTGCTGGACAAGGGAAGAATAGCGGAGCAGGGCACGCACGGGGAGCTTCTGGCGGCCGGGGGCCTGTATGCCCGACTCTGGGATTTGCAGCAGAGGGCAGGCGGGTGGACGCTGGGCGTCTGAAACGGCAGTCAACCCCCTATGCGTACGCCCTATGCTTGTCGAATTGTAATGCGCCGGGTAGGGCGATTTTCGTCGCGTCTTTCATTGCCGCCAAAATGTTCCGAAGAAGATAATAATCGGCGCAATCAGAGGGAATTTTATTGAAATTGAAAATCTTTTTCGATAGAATGGGCGCGCGCCGGGATTTTCCACGGCGCTTGAAAATGGACAACCACAGGCAAGGAGTGCTGAACATGGCTGACGTGTTAATTGTTTACGGATCAACAACGGGGAATACGGCGTCGGTGGCTGAACGCGTCGAAAAAATCCTGCGCGACGGCGGGCACGCGGTGACTGTACAGGACGTGGCCGGCGTCAAAAAAGCGGACAATCTGTGCCGGGGGCATGATTGCGTCCTTTTCGGCTGCTCGACCTGGGGGGATGACGACATAGAGGTGCAGAGCGATTTCGAACCCCTGCTTGAGGCTTTTGAACGCATAGGGGCAAAGGGCTGCATGACGGCCTGCTTTGGTTGCGGCGACAGTTCCTATCCCCATTTTTGCGGGGCGGTGGACGTTATTGAGGAGCAACTGGAAAAACTCGGCGCGGTCAATATCGTCGAAAAACTGAAGATTGACGGGGATCCGGGCAATGCCGATGATGATGTGGACGCCTGGGCGCAGTCTGTGCTGACCGCTCTGTCGGCCGCCTGACATTTTGCCCGTAAATCTTTTTGCCTTGTCCGGCACCGGAATTTCTTCCGATGCCGGATTTGCTTGTGCTCTGAAGGTTTAGAAGTTTATGTTGAAGCCGATCCCGACTTCCAGGGGTCTGATGGGTGAACCGAACATTCCGGAACCGTCCCCCACCATGGGCATGGCTCTTGTAAAGGCGTACTGGTTCGTCAGGTTGTCCCCGTAGATATAGACTTCCCACTTGTCCGCCGCGTAGCCGGCCCGGGCGTGCAGGGTCAGGTACGGCTCCTGTTTGTTGTCGTTATTCCTGTCCCAATAGGTATCGCCGGTCAGCCTGACCTCCGGGCGCACATAAAAGCCGTCCAGGAAGGAATACTTGAGGGCGAAACTCCCGTTGAAATTAGGCACGCCGATAACCGTGCGGCCGGAAAAGTCGTTGAAGTCGTCTTTGTACGTCTCATACCGCGCATGGACATAGCCGAAGGCCAGACTGGCGGTCAGGCTGTCCGTGATGCGCCCTTCGGCATCCACTTCAAAGCCGTACATGCGCGCTTCGTCCGCGTTGCGCAGAAAGGTGCTCATCGGAGTGACATAGACGATATCCTGGTAATCCTTGTACACGGAATAGAAAAGGGCCGCGTTGAGTTGAAGGCGTTTGTCGAAAAATTCGTTCTTTGTGCCGATTTCGTAAGTCCAGCTTGTTTCCTTGTCAAACTTGACGGCGTCTTTTGACAGGGGGATCGGCATTCCTCCCATCCCCCACGTCGACATGTTGTATACGCCCCCCGGACGCCAGCCCATGGCCACGGTGGCGTAGACCATGTTCTCCGGCGTGATGCGGTAGTCCAGGCTGAATTTGGGCAAAAACTGCGCGTCGTAATTACGTATTTTATCGCCCCTCAGGTACAGGCGGTCTTCAAATTCGCGTTCCGTCCACTCCTGGCGCAGCCCGACCGTCAGGCCCAGTTTTTTGTCAAAAAAACGGTAGGTTCCCTGGCCGAAGAGCGCGAGGCTTTTTCCCCACAATGTGCCGTCAACGACAGGCGCCCGTGTACCGGGCATCTCCTTCCCGAACATGGTCATGCCCATCCGCATATCGCTTTTGCGTTCAAAATCATGGAAAAAGATTCCGGCCAGCCATTCAAAGGGCGAATTGTCGTCTTTCGGCGACTGCACCCGCAGTTCCTGGGTGAACGTTCTGAAGGAATTGTCCACGGTGCCGAACTGGCCCATGCCGGGCGGATAGGGGGGAGGGAAAGGCATGCCCAGGTCGAAGTCCGTGCCATAGTACTGATTGCTGTAGCGCAGGGCGCTGACGGAAATGATGTCGGCATAGGCGGTTTTCAGACGCATGTGCAGGTCGGCCGTGGTGGTGTCCACCCGGCTTTTTTCATCGTAGTCTATATTGGCGCGGTATTTTTTCCGTTCGCTCCACCCGATGGTGCGGGCGGCGGCGTCGGTTGCGGGCAGGGCGATGTAGCCGTTGTCCGCTTCAACGTGGGAATAGCCGAAATGCAGCGTGGCGTCGAAGATGTCCGTGGGCGTGAACACGGCGGAAAGGCGGAATGCGCCTATGTCCGATTTTCCATAGTGTTCGCTCCCTGTGCCCTTGTTATCGATGTAACTGCCGGCGCGGCTTCCGGTAAAGGCAAGGCCCAGGGAAAGCACGTCTTCAACCACCGGGCCGCTGACCGAGCCGCGCAGGCTCCAGCTTGTTTCCGTGTTCAGGCCCGTGGTCAGGTTGCCGCCGAGCATGGCCCGCAGCGTCTTGCCGGGCTGCTTGGTCACGATGTTGATGACCCCGGCCTCGCTGTTCATGCCGTACATGGTGGACTGCGGCCCGCGCAGCACCTCCACGCGTTCCACGTCAAATAGCGGCAGGGCGGACATGGATTGAAAGTCGTCGTAGGGCACGCCGTCCACCAGCACGGTGACCGGCGGCTCCACGTCCCCGGAGTCGTTTGTCCGGCCTCTTATGCCGATGTACGTATAGGTGGCCGGCCCGCCGGAAGTGGCAATATTGAGATTGGGCACCTTTTGGGACAAATCCAGGAATTCCTGAATGCGTTTTTCCTCCAGAACCGTATCCGAGATAACTCCGACGGATTCCGGCACCTGCTGCACATTTTCCTCGCGTTTTTGCGCCGTCACCGTCACGGTGGGCAGGGTATGCGGCGCGGAAACGCCCTGCGCGGGAGTTTCCGCGGCGGAGGCCGACCCGCTGAACAGGAGAAGCAAAGCGATAATTCCCGCAATGGGGAAAGAACATTTGAACGGCATACCTTCCTCCAGTAATTTGTGTTGATAAGATATTTCTGATAATGAATTTCAAATTCAAAAAGTAGCCTGAAAGGGAGTTTTTTTGCTCAAAACGGGAAAATATTTTAGGGTTACAACCGCCTTGCTGTACATAACATACTGATAATACAAAATAATAGACTGTCTGCGAGACAAAAAAAACGCGCGCGGCAAAAATTTGATTTTGATTGTCATTTCCAATATTGGAGTCAGAAAAGGAGCCTCTATGGATTCAATACTCGACGCGATTCTCCATGCCACCGTCATATCCAAATGCGTGCTGGCGCTTCTGCTTTTCATGTCCATCGCAAGCTGGGCATTCATGGCCGGCAAGTGGCTGAGCCTGCGCTCCGCCCAACGCCTCGCCTTCGGCGGGCTTGACCTTTTCGACAGCGCGGACACGCTGGATATTTCCCTGACCGAACTGGAAAAAAACAGAAAATCCCCCCTGTTCGGCATCACCTGTCGCGCCGTTCGTGAATTCAACCGCATCACCAGAACCGGCGATACGGAAAAACTTCTGAACGACAACGTCCGCCGCGCCCTGCGCTTCGGCGTTGACGAAGAGATCGCGCGTTTGAAGTCTTCCCTGGCCATGCTGGCCACAACCGCCAACACGGCCCCTTTTATCGGCCTTTTCGGCACGGTGTGGGGCATCATGTATTCCTTCCATTCCATCGCCCACATGAAAAGCGTTTCCATCGCCACTGTGGCCCCCGGCATCGCCGAAGCGCTTATCGCCACGGCTGTGGGGCTGTTTGTCGCCATCCCGGCCACCTGCGGCTACAACATATTCCGGGCGAAACTCAGGACTGTTGAAGGATCGTGCATCATTTTCGCCGGACAGCTTTTGAACCGCATGCAGCATGAAGCGGCACGGCATCCCGACGGGATCCGCTTTGCCGGAGTGAGGTAGATTATGGCCGCGGCAAAACCCGATGACGACTTTGTTTCGGAAATCAACGTCACGCCCTTTGTGGACGTGATGCTTGTTCTGCTCATTATCTTCATGGTCACCGTCCCCATGATGACCGAGGGGCTGGATGTCGCCCTGCCAAAGGTGCGGGAATCGGAAACCCTGCCCACGGAAAACGACCACCTGATCCTTACGGTCAGGGACAGCGGGGCGCTTTTTCTGGACGAATACGAAACAACGCTGGACGACCTAGCCCCGGCCTTGCAGGGCGTTATGGGCGACCTTGACCGCCAGTTGTTTGTGCGCGCGGACAAGAATGTTCCCTACGGCATTGTGATGGAAGTGATGGGCAGGATACGCGGGTCGGGGATCAAAAACGTGGGGCTGGTCACTGTTTCCACGCCTGTCTCCCCTCTTGTCCAGGCAAGCGGCCCCGAGGTCGCCTCAGACGGGGCGCCGGATCGGAAATGACGCTCGCGCGCTGCCTGACGCTTCTTTTCTCTCTTTGCCTGCACGGCGTCGTCATGGGGATGATTTTCCTGTTTTCCGCGGACGACCGCGCGCAAACAGAGCGCGTCTACCATGTCGCCCTGGCGGAATTCGCCCAACCGGCCGCTCCGGAAAGCGCGCCGCCCCCCGAGAACCTTCCCGAACCGGCGGCTCCGCCTCCCCCGCCTCCGTCCGCGCCGGAGCCGGAGCCGCCCAAAATACCGGACGTCAAAACCATCAGCAGTAAAAAGACAAGCCCGCCGGTAAGACCGCGGCCAGCGCCGAAGCCACCGGCCCCCGTCCCCGCGCCCATGCAGGACGCAGGCCCGCGCCCGCGCCAGTTCGGTGGTCTTTCCGCCTATGATCAGGATCGTGTGGACCAGCGCCCTTCCATTGTGCGCCGGGTTGAGCCGGAATACCCCGCCAGGGCCAAGCGCATGAACATTCAGGGCAAGGCGATTGTGGAACTGGTTGTGGACGCCGAAGGGCTGCCCAAAGCGTGCGTCATCCGCTCCGCCGATCCGTCCGGTTACTTTGAGGAGGCCGCCCTGCGCGCCGCTCAGAAGATGCGGTTTATGCCGGGCAAGCTCAAGGGCGTTGCCGTCAACACCCTGGTGCTGCTGCCCTTCGCTTTCCAGTTGCGGTGAGGCTTGCGTCCGTATGCCGCAAAGTGGTATTTTCAGTACATGTCTTTAGTGTCCATTTTCGCCATAGCCGCGGCCCATTATAGCGGGCGGCGTAATCCTCATAGGCATAGGCTGCAAAATTTTATACGAGCACGGGGTTTTTGCCTGACGGCGACGCGTGAACCGGGAAGTCCGACCATGCAAAACTGTGGAAGCAAGAAAATATTTTACGCGTCTACAATTTCCACCATTCGCGCGTTTGTGTTTCGCCCGGGACAAATTTTTCCCCCCGCAGCGGGGTTTGCAGGCGCACATCGCCGGCTTTTGCGGACAAATCCGCAAGCATGGTTATGGATTCATCCCACGGGTGCAGGGCCAGATCAAAAACGCCCCAATGAACAGGAATCAGGGACTTCGCCCCCAGATCCCGATATGCCTTGATAACTTCTTCCGGAAACAGGTGCGTTTTCGGCCATCCCGGATTCCAGCCGTCAATTTCGATGAAGGCCGCGTCAAATGGGCCATGCTTCGCCCCTGTCGTCCTGAAGTGCGCGCCATAGCCGGTGTCTCCGCTGATGAACAGGCGGCGGCTTTGTCCTTTGATCACGTATGACGCCCACAGCGTGGAGTTTCTGTCTTTCGGGATTCGCCCCGCGTAATGGATCGTGGGTTCCGCCGTGACGGCAAGACCGTTTTGCCGACAGGATTCGCCCCAGCCCAGGGCGGTAATTCTGTCCGCGGGAATGCCCCACTCCATCAGATGCCTGTCCACGCCCAGGGGTACGATAAACCGCGTTTTTGTATCGCGTAATGCCCGCATGGTGGGATATTCCAGATGGTCGTAATGATCGTGGGTGATGAGAACATAATCCAGAGGAGGCAAATGTTCGCGTTTCAGTGGGGGCTCATCGTACCGGCGCACTATTCCGGGCACGGGCGCCGCATTGCCGAATACAGGGTCAACCAGCAGCCTTTTTCCGTCAATTTCCATGATCAGGGTGGAATGCCCCAGCCAATACGCGGCAAAACCGGAAGGGACGCCGGCAAAGGACGAACGGTCAAGAACCGTTTTGGGCAACGCGGACGCGGGCGCGTGCGTATTGGGCAGGGCGAACCGCGCCCAGCCCACGCCGCCTCCCCTGACGCGCGCGGCGTAAAAAGGCAGGTCTTCCGCTCCCTTGAACCTGCCGTTCACAAAATACGGCAGATTTTTGTACCGTTCCAGATCTTCGGAGGTCGGCAGATGACCAAATTCCCTGAATGCGGCGAAAGCAAGTCCGGCGGACGGCGCCAGAAGCGCCGTCATCCCCCCCAAAACCCATTTCAGAAATTTTCTTTTTGTCATTTCACGTCCTCAATTATTTTCCGTCTTTCACTCCGACGGGCAGTGCGCTCTATCCATAGTAACGAATGATGAGCGTGAGCAGGAGCAGGGACAGCGAGACGAGCAGCATTTTGCGCACGATGCCCGGCCCCCGGGCAATAGCCATGCGGCTGCCCAGAATGTTGCCGCCTATGTTGGCGGCCGCCATAGGCAGGCCGAGGGCGAAAAGCACATGCCCGCTCAAAAGAAAGCCGATGAGCGCGCCAAGATTCGAGGCGAGATTGACGGCTTTGGTCGTGCCGCTTGCCGTCACAAGGCCCATGCCGAGCAAAAAATGCAGGCCCAGCAAGAGAAATGTGCCGGTGCCGGGGCCGAGAAAGCCGTCATAAAACCCTGTGAGCGAACAGACAAGAACGATGCGCGCAAAAAGTGCGGATGGTGAAAGGGCGGGGCGCGTCCCGGCGACTTTTTTACGCCAAAGGGTCAGGGCGGCGGCAAAAGGGATAATCAGGACAATGATTTTGCCGAGCAATTCCGGGTTGAGCAGCAGGACGGCCCGGCTGCCGGCATACGCCCCCAGAAGGGAAAAGGGGACGCCTTTCAGGGCGACGCTCCAGTCAACGGACTTGCCGCGGGCATAGAGCAGCAGGGCGAACGCCGTGCCGCAGCCTGACATGCACTTGTTGACGCCCAGGGCGAAGTGTGGGGGAGTTCCGGCCACAAGCAGGGCCGGAAGACTGATAAGCCCGCCGCCGCCCGCTATGCTGTCGACAAAGCCCGCCCCAAAAGCGGCGACGAGCAGGAAGATGATGACGATGCAGGATATTTCTTCCATGAGCTGCCGATTATCCCCGCTGTTACAGGCATGATCCATTCCAACGCTTCAGCATCCTGAAATACACCTTGGTTCGTAAGCGCTCACGGGGTGGTAGCAAGTTTTATATCATGAATCCATGCCAAGTCGGGCTCAATTCCACGCAGGAAGGCCTGCATGGCATCGACGAGGACTGGGTATACCCTTTTGCCCCGCAATCGGCAAGTCTGGCGCAAACTGAGAATGTGTTCAACAAAACGGTCACCTTTATCGACGTGAGTTCCAAAACTGCGTTTGCGCCACAGTACGGCAAACCGCAAGGTGCGTTCCGCATGATTGTTCGTCGGCGCCACTCCCTGCTCCTTCAGAAAGAGCCAAAAGTGCTCCATTTCCCGGCGCAAAAGGCTTACAAATTGACCCGCCTCATCTTCCCGATCCTGGTACAGGCCAATGAGGCGCACAAGGCGAGCATTAAACATATTCCACAAAAGCTTCGCCGGAGCGGTTTTTGTGGATAAGAAAGTATGCCGCCGTAGTATTGCACAAAAGCCAGAGCCATTCCAGTACGCTTTTACGCTTCCAGGTCGTTTCGTCGGCATGGTTTACCGGCGCGCATTGAACGGCTTTTCTAATTTCCGCATAGTGTGGCGTGAGAGCCTGTCCGGCTCTGTCGATGATCTTTTGAATCGCGCCCTGACTGATTTGCAAGGTAAACACCGATTGCAAAAAAATCTTGGACAGCCCGGCGACTGTCACCGTGCGCGCCGGTCAGTTCGACAATCATGGACGACAGTCCGGGGCCGAAGCC
>JAISZT010000122.1 GCA_031284485.1 Desulfovibrio sp.
ACTTGTCAATGAACCACCCGCGGCACCCGGCATACGCCGGTATTCGGCCGCGCCCCCTGCCCCTTTCGCAGCGGGAAAGATTATTTATACCCCGCTGGCATGGATGTCAAGCAGGAAAATCAAATTCTGGAAAAAGTTCTTGCGTTCGCGTCCGTTGTCGGCTAAAAATTATTTGCAAATGTTTTACGGTGGTAGTTTTTGTTATTATTGCTCCCCCGATTAAACCTTGCCGCGATAGAGTTTCTTTACATTCCGGACGTGTCTTTCGCTCACGTCAAGCGCTTGCGCGATTTCAGGGTTCGTTTTTCCCTGTTTCGACATACGCACTATGCTTTTTCGGATTTGATACTGCACGTCTGGACTCAGCCTGACCGCTTGTTTTTTTAATTCGTTTTCCATATTCGCAGTATATCAAAAAAAATCGACAGGGAGGGCATCCGAACGCGAAGTAACGGCATAAAAAATCACCAATAGCGCACAAGAGTATCCTGAAAAACACCTTTTCCACGTTTTTGGAGAAATGCGGCCGTGGGCGTGGTGGATTATGGCTTATGTAAGAAAATATTTGACAAAGAGTAAGGGAAGGGCTGATCAACTCGCCAAATACGCCGCCGGATAATTATAACTCAGCGAAATGATTATTACGCGTATCCGGGATCTCGAATTAATCAGCGCTTCCTAAGAAAAATTGAATCATATTTTACATGGAAGTCAGGATAAGCACCAATGCCACCCGCCAGTTGCGCAAACTGCCCGCCTCCGCGCGGGACGCGATAAACAATGCCGTTGCCGCTGCCCAGCTTATCGAATTGTATGACGGCGAACCGGCAAACGCGCCGTCCGGTTCAGAACCGGCATAAACGCAAGTTCCGTTCAAATGGAAAATGAGTAACCCTGCTGCTCTTCCAGGCGATTGTTGTACAACAGGCGGGTTCGCCCCTCTTCAAAGGCGTAGAGCCGGTAAATCAGAAGCCTGACGGTATCGCCAACGGCAAGGGGCTTCTGCTCCAGCGAATAGCGGGCAACGAGCGGAATATCCTTGCATGTCAACTCCACCCGCAAGGCGTCTCCTCTGAAGGCTATGTTTTCCACCCTGGCTTCTTCCACCGTGCTTTCATACTGCGCAGGCTCGCCGGGGCCGAAAACCTGAATGAACTCCGGCCGGATCGCGCCGGAGGCGGAGACGTTTTCAAAGCCTTTCAACGTTCCAAAATCGGCAACCGGCACGGAATCTCCAATAAAACCGGCAACAAACGGCGTCGCCGGAGATCTGTACAAATCAAGGGGAGCGCCCTTCTGCTCTACCCTGCCGCAGTTGGTGACAATGATGTCGTCCGCCACTTCAATGGCTTCATCCTGGTCATGGGTGACAAAGATGCTGGTGATCCCCACCCTGGTGATCATGCCCCGCAGCCAGGCGCGCAACTCGCGCCGCACCTTGGCGTCTATGGCCGCGAAGGGTTCATCCAGCAGCAGCAGGCGCGGCCTGGGCGCAAGGGCGCGCGCAAAGGCCACGCGCTGTTTCTGCCCGCCGGAGAGTTGGGCCGGATAGCGTTTTTCCATGCCCTCAAGTCCGATCAACTGAAGCAGTTCTTCCACACGCTCACGGATAACCGTTGGCCTTTTCTTCTGCACGACAAGGCCAAAGGCGATGTTGTCAAACACCGTCATGTAGCGGAAGAGCGCGTAATTCTGAAACACGAAGCCTATCTCGCGCTTGCCCGGAACCACATCGTTCACGCGCACGCCTTCAATAAAAATATCTCCGGAATCCGGGGTTTCCAGTCCCGCGATCATACGCAGGATGGTTGTCTTGCCGCTTCCGCTGGGGCCGAGCAGAGCGGCCAGCACGCCCCTGTCGATACTGAAGGAAACATCGCGCGAGGCCTGGAAGTTCCCGAAAGTTTTGTTGATGTTCCCGAGTTCAACGTACATGGCCCTCGTCCTCTTTTTTTGCTATAAATTCCACAATATTACGGGCGACAAGAATGATGATCGCCGCCGCGACCAGCAGGGAGGAAACAGCAAAGGCCGCCGTAAACTGGTATTCATTGTATAGAATCTCCACATGCAGCGGCAGGGAATTTGTTTTGCCGCGCAGATGACCGGAAACAACGGAAACAGCCCCGAATTCGCCCATAGCCCTGGCCGCGCACAAAATCACGCTGTACAGGAGCGCCCAGCGTATATGCGGGAAGGTGACCCGCCGGAAAATGGTGAACAGCCCCGCACCCATCAGGGCGGCGGCGTGCTCTTCATCGCTTCCCCGCGCTTCCAGCACCGAGATGACCTCTCTGGCGACGAAGGGAAAGGTGACGAACAGGGTCACGAGGATAATCCCCGGCGTGGCGAAAACAACCTTGATGTCGTGCGCTGACAAAAAGGGATGGAGATAACTCAGGCGGCCGAAGGTCAGAACAAAGACAAGGCCCGCTATCACAGGAGACACGGCAAAGGGGAGATCAATCAGCGTGACGAGAAATGACTTGCCCCTGAAAGAAAATCTGGTCACGACCCAGGCGGCCGCGATGCCGAAAACGGTGTTGAAAATGACGGCGGCCACGGTCGCCGTCAGGGTGAGTCGCGCGGCCCGCATGGCATAGGTGTCCGAGACGGCCCGCCAATACAGCTTCCACCCGGCCCCGAAGGCTTCGGCCAGTATGACCATGAGCGGCAGCACCAGCATCACGGCGATAAACAGCGCGCTTGCCGCTATCAGCAGGCGGGGAACCCATTTTGAAACGTCCGAATCCATGACTTGTCCTTCAGTGTATTTTCAAAATGAAATCATCCGATTTCATTCTCTATTCTTTGACGTAGCGGGCCGCCCGCGACTGAACGGTATTTATGCCGAGCATGATGAGAAAGGAGGCGATCAGCATTACCAGGGCAACAGCCGTGGCCTCCCCGTAATTGAACTGCTCCAGCTTGCTCATGATCATCAGGGGCGCGATTTCCGTTTCAAAGGGCATGTTGCCGGCTATGAAGATCACGCTGCCGTATTCCCCAAGCGATCTGGCAAAGGCCAGACCAAAGCCGGTCAGCAGCGCGGGCAAAATTTCAGGCAGCACTATGCGAAAAAAAATCTGCCGCCGCGAAGCCCCCAGCATGCGGCCCGCTTCCTCATACATGCTGTCCAGTTGTTCAAGAACCGGCTGCACGCCCCTCACGATAAAGGGCATGCTTATGAAGGTCAGGGCGATGATGATGCCTATGGGCGTATAGGCTATCCTGACGCCCATGTCCGCGAAAAGTGAGCCTATCCAGCCCTTGTCGGAATACAGGGCGGTCAGGGCGATGCCCGCGACGGCCGTCGGCAGGGCAAAGGGCAGTTCGATCATGCCGTCCAGAATGCGCCGTCCGGGGAAACGATAGCGCACCAGCACCCAGGCCAGCATCACCCCGAAGAAGCAGTTGAGAAAGGCGGCTGTAAAGGAGCACAAAAAACTTACCCGGTAGCTCGCCAGTATCCTCGGGTCAAAGATGGCCTGCCAGAAGCCTGCCCACCCAAGGTCGGAAGACTGGATGACAATGGAAAACATCGGGATGAGAACTATAAAACTGACCGAGGCCATCGTCACGCCGAGAGACAGCCCGAAACCCGGAATATTCCGCATTTTCGCACGAAATTGCATAACAGCGCCTGCGGTTGCCGGCGGCCGCCTCCAGACCGATCGGGGGGAGTGATCGGAGAAGGCGGCCGCTGGAACAATTTAGCGTTTGTATATCTGGTCGAACACGCCGCCGTCCTTGAAGTGCAGCGTCTGCACCTTTTCCCATCCGCCAAAGAGCGGGTCATCAATGGTCACCAGCTTGACGTTGAGGTCAAACACCTTGGTAAATTCCTTGATGATTCCGGGGTTGCTCGGACGATAGTAGTTCTTTCCGGCAATGCGCTGGCCTTCGTCAGAATACAGGTAGTTCAGATATTCCGTCGCCACTTCGCGCGTTTTGCGTTTGTCCACCACTTCGTCCACAATGGCGACGGGAGGTTCCGCCAGAATGCTGAGGGAGGGGGTTATGATTTCAAATTGTCCGGGTTTTTCGGCAATGGCGAGATAGGCCTCGTTTTCCCAGGCCAGCAGCACGTCGCCCTGTCCGTTCTGGACAAAGGTGTTGGTGGAGCCGCGCGCGCCCGTGTCCAGAACCAGCACGTTGCGGAACAATTTGCCCAGATACTCGGTAACGGCCTTTTCATTCCCTTTGTATTCCCGATGCGCCCAGGCCAGCGCCGCCAGATAATTCCAACGTGCGCCACCCGACGTTTTCGGATTGGGGGTGATGACGCCGACGCCCTGACGGGCCAGGTCGCCCCAATCCTTAAGATTCTTGGGGTTGCCGTTGCGGACGAGAAAAACGATGGTTGAGGTGTACGGGGAACTGTTGGAAGGGAACTTTTTCTGCCAGCCCGCCTTGATCAGACCGGCTTTTTCAATGGCCGAAATGTCATAGGCCAGAGCCAGAGTGACGACGTCGGCCTCATTGCCTTCAATCACGGCTCTGGCCTGCTTGCCCGATCCCCCGTGGGACTGGACAATGGTGATGTCCTGCCCGCTTTTGCCCTTCCAGTACTTCCGAAAGGCGGCATTGTATTTTTCATACAATTCCCTGGTGGGGTCATAGGACACGTTGGTGATTTCCACCCCTGCCGCCCGGACAGGAGAAATTGCCGGAGCCGCGAGAGCCAGCCCGGCCAGAACCAGAGCGATGCGAATAACCTTTTTCATGACAGCTCACCTTGTTGTTGCATATTTCTGAAAATGAACATTCCCTCAGCGACAGCGCGGACCTGACAAAATCAGGTCAGGGGATGCCGCGTTCCGGAAACCGGCCTTTGTACAGGGGCAGGCGGAACAAAGACGGCGCCGGGGAAACACCCATCCGGAAACATCTCGGACAACAACGAAAGTGAAATAATTCATAAAATAAAACCCTTTTACGCTTGAGACTTCCTCGTAACAAATAATACAACTAAACTTGTTAGGTTTATGATAAATATATTTTAAAAAATTGCAAGCTTTTTTTTCCAAAAAAAATCGCGCTATGGCCGACGCAAAACGTGAAATTTTGCGTCCCCCCGGTGTATGCGCCATGCCGGGCGCGCCATACAAAAAACGGCGTCTTTGAAAGACGCCGCTTTTTGCCTGTTTCACTATATGGACGGCACAATGCGCGTTACTGGAAAGCATGCCCCACTGATTGACGGTAGCCGTGCATGCGGCGTCTTTCCAGTCGTGATTTCCGCAAGCTGTCCACAATAACGCTCCGGGCGCCGTTTGCCATGGACGTCAGGCACTCCTGCATTTGTGAAAGGCTGACAAGGCGCGACCTGTACTGGTCAGTGGCGTCGTCCTCCAGCAAGTTCCAGGCCTCATCTATTATGCCGCCCCGCTTTTCGGCCAGTTTTTCCGCCCTGCGGTAATCGCCGTCCTCAAGCGCCGTCATTTCCTGATGAGCGATATCCAGTGCCTTGTCCAGAAGACGTATTCCCTGACGCATACCGCACCCCCTTACTGGGCGACTACTAGGGACATGTGTTTGTGCAGATTTTCACTGATCACTTTCCAATCTTCACACATGGGCAAAAATTCATATTCGAGCAAATCGGCCAGCAAAATCCAGTCTTCATCGCCCAAAGGCTCGGTCATTTCAGAAAGCAGATCGGAAAACTTTTCAGCTTTCCGGCCAAATTCCTGATCAAGACCCTCAGCGAAATTCGCGCGCAACACGCCGAGCATGCTCATAAAATCGCGGGTCACATCCAGCATGTCCTGCAAAAGTTCCAGCGCGTCGGCATTGGAGGCTTCCCGGAACAAACGGGCCACATGGCCTGCGCCGCTCCCGAGCATCAGGGCCACCTTGCCCATCTCCGCCGCCATGTCCACCGCCATGTCCGTTGCGGGAACAGAGCGCACCTCAACAGAGGAAATGGAATCGCAGGTAATGTCTTCAGCCTGATGCGGGTATATTTCCGAAAAATTTTCGTTGTTCACAAAAACATCGGTCACAACCCGGTTCTCCATGCGTTCGTCTTCCATCACATGGGTCAACACTTCTTCCAGATTGACAAAATTTGAAATTTCCTTGCCGCTTTTGTACCCGTCAACAATAATCATGGAATCCTCCTTACTCCCCATCGGGAAAAATTTTGCGAACTATCGCTTTTGCGGAGGGATATGCAAGTGATGTGCCAAAAATGCTATCTCGGAAAAATCAGTGCTGTTCAACGGTTGCTTCGGCCGTTACTGCGCAAGGCTGCCGCTGCCGCGAGATGGGCGGACAGTCGCGCCGTAAAGCGCAAAAGCTCCTCCATGCGGTCACCGCGATCCTGAAGAAGCTCGCGCCAGAAATGGGCAAGTGAAGACAATGGTTTGCAGGCGTCCAACCTTTGCTGCACATGATCGCAGGTGCGTAAGAACAACTGGCCGGCCTTGGGGATTTTGCCGGTCATGCGCCCCTGCTCGACCAACAGATCAAGCAATCGCGCGGCATCGGAAAGGGCTGATCCCACCTCGTCACGAAACGCGGCGGAATAGGGGGGCGCTTCGTCAGAGACCGCGCCCTTGCCCATACCCCTGCCGTCCGACAGGTCGTCAAGTATCTGACGCCAGAACAGGCGCTGCTGTCCGAGCCAGAGACTGCGGTCTTCGGTTTCATGGCCGGAAAGGCAGCGAACCCCGGAAAAACCCCACGCGTCCACATTCGTCACCCATGCGCGCGCCCGCATGTCAGGACGTATCCCCGCCTCCCAGCCCCGGCCGGAAAGCCGGGACAAAACCAAATCCCCGACGCTTTGCGGGCTGACGGTCTGAAGACATTTGAATTCATGCGGGCAGGGGCAACTGTAATCGCAGGGATGGCAGGCGAGGGCCGGCTCCAGGCAACAGCAGTCGGCAAGATACGGGCTTGTGTCCCATGCCTGGGCGGTAGCCAGAAAAATGGCCAGACACGGCACACCGAGACCGGCCGCCAGATGCATGGTTCCCGTATCGTTTGTGACAAGCATGCGGCATTTGCCCAACAAGGCCGCAAGCTGCGGAATGTCCGTTTTGCCCACGGCGTTGACAAAAGGGCTACCGGCGACACGCGCATATTGTTCGTAAAGCGCTGTTTCCACAGGCGCGCCGAGCAGTACGGGACAAAGGGCCTGCTCGCGCCAGAGGCGTTCACCCAGAGCGGCAAAATATTCCGCGGGCCACTGCCGCCGCGCCTCGCTGGCCCCAAGCTGGAAACCCACAAAACCCGCTATGCCGGGCATATCCGGCACCGTATTTACAACGCCGCCCAGCAGGCCTTCGGCATAGGACAAAGCCTGTCCGGAAGGTTGCCGCAAAGTAAAACGGCCGGGGCGCCCGGTGATTTCCGGAGCGCAGGCGCCCGCCCCCACCATACGGAACATGTCCACCAGATTGAACGGCGTGTTCAGGCGGCGCGCGGTGGCGCCGCGTAAAAATGACGACCATACGCCGCCGTTGACGCCAAACCCCTCCGCGTCCAGCCCAAATCCCAAAACAGCCGCCCTGGGCGGGGCAAGCAGCCGGGTCAGCAAACGGGCCGGCAGCGTGGGCGTCAGATTAATGACCCATCTGGCGCGCGACTGCCGCCGAACGCGCCGGACAAAATCCAACAGGCGGCCCGCCGCGTTCCGCCAGTCCGCATCCATATCCGCCATAAGGCGGGCCGCGGGCAAAGGCCAGGCCGCGTCCACACAACGCAGCAAGGGCAGGGCAGGGGCGAAATTTTCCAGACAGACCAGCCCGACGGTGCGCCCGCTGTCGTGCAGATCCTGAATCAGGGCCTGACTTTGCAGCAAATCGCCAAAACGGGTCAGATTAAGAACAAGCGTGTCCGCCGTCATCATATCAGGCCAATGCGCTGCTTCTGCCGCCGTCCAGCATGTTCAGGGCCAGCATTTTCTCGCGCACAAAACGTCTGCCGACAGCAACCTGAATGTTTTCGTCAGATGAGCCAAACTGCCCGGCGCGCAGGGCGTAGACATTCTGGATCAGCTTACGCTCATACCCCGGATCGGCAGGTTTGCCGCTCATGTTGTCCGCCTTGTCAAAAATTCGCGCCGCCCCCGTCGGCCCGTGCTGCACGGCCGTGCTCCAGATGACTTCCCGCATGACGGGCGAAAGCTTTGCGGCCTTGAGGGCCGTGCGCTCTTCAATGGCCTTTACGGCCGGTTTGTAATGGCTTTCACGGATAAAGGCTTCCTGCAGTTTTTCAAAACGCTCCGGCTGCTCACGGGCAATCGCCTGCCAGACCCTGGGCATTTCCCCCCTGCGGTTTCCCGTGTTCGCAGGTCCGGCCCCACGCAGGCGTTTGGCGATGTCCGGGGCGTTGCCGTCCAAAAAAATCACGAAATCCTTCATTCCCCCCACGCGTGAGGCGATCTGATATTTGCCGTACGAAGTGCCGCCGACGCGGTCATAGCCAATCGCCGCGCTGCCGTCCCTACCCGATTCAAACGAGGCGGAAAGACTGCCCAGACTCTCCTCCCACGACGGTTCGGGCGCGGGCTCCGCTTTTTTGGGCGCAACCTTGTCCCTGGGGGAAGCAATGCGGGTCCGCATGTAGCTGTCTATGGAAAAACCCGGTAAGGGGGATTCAACGCCGCCCTGTTTTGCCCCGCGCATGGAGCGCGCCATATCTGAGGGAACGCGCCCGGCAAGGATCGGCGCGCGCAAAAGCGTTACGTTGCCGTTTTCTTTTGACGGGCCGGCGGGGGTGGCTGCGGGAACGGCGTCCACTTTTTGCGCCTGAATATTCTTACCGGCCATCAGGGCCGCAAAGCCGGTGCCGACGCCGGGTGAAGGACGGCGCGGAACAAAGGTCTGCTTTTCACGCGTCTGCTCTGGTGATACCGGAAATGAAGAAAATGACATGGCGTATCCTCCTGTGGCATTCGCCGTATGCGAAGAGGATAGCAAAGACAGTGCCAATAGTTGTCTTTACACGTTGTTTGAGGCTGTTATTTCGCCGGATCCCTGTTCGTCCCGCTGATGGTCGCGTCCAGCTCACGCACCAGCGCGTCCTTGAATCCCTGGGGCACGCCGGCGTCCATCCTGAATTCACGCCGCACCAGCAACCCGAGACGCATCTGGCTGCTGGCCACGGCGCTGCGGCTGGAAATGCTTTTCAATTTTTTTCGCCCGGAGACAGGCACGCGCCGCTGCGCCAGAAGGATATCGGCAAGCAGGGCCGTCGCGCCGCCGCCAAAAAAATCTGACGGAGCGCCATAGCCCGCGTTCACCAGATCGCGCAGGTTGTCGGGGCTGGTCACGCCGGCGGCCAGCGTTGTCACCTGCACAACATAGCCGGCCTTGCTCGGATTGTCCGTTATGATAAAGCCTTTCACCCGCGCCGCGGCCTCAATGTCGGAACGCAGGCCGAAAAGATGGTCCGTTTTGTCGCGCACGGCCACATAGACGACTTTCGCGATATTCGCGTCATGCGCCGAATAGCGCAGTTCACCGGAACGCAGCGCCTCCACCTCGCCGCCGCCTTGACGGACGCAGGCGACGAGCGGCAGCACACTTGCGATCAGGCACCAAAAAAGAAAAGATCGCGTAACGGACATGGCGCTCCATTGCTTACACAAATTTCTGCGGGGTTTTTTCTCTTACCCCAAACAAAAATGCATGTCCAGACGAAATTCCGGCGCTGTTTCCGGCGGCGAAACGAAAATTCCGGCTTGACGTCAGTGCGGTTTGTCGTATCTTTCCCCAACAGCGAATATTGAAGGACAACCTTATGGACAAGCAGCTGATCATTGTGGAATCGCCCGCCAAGGTGAAAACAATCAAAAAATTTCTGGGGCCGCAATACGCGGTGCATGCCAGCGTCGGGCACGTGCGCGATCTGCCGTCAAAGGTTCTGGGCGTGGACGAGGCGCGTGATTTCGCGCCCTGTTATGAAGTGATTGAAAACAAAAAACGCGTGGTCAGCGAATTGCGTCAGGCCGCGGCCAAAGCCGACACCGTGTACCTAGCCCCGGACCCCGACCGTGAAGGCGAGGCCATAGCCTGGCATGTCGCGGAGCTTATACGCGACAAGGCGCGCGCCATCAAACGGATAGAGTTCAATGAAATCACTGCCAGGGCCATCAAGGAAGCCCTGAAGCATCCGCGGGATCTCAACGAAGACCTGTTTGACGCCCAGCAGGCAAGGCGCATACTGGACAGGCTGGTGGGCTATAAAATTTCGCCCCTGCTCTGGAAAACCGTCAAACGCGGCATCTCCGCCGGACGCGTGCAGTCTGTGGCCCTGCGTCTCATCGTGGATCGCGAAGCCGCGCGCGAAGCCTTCATCCCCGAGGAATACTGGCCGTTCAAGGCAACGCTTGCCGCTGACGCCCCGCCTTCCTTTACAGCGGAACTTGTCAGAATCAACGGTAAAAAGGCCGTTATTTCCAACCGGGAACAGGCTGAGGCTCTGGAAAATTCCATCAGGGGCAAGAACTTTACCGTTGCAAGCGTCGAGGAAAAAGAACGCGAACGCGCGCCCCAGCCCCCCTTCATCACCTCCACGCTGCAGCAGGCGGCCAACCAGCGCTTTTCCTATCCGGCAAAACGCGCCATGAACATCGCCCAGCGCCTTTATGAAGGCGTGGAATTGGGAGATAAAGGACTCACGGCCCTTATCACCTACATGCGCACGGATTCCACGCGCATAGCCGACGAGGCGCGCGCGGCCGCAAAGGACTTTATCGCCGCGACATACGGCAAGGACTATCTGCCCAAAACAGCGCGCGTCCATAAAAAAAAGCAGGGTTCCCAGGACGCCCATGAAGCTGTCCGCCCTGTGGATGTGACCATCACTCCGGAAATGACAAAGCCCCATCTGCCGCCGGACCAGTACAATCTCTACCGGCTGATATGGACGCGTTTTGTGGCTTCGCAGATGTCCGGGGCGCGTTTTCACGACACTGCGGTCACTGTTGACTGCGCCGCCACCCAATGGAAGGCTAGGGGCGAAAGGCTGCTTTTTCCGGGTTTTCTCACTGTCATGCCGCGCGGCAAGGACGAGGCGGACGCCGAGCTGCCGCCCCTCGGGGCAGGGCAGGCGTTGACTCTGGAAAAACTGTCCAAAGAACAAAAATTTACCCAGCCCCCGGCGCGGTACAGCGAGGCAAGCCTCGTCCGCGAACTGGAAGAACTGGGCATCGGCCGCCCCTCCACGTATGCCAGCATTATCTCCACCCTGCAGGATCGCGATTACGCGCGCCTGAGCGAACGGCATCTTGTGCCCACAGACCTCGGCCGCGTGGTCTGCGCCCAACTCACGGAACACTTCGCGAACCTCATGGACGTAAATTTCACAGCCCAGATGGAGGAAGACCTGGATAAAGTGGCCGAGGGCAGCCGGCAATGGGTTGAACTGCTGCGCGCCTTCACCGAAAAATTCAATCCCGCCCTGGACGCCGCGTCCAAAAATATGAAAAGTCTGAAAAGCGGCGTGCCCGTTGATCTGACCTGCCCGGAATGCGGCGAACCCCTGCTGATCAAATTTGGCAAGGCAGGCTCTTTTCTGGCCTGTTCCGCCTATCCGCAGTGCCGTTACACGAGCAATTTCGCCCGCGCCGAAGACGGCCGCGTTGAAGCCGTGGCCCAGGAAAAACCCCAACTGACCAAGGTGGGCGTCTGCCCGCAGTGCGGCAAGGACATGGTGATAAAATTGGCCCGCACAGGCAGCCGTTTTATCGCCTGCACAGGCTACCCGGACTGCGCCTGCACAGCGCCTTTTTCCACGGGCGTCGTCTGCCCGCGCTGCGGGAAGGGGGCGCTTGTGGAAAAGAGCAGCAAACGCGGAAAAATCTTCTATTCCTGCGATCAGTACCCGCAGTGCGATTTCGCGCTTTGGGACAGGCCTGTTCCGGGGCAGTGCCCGCAGTGCGGCTCGGCGTATCTGGTGGAAAAAAAGAACCGGGGCGGCGTGAAAATTGTCTGCCCGGTCAAGAGCTGCGGCTATGTTCAGGAAGACGGCTGACGGGATTTCAAACGTGGCGCCTTATTCGGATTCCAGATAAAAATTGCGTCCTGCAATTTTTATCTGCCGGCTACGGCGGGAACGTGATCCCGCCTTGCCTCACGAAATGCTTCGCATTTCGGCGCGACATCCAGTCGCGCATTCCAATTTCAAATTAAAAATTAACGTATTTTTAATTCGGTATACTATCTTTTTTGTCATTTTTCGCTTGATTCAGAACTAGCGAAAATTCCTCAATTCTTTTTTTCATCCTCCTGCAATCTCTAGAAAATTTCTAGTCAGTTTTTAGTATTGCACTCACAATCACATTGCGCTATACGGATAGCACAATTCGGATTTGGTTAGCAAGTAATTTTTTTCAGGTTAGGAGAAAAAAATGGCCAGAACCAAAACGCGGTATGTCGGTGTCTATTTTCGTCATGGCAAAAATCGAATAGGCGCGGACGGCAAACCAGATAAATGCTTTGATATTTTGTACAAAAAAAACAATAAACTCATTTGGGAAAAAATAGGATGGATTTCAGAAGGCTACACAGTCCAGGATGCCATTGAAATCCGTGGAAAAAGAGTTAAAGCAATACGTCATCCTGAACTTATAGAAGAAATTGAAAAATCGGGTATCACTATCACGCTTGACGAGGCATGGGAGGCTTTCTACACACGTTGGTGTATGAATCTTAAAAATCCTGACGATTATGCTTTGGATTATCAGAAGCACCTGAAGCCCAAATTTGGTTCGATGTATTTGACTGACATCACGCCAAAAATATTGGAAGCCTTCACACAAGATTTACAACAAAACAAGTCTCCGGCCACAGCTAAAAAAATTCTGGCTCTGTTTCGCAACATATTCAACAGATGCAAAAATTGGGAGATGATACCTGAAACAGCCATTTGCCCTGTTTCCAAATTAAAAAAAATTAAAGTTGACAATGAGCAGGAGCGTTTTTTAACTAGGCGGGAAGCGTCATTTTTACTCGATGCGCTTATATTCATTAACTGCAAGCTATACTATATCACAAAAATTTCGTTGTATTCAGGAATGCGTTTGTCAGAAATTTTAGAAATACAGAAACAAAACATCAATCTTAATGCTGGAATCATATATATACAAGATGCAAAAAGCGGCAATCGTCCAGCTTATATATCTGATGAACTAAAAAAAGACTTAAAAGTATTGTTAAATGACAAAAAATCAAATTATGTATTACATGATGATAAAGGAAAAAAATTATCAAAATATAATATATCACAGCAATTTGCAAGGGTTATAAAAGAAATTGGATTTAATGATAATATTAATAATGAACTACATAAAGTAGTTTTCCACACTTTGCGCCATACTTTTTGCTCATGGTTGGCCATTGATGGTGTGACCCTGTACACAATTTCTAAACTTGTCGGTCATAAAGATTCGAAAATGACACAGAGATATGCAAAATTATCGCCTGATTGTATGAGAGACGCAATAAAACGTATAGATGGAAATCTTGCGCGCGGCCATTGATATCATTGAGTCGCCAAAATTTTATTCAGCCAAGCAATTTCAGATGTATTTGCTTGAAAATAACCTGAATAATATGGCGAATGTAGGAACAAACATGCACGATGCCTATACCACACTTTTCAGAAGGGGCAAATTTACGAATTCCTATGAAATTTTCAAAGAAAATTTGCAAAATTTCCTGCCGCATATTTTCAGAATTTTTGTGAACAAGAGAGGTCTACTGTGAAGGAAAGATATATTACGCAGGTCATATCTGCATTAAAGAACAATAAATTGTGTGATACTGGTTTGTTGGCAACTCAACAAGTGTTTTTTTATGAATCTGGACCATCTGGCGACAAGGAACTTCTCGCATTTATCTTTTCTGACGATGAGTATTCCGGATATTGGTATGGGCATATC
>JAISZT010000027.1 GCA_031284485.1 Desulfovibrio sp.
GTAATCATGAAGGCTCTACAGTACGACTTCCAATCCCTTGCGATCCAGCAGGCTCAAGAGCTTCAAGGCCGTCCCGGAAGGCCGTTTGGCTCCCCGTTCCCATTTCTGGATGGAGTTGGCGCTGGTATTGATGGCCGAGGCCAGCACGGTCTGGCTGATGTTCAGACGCGCCCGCAAGGCACGGATCGCTTCCGGCGAGTAATCCGGCACAGCGGCGTCAAGGCACAGCGCGTCAAACTGTTTTCGGGCAAGATGGCCGTAAACAGCCGCGATGCTTTTTCCTGAAATTGTGGAAACTTCCTCGATGTTGGAGCTAAAAGCGCCTGTCGATAGCTGTCGGGAACGGGCTTGACCTGTAACCGGGCATGAATGATAATTCTGCAAGAAAAAGGAAGGAGACAATATCCATGCCTGAGCTATGCAGATTTTTCAATATCGTGATTAAAATGCTGTATTCTGATATTACGCAGCACAATAAACCGCATATTCATGTCTATTATAACGAATATAACGCTACTGTCGGCATCGACGGTGAACTTTTATCCGGAAGCTTGCCTGTCAAACAATTACGACTTGTTCTTGCATGGATAGCTATACACGAAGAAGAACTGTATGCGGCCTGGAACAAGGCCGTCAGAAACGAACCTTTTGGAACAATCGCTCCTTTGCGGTAATAACGGAGGAGACAGACATGTATATTCTCGACGGCATTGCTTACGCGGGAGAAATCGAAGCGCCGATCAAGGTGATTTCAGCGCGTCCCTTGGATGAATATAAGCTCTGGTTGCGTTTTTCTACCGGCGAGGAAAAAATTTTTGACTTTGCCCCGCTTCTTGACGCTCCCTGCTTCCGACCGCTTAAAGACAAAACCGTCTTTGATCGTGTCTATGTGGATTACGGCGCTCCTGTATGGTGCGATGGCACAATAGATATTGCTCCTGAAACACTGTATCGTGACAGCATACCGTCACAAAGCGCATCTTCAGCGGAACATGAATTGGCGATGGCATAACATTGTAGTGGAACACGGCGTCAGCGGCTGGCTGGCCCAGGCGTATGACACGGCTGAGCTTGCCAGGGGCATTTCTCTGTTGCTGAATGACGCGGAGCTGCGGCAGCGCATGGGGGAGGCGGGCAGAAAAAAAGTGGAGCAGACCTACGCGGCACCCGTCCTATTGCCATAGAAGCATATCGCATTATACGAGGAAATTCTTGCGGGGGCAATCCCCATTTTCGAGGCAAGATGGCCGTGAACAGCCGCGATGCTTTTTCCTGAAATTGTGGAAACTTCCTCGATGTTGGAGCTAAAAGCGCCTTGACAGGGGGCACGTTCTCCTGAGATATTAGGCAATAAGGAAATGAACATGCTGCCGTCTGAACTTTTACATATTCACCGGAAGGAAATTTTGGAAATTTTGGGGCGTTACCCCATGATTTCTAACGTGCGTATTGTCGGTTCTGTTGCTCGTGGCGAAGATACCGAGGACAGCGACATTGATTTCCTTGTGGATACTGCCCCGGAAACCAGCCTTTTTGATTTGGGCGGCTTGCATGAGGACCTTGCGGACTTGCTTGGTGTTTCCATAGATATTATTCCGTCTGGTGGTCGCCTGCATGAGTATATGCGCATGACTATTGAAAGAGACGCGGTGCGTTTATGAGCGAAATTGATCCGCATGTGCAAAAGAAGGCCGCGTGTAATGCTTCCTTCTTTTGTGATGGATGCTTCGGCCATTGGGGGTAATGATATGTCAGTTCTGATGAATCTTGAGCGCAGAAGTCATGTTAATTTTACTGTCCTCTTGACCAATGAAGATTCTTGGTATGTGGCAAAATGCATAGACAACAATGTGGCATCACAGGGAAAGACTATTGAGGAAGCCTTGACGAATTTGCGGGAGGCTCTGGAGCTTTTTTACGAAGACGCGGATGAGGCTATAACGCGGCATGTTCCGGCAAGAGCGTTTTTAACAACTCTTGAAGTGGCTGTTTTGTGAATTCCAGGTATCCTCTATTGCCTTCCAGTAAAATTGTATCTGCGTTGAAGCGAGACGGTTTTGTTTTTGTTTCTCAAAAAGGCAGTCATTTGAAGCTGAAAAAAGGGTCGCGTGTTGTCATAATTCCTATGCACGATGAAGTAAGAAGGGGGACACTTCAAAGCATACTGGAACAAGCCGGAATGTCTTTGGGTAATTTCCTCACTTTACTTTGAAATCGCTTTTCCGGTTCTGATTGCGCGCTTGTCCGTCAGGCGGCCGTTGTACGAAGAGGTGTTGCAAGACACAAGGGGCTGACACAAGTATAGATGTTTTTCACCATCATCACCGCTACCCGCAACGCCGCCGCGACTTTGCCGCGTTTGCTGGACTCACTTGCCGCGCAGACCTGCCGCGATTTTGAGCTGATCATTCAGGACGGCGCGTCAACGGACGGCACTGTCGGGCTGGCGGAAGCGTACCGTGACCGCCTGCCCGCGCTTTCTCTGGATTCCGCGCCGGATCGGGGCATTTATGACGCCTGGAACAAGGCGCTTGGGCGCATTCAGGGAGAATGGGTGCTGTTTCTGGGGGCGGATGACGAGCTGGCTGGGGGAGATACATTGGAAAGCTGCCGTCAGACGTTGAGCCTTCTGGATGAGAAAATTTGTTATGCCGGCGGTATTGTGGCTCGGGTAGCTAGTGACGGAAGTGTTGCGAGCCATGTCCCATTCGCTCCGGCAGCCGTTGAAAAGATGCAGTGGCGTCATATGCCCTTCGCGCACCAAGGGCTATGGCACAGGAATAACCTGTTCGACGGATGCACGTTTGACGCATCGTTACGGATCGCAGGCGATTATGACCTTGTCTGCCGAACCTGGACGCCGGAAAACGGCAGTCACGTGCTTCCTTTTGTTGTCACGAAAATGTATAGGGGCGGGGTTTCGGATTCCCCTCAATCCATTTTGCGCATCCGATGGGAGAACGCAGCGGTCTCTTCCCGGTATTTCCCGAACGTGTGGACATTCTCCTGTCTATCAGGCCTGATGAAAGGCGGATTGGTCAGGCTCATATGCGCAATCTTCGGCGCGCGCGCCCCCATAGTGCTTGATGCAGGCCGCCGATTACGGGGACTTCCACCCGCATGGAAGGAATTATGATTGGGCAACCGGTAACTATCGTTATTCCTTGCCATAATGACGGCAAATATTTGTTGGAGGCATTGGAGTCGGCAAAGGCGCAGACTTGCCCCAGTGTTGAAGTCATTATCGTTGATGACCATTCAACGGATTCTTTTACCTGCTCTCTTTTACGAAAACTTGCGGAGCAGGGGAATGCCGTACTTTCTGTCCCTGATGGAAAAAGGGGACCATCTGCCGCACGCAATGTGGGCATTGCCGCAGCGAGCGGTGAATACATTCTTCCCCTTGATGCGGACGATAGCATTGAGCCTACTTACGCGGAGAAAGCTTTGAAACATATGCAGAGCAATCCCTCTATTGGCATATGTTACTGTAAAGCATGTCTTTTTGGTTTGAAGCATGGAGCGTGGAAGTTGCCCATCTACTCATGGGAAGAAATTTTGGCAAGCAATATGATTTTCCCAACTGCAATGTTCCGGAAAAAAGATTGGGAAACGCTTGGCGGTTACGATGAATCTTTGCGAATCGGTCTTGAAGATTACGCGTTTTGGCTGCGCCTCATAGCGCTTGGGCGTGAGGTGGTGCAAATTGATGAATATTTGTTTCGATATCGTGTGAAACAGCGTTCCAGAACTGCCGTCATTGCTATGAAAAAAGAGGAAATGCAGGCTGTTGAAGATGTTTTCCGTTCTTGTGAGCCGATTCTTTCGCAAAATGCATTGCTCCTTTTTAAACATGTGCATCGGCTGCGTCAGGAAAAAGGGGAGTTGACCTGTCTTCTTTCCTGGAAGTTTTTCCGCTATGTTTTTGCCCTTGAGTGGAAGGCGCGGCAGCTGATCAAACGATTCACTGGAAGGGCCTGATGCGGCACGTGCTAAGTCCTTCCGCCGTTTCGGCGATCCTTCTCAATTATCAAAACGGGCCTGATACCATCGCCTGTCTTCACGCCATCCAGGCCATGCCGAACAAACCCCGGCGTATTATTGTTGTGGACAACAATTCGCCGGATGATTCTATAAAGCAGATTATGGCCGGCTGGGGTACTTCACCTTTCCCTGTGCTGTTGTCCGAAGAAAAAGCGCCAGAGCAAAAAACATCGGCCGTGCCTCATATTGTCCTTGCTCTTTCTGCCAACAACGGTTTTTCCGCCGGCAACAATGCCGGAACTCGTCTGGCCTTACACGATCCCGCCTGCCGCGCCGTCTGGATTCTCAACAACGATACAGAACCTGCATCTGACGCTCTGGACAGGCTTTGCGAAAGGCTCAATCAGAAGCCAAAGGCGGGCGTTGCCGGTTCCACACTTGTGTATTCCCATGCGCCGGACAGGGTACAGTGCGCCGGTGGGGGCGGTTTTAACAATTATCTCGGCGTTGCGAACGCGCTGCATGGCAACGAAGTATTGCGGGATGTGCTAAAAATCGCCCCGGAAACCGTGGAGCGGAACCTGGGATATATTTCCGGCGCGTCCATGCTCATCAGACGCGAAGTTTTTGAGCAGAGCGGCTTTTTTGACGAAGATTTTTTTTTGTATGGGGAAGATACGGATTTTTGCATCAGGGCGCGAAAAGCCGGATATACCCTCACATGGGCACCCGGCAGCGTTGTCTGTCACAAGGAAGGCGGCACTACCGGGGCCAACGATACCGCTGGCACGCGCCGGTTTGTCCGTCCGGACTGGGTGGATTATCTGGGGCTGCGCAACCGTATCTATCTTGTGCGAAAGCACTATCCCTTTGCCCTGCCTGTCGCTCTGGCAGGGTATGCGGGCGTTATTTTCAATCGTTTCATCAGGGGACAGGCAAACAGAATCCCTCTGATTTTCAGGGCATTGTGGGACGGCCTTGTCGGGCGTATGGGAAAACCGGAGGCGTTTTTTCATGACTGACATCCTCATCGTCAAACTCGGCGCCATCGGCGATGTGGCGCAGGCCTCCGCCATGCTTCCCGTTATCAGGTCGCTGTACCCGGAGGCGTCCGTCACCTGGATGGCCGGGAGGAGCGCGGCGGAGGTGCTTCGCTGCCTTGACGCGGATATGGAAATCTTCCCGGTGGACGACAGAAAAATACTGACGGGTTCCCGGTGGGAAAAATTGGCGGAAATTCTGCGCATCGCGCGCCATTTTCGCCTGCGGCATTTTTCACTGGCGCTGATTCCCTATTTTTCCCGCAGGTATCTGGCGCTGTGCCTGGGCATCCGGGCAAAAACAATCCGCGCCTTCTGGCAAAATCGAACGGCAATTCCCGGACGGCACCGCAGCGTCAACCACATACGGCTGCTCACCACCCTTGACGGCAATGACTTTCCGCCCGGCGGCACGGGAGAATCCTCTCGGGTTTTTGCCGACGCGGTGCGCTTTCCTCCCCTGCGGCCCCTGCCGTTTTCCGGCGATGCGCCGGACATCCTTCTGGTTCCGGGCGGGGCCAGAAATCTGCTGGCCGACGACGGGATCCGCCGCTGGCCGCTGCCGCGCTATGTCACGCTGGCGGGCATGCTGCTGGAAAAGGGGCATTCTGTCGGCATACTGGGCGGACCTGACGATACCTGGGCGCGGGAGGCCTTTGCCCGCCTGCCGGTGCGGGACTACATCGGCACATTGAACATCGGCGAAAGTATGGCCCTGCTGACGCGCGTTGCCCTGCTGGTGACGCACGACACCGGGCCGCTGCATATGATGGGGCTGGCGGGCGGTAAAATGGTGGCTCTTTTCGGGCCGACGCTGCCCGCGGAGGTTGCCCCGCCCGGCGCGGTATGCCTGCAAGCGCAGGGTTTTTTTCCCTGCCGTCCCTGCTATGACGGCAAGCGTTTTGCCGCCGACTGCAAGCGGGCGATCTGCATGGAGGGCATAACGCCGCAAGCCGTTTTTGAGGCCGTGCAACGCGCTCTTGCGGTTTTTCCGTAATTACCGTAAAAACTTCACGCCCGTTACGGTATTTACTCAATGCAGACAGGCTTTGTTTACAGCAGATGAAGGCGTGAAAAGATTTTTTTGGACAGGCGGCCGAAACAGACGGCAGCAAACGCATTTTTGTCCGTTTGACTCCTGGCAAGGCCGGGAGCACATTTCTGGTAACTCCTTCCTTCAGGGAGGAGGCAATCCACCCGGTTCCTATCCGCCGGGACGGAGTCAATCGGCGGATGAAGCCGGTTGTGGATTGAAACATACTGTTCTCCGCTGCAAAAATAGCAACTTTTGCCACTCTGACAATGCGTGAAATAAAAAGTTTTTCCGAGTATTATCAGGTTTCGCGAAGTGTGCTTGACCCGCGCACACTGGAGCGTGAACTCGCGCCGCTGAACGCCATTGCGGACCATAACCAGAAGTTTTTACTGACAATGGACTATTCGTTGTCGTCGCATAACGGCATTCAGCAGCGCAATGTGCTGGAATGGCTGATTGGGCAATAAGCGACTATTCCATATCTTCAGTTATCCGTATATGCCGCGCCGCCGCGGTTTCGTCAAAACGCCGCGCGGGCAGCGTGAGCGGCGCTTCGCCGAGGGCGTGAGGATCGTCCCTGCCCTGGGCGATGATCTCCCGCAGCGCCTCCACATAGGCGTCCAGCGTCTCCTTGCTCTCCGTTTCCGTGGGTTCGGCCATCAGGCATTCCCTGACAATCAGCGGAAAATAGATGGTGGGCGCGTGAAAGCCGCGGTCCAGCAGGGCCTTGGCAATGTCAAGCGCGTGCAGCCCCTCCGGCGCTGAAGCCACAAATTCGTGGGCGCAGATGCGCTCAAAGGGGATGTCCAGCACGTCTTCCAGGCGTTTTTTGAGGTAATTGGCGTTGAGCGCGGCGTACTCGGCCACGCGGGCAAGCCCTTCGCCGCCCAGGCGCAATATATAGGCCAGCGCTTTGACCGCCACGCCGAAACTGCCGTAAAACGGGCCGATGTGCCCTATGGAATGCGGAAAATCGTCGTTGAGCAGGTAGAGGCCGTCACGTTTTTCCACACGCGGAACCGGCAAAAAGGGCAGCAGATGCGCGTTGACGCCCACCGGGCCGGAGCCGGGGCCGCCGCCGCCGTGCGGCGTGGCGAAGGTTTTGTGCAGGTTGAGGTGCACCACGTCAAAGCCCGCGTCACCCACGCGCATTTTGCCGAGAATGGCGTTCATGTTCGCGCCGTCATAGTAGAGCAGGGCGTCAATGTCGTGCAGTTGTTTAACAATCTCGGGAAGATGCGTTTCCATAAGGCCAAGGGTGTTCGGGCAGGTCATCATCATGCCCGCCACATTGCCCTGATGCGCGGCAATGGCGGCTGCCAGCGCCCGCGGATCCACCATGCCGTCGCGCGACTCGATGTTGGCGATTTCAAAGCCCGCCAGGGCCGCCGAGGCCGGGTTGGTGCCGTGAGCCGAATCCGGGATGAGCAGTATGCGCCTGTCGCGCCCCACTTCCCGGTGGTAGGCCGCTATCAGGCTGACGCCCGCGAATTCGCCGTTGGCTCCGGCCATGGGCTGCAGGCTGAACGCCTCCATGCCCGTGATTTCGCACAACAGGCGCTCTGTTTCGTACAGGCAGCGCAACGCGCCTTGGGCGTGGGAGTCTCCCAGCCGGGCCAGCAGCGGGTGCAGGCGTGTGAATCCCGGCAGGGCCGCCACATATTCCAGGAATTTTGGATTATACTTCATGGTGCAGGAGCCGAGAGGATAAAAATTGGCGTCCACGCTGAAGTTTTGCCGGGAAAGATTGGTGAAGTGGCGCACAACGTCCAGTTCCGAACATTCGGGCAGGCGCGGGGGGCGCGCGCGCAGAAGATTGGGCGGCAGCATCCGGGCGGCGTCGGGCGCGTCGGAGTCAATCACCGCGGAGCAGCGGCCGGGAACGGATTTTGCGAAGATGGTGTTCACAGCAGACCTCCCGCGGCTTCGGCCAGAAGGTCAATCTGGGCGCGGTTGTTGACTTCGGTACATGACAGCAGCAGCACATTGCCCATGGCGGCGTAGTGGCGTCCCGCCGGATACCCCGGCACGCAGCCTTTTTTCGCCAGGGCGGAGATAAATTTCTCCGCCGGCATGGGCAGCCGCAGGGCGACTTCCGAGCCGTAGGGCACGTCGTTGAGCGGTTCCACATCGCCGAGGGCCGTCAGGCGTTCAACGGCGTAACGGGTCAGGGCCATGTTGTGCTCGGCAAGGCGGGTGAGGCCGCGCGGCCCGAGCAGGGAAAGGTATATCAGGGCGCGCAGGGCGCAGAGCGCCTGGTTGGAGCAGATGTTGGACGTGGCTTTGGAGCGGCGGATGTGCTGTTCCCGCGCTTGCAGGGTCAGCACATAGCCGGTTTTGCCGTCCCTGTCGTCGGCGCGCCCCACGATGCGGCCGGGCAACTGGCGGATATGCTCCTTGCGGCAGGCCATAAGCCCGAGGTAAGGCCCGCCGAAATTGAGCGGCTGGCCGAGGCTTTGCCCTTCGGCCACGGCAATGTCCGCGCCCATTTCTCCCGGCGTTTTCAGCACGGCCTGCATCACGGGATATACGGAGATGACGCCCAGAGCCTTGCGGGCGCGGGCATTGGCGAACACGTCGGTATAGTCGGCCACAGCGCCGAAAAAGTTGGGGTTCTGGACGATGACGGCGGCCGTGCTGTCGTCCACGGCGGCGGTCAGGGCCGTGAGGTTGCTTGTGCCGTTGGCGTGGGGCACAATGCGGACATCAATGTCAAGACCGGCGAGGTAGGTGCGCAACATGCCCCGCCAGACGGGGTTGACGCCTTCGTCCACCACCAGCGCGTGTTTGCGCGTGGCCCGCACGGCCATCATGGCGGCTTCAAAAATGGCGGACCCGCCGTCGTAGACCGAGGCGTTGGCGCAGTCCATTTCAAACAGGCGGCTGATTGCCGTCTGAAATTCAAATATGGCCTGCAGGGTGCCCTGGGAGCACTCCGCCTGATAGGGGGTGTAGGCGGTGTAGAATTCGGAGCGCCCGCTCAGCGCGTCCACGGCTTTCGGGATGTCGTGGGCGTAAAAGCCCGCGCCCAGAAAAGAAATGGTGTCCGTGCCGTTTTTTCCCGCCATATCCTCAAAAAAAGCGCAGACGTCCGCCTCGCTCCGTCCCCTGGGCAGGTTGAAATGTTTCGGCCGCAAGGAGGGGGCGATATCGGCAAAAAGGTCGTCCAGTCCGCGCACGCCCACAACAGTGAGCATTTCCTGCAGTTCCCGGTGTGTATGAGGAATATAGGGCATGACAGTTCCTTTTGACGGCGTTATTTTTCCCCGGCGCAGAATTCTTCATACGCTGCCGCGTCCATCAATCCGCCGGGCGCGCCCGGCAGCGCGATGCGCGCAATCCAGCCTTCATCGTAGGGAGAGACGTTCAAAAGCTCGGGGGAGTTTTCCAGGGAGTCATTCACGGCGACAACCGTGCCGTTTGCCGGAGCGACAAGATCGCTTGCGGCCTTGACGGATTCCACGGAGCCGAAGGGCTGCCCGATCGAAAAAGCGTCGCCTACGGCGGGCAGTTCCACGTAGGTGATGTCGCCAAGGGCATCCTGGGCGAAACCGGTGATGCCGATAACGGCTTCCTCGCCTTCGATTCGAAGCCATTCGTGTGTGTCGCTGTACAGAAGATCAGCGGGAATATTCTCTGCGCCGGGCATGGGGTGTCCTCCTGGTTAAAGTTTGTTGCGGGCGGTGCCGTTTTTATAAAAAGGGACAGTTGTGCGTCGCGCCGGCAGGTCGCTCCGGGCGGCGCGGACGATAAAATTTTCTTCCCCGGCATGGGCCGCCTTCACCCAGGCCAGGGCGATCACGCATTCAAGAGAGGGCGCGAAGGAACCGCTGGTCACCACGCCCGCTTCCGTGCCGTTCGGCAGGACAACGGCGTCGCCGTTGCGCGCGGCGCGCCGCCCTTCAATGCGCAGGGGCACCAGATTTTCGCGCTCTGCGAGCGCCCCGGCCTTGCCGACATAGTCGGCCCCGCTGGTCAGCATGCGCCCCATGCCCGCCTCGGCCGGGCTGTGCTTCTCGTCCAGTTCGTGTCCGTAGAGGGGCAGGCCCGCTTCCAGGCGCAGAGTGTCGCGCGCCCCGAGGCCCGCGGGTTTGACGCGGCTGTCGGCAAGCAGCGTTTCCCAGAGGGTTTCGGCCTTGTTTGCCGGGCAGTACAGCTCAAAACCCAGTTCGCCCGTATAGCCCGTGCGGCTGGCCAGCAGGGGGGCGCCGTTGAACGTGGTTTTGCGGAAAGCGAAGTAGGGCAGGCCATGAAAATTTTCTCCGAGGGCGTCTTCCAGCACGGCCACGGATTCCGGCCCCTGAAGATCAATTTTCGCCGTCGCGTCCGAAATGTCCCGGAGGGAAACGGATTCCGGCAGACGTTCGCGCAGCGCGGCAAAATCATTTGCGGCGCAGGCGGCGTTGACGACAATCATGAAGTCGTCCGGCCCGAAGCGGTATATGATGCAGTCGTCCAGCACGCCTCCGGCGGCGTTCAGCAAAAAGCCGTAGCGGCAGCGCCCCGGCGCGAGCGTGGCCAGGTTGTGGCTCACGGCGCGGGCCAGCGCCTCGTCGGCGCCGGGATTCTGTATGCGGAATTCGCCCATGTGGCAGATGTCGAACAGGGAGACGTGTTCCCGCGTGTGCTTGTGTTCCGCCAGGATGCCTTCATACTGTATGGGCATGAGCCAGCCCGCGAAAGGGGCCATTTTCGCGCCGTGCGCCTGGTGCCATTGTGTAAGGGGAGTGTGAAGTTCCGACATGATCAGTCCTTTTCAAGAAAAAATTCGCCGAAGATTCGGCAATTTTCTATTACGCCGCCGCGAACGTCAAGTCGTAAATCCGGGCCATCCGGGGAAAGCGGGCGCGTTTTTTATGTTTCATGAGGATAGCTGAATTGTCAGGACAAGTTATCGTGATTGCGCGATCCGGATTACGCGTTTGGCAGGTTGAAAAATCGCCGGGCGTTGTCTCCGCAGGTCAGCCACAGCTTTTCCGGGTCTTCCCCGCGCGCCTGGGCGACGGCGCGCGCCGTGAACACGCTCAATGCCGGTTCGTTGCGGCTGCCTCGCCAGGGCACGGGGCTCAGGTAGGGGCAGTCGGTTTCCAGTAAAAGCCTGTCCGCCGGAATAAAGGCCGCCGCCCGCCGCAGATCGTCATTTGCGGGGTAGGTAACGGGACCGGGCAGGGAGAGTTGCCAGCCCTTGTCAAGGATGCGGCGGGCCAGAGGGATATCGCCGCCGAAGCAGTGCCAGAGCAGGGGGTAGCCGGCAAAGCCCTCCGACTCCAGAATGACGAGGACATCTTTTTCGGCGTCGCGGCAGTGCAGGGCGACAGGCTTGCCCATGTCGCGGGCAAGGTTGATCTGGGCCGTAAAGGCGGAGATCTGCGTTTCTCTCGGGCAGTCTTTCCAGTGGTAGTCCAGGCCTGTTTCGCCCACGGCGCGCAGGCGAGGCTCAGCGGCAAAGGCCGCGCGGATGTCCGCGAGGGCTTGCGGCGTGCAGCGCTGCCCGTCGCAGGGGTGAACGCCCAGCAGGAAGAAAACCTCGGGGTGGGCGTCAAACCGCCCCTTGCGCGCGGCGAAGTCCTCCGGGCCAAGAAAGACGTTGCCTATGCGGGTGATGCCTGCGGCCCTTGCGCGGGCGAGCACATCCTCACGGTCGGAGTCGAATTCCGGCCCGTCAAGGTGGGCGTGGCTGTCCACGCCGCCCGGCGGGAGCTTTCGCCTCAGCGGGTCAACGCGCTCAATTTTTTTGTGTCCCATGGAAATCCGCCTCCATCGGCGGCAATGTACACGATTGCGGGACAATTCCAATGGGTTGCCGCCAAGTCCGCGCCGTCGCTGTCGCCGGATGATATTGTTTTTTGATATTGTGTCAAGCTCTGCCCGAAGGCGAGGGGTTTGCGGGCGTCAAAAAATGCGCAAATTTGTCAAGCCCGGCTGTCTCTGCTATCTTTCTTTATAGAGGAAACCCCATGAAACCAGCCACAGTCGTCATAAAATACGGCGGTCACGCCATGGACAAGGCCGACCTCGGCCAACGCTTTGCCGAAGATCTGGCTTTTTTCGCCGCGCAGGGCATGCGCCTTGTCGTGGTGCACGGCGGCGGCCCGCAGATAACCTCTTTGCTGACGCGCCTGCGCATTGAAAGCCGTTTTGTGGACGGCTTGCGCGTAACGGACGAGGCGACGATGGAAGCGGTGGAAATGGCCCTGGCCGGTCAGGTGAACAAGGCTCTGGTCGGCGCCTTTGCCCGCAAGAATGTGCGGGCGGCGGGCGTCTGCGGTCGGGACGGCGGCCTGCTTACGGCCCGGCGCAAAAATCCTGTCCTCGGCCTTGTGGGGGAAGTGACCTCCGTGGACACGTCCTTGCTGGACTGTCTGCTGGACGCGCGCTTTGTGCCGGTGGTCGCGCCCGTGGCTTCAGGACCGGACAACGGGGCTTTGAACGTCAACGCGGATACGGCGGCGGGCGCTGTGGCCGGAGCGTTGCGCGCCGATTTTTTTGTGCTGATTTCCGATGTGCCGGGCGTGCTTGACGCAAACGGCGCGCTCATCCCTTCCCTGGACAGGGCCGGCGTTGCCCGGCTGAAGGGGGAGGGCGTCATCAGCGGCGGGATGATCCCCAAGGTGGAGGCCTGCCTGAACGCGCTGGACGCGGGCTGCGCCCGCGCGCTCATTCTGGACGGGCGCGCGCCCTCAAGCCTCAAACGGTATCTGCTGGACAGCGAACCGCTCGGCACGGCGATAGGGCTGTAGGGCGCGGCTTCCGCTGACGGCTTCAGCGGCGATTGATCCACCAGTCTTTTTCCACACCGCCGTACCACCAGCGGTTGGGATCCGCGCGCAGCACGGCCTCCGCCAGTTCCCGCGCGGCCTGGCTCTTCAGGCGCTTGAGCGCGTTTTCAATCCAGTCTCCGGCAAAAGTGTTGCCCTTGGACAGTTCCACGGCAAGATTGCAGATGAGATCAAGCTGATCCGCGTCGTGGGCAAGCACTGCCTCCGCGCTCTGTCTGGCGTCAAATTCGTCGGTGAGGGCAAGCACGTCGCCGTCAAGGCCGGTGTCGCGCAGGGCGTCCTGCAAGGCGTCGCGGGCGCGGCAGGTGTTGTAGCGGTGGTTGACGTAGTTGAAATCTCCCGTGCGGGCTTCGTGCAGATCGTGAAACAGGCACAGCGCGGCCACGCGTAAGGGGTCGGCCCCTGCCATGCGGGCCAGGGCGTAGCCGATGACGCTTGTCCTGTAGGAGTGCTCGGCCACATTTTCTCCGCCTGTTCCCAAAAAGGCGAAGCCGCTGCGCGGTATATGGCGCAACATGCCGACTTCGTGGCAAAAATCCGCAAGACGCTCAAGCTGATGCTGCGAAAGTGGGGTAGTCATCAATCAGTCTTTTCCTGAGGCGGCTGCGCCGCGTATATGGTCAACAGAAGTTCGGCGTCGTCAATCAGGCGATATTCCGGCATCCGTCCCGACAATTCTTTGCTTTCGGAAAGAATGACAGGCACGCCTTCCCCCCGTTTGTCCATGATGAAAGCGCGCCGGCTTCCGTACGCGTCCACATTCATGGGACAGCGCGCCAGCAGTGAACTGATGAGTTCGTTTCTCGCCGACTGGCGTTCAGAAATGCTTTCAACGGTCATGGTATTGGGGATGGTGCCGGGTGAAAAAAGTTCAAGCCTGTCGGCAAACACATGCAGACGTATTTTCGAACCGTAAATGGAATAGTCGCGGTGGGCAACGGCATTAACCGCCGCCTCGAAAACGGCGTTCATGGAAAATTGCGGAGTCTCGATACGCCAGGGCGCTTTGGTCGCGAAAACGCGCATGTTGCGCTCCACGAATTTGCAGGCTTCGCGGATTTGTATGTCCAGCGGCCCGACAATATCCCTGGCGTCCAGTTGGTAGGCCGCGCTACGTTCATTGCCGCGATAGCAAACGGCCTGGATAAAGGCGTTCGACAGAAATGCCTCGGGTGAGTCGCAGGCCAGCAAAAGACCGCCGACTGTGGCGCGAACAGCGTTTTCCGCGTCTTTTGTGATCAGCTTCATCTTCTCAAGAAAATCGCGGTCGTTCCTGGATGAAAGTACCGTTCTGAAACGGGTCCATAACTGCGGGTTCAGATTGTCGGCGGACGTGTTGGGAACGGGCTGTTCGTCGAAGCGAATCAGCCTTGTCTGGCTGCGCTGTTGGAACAGGCGGGCCAGAACGTCCGGTTTCATCTCCCGTTTGGAACTGCCGATGCGGCGAAAATAGCCGTTTGGGCCTTTGTGTACGAAAAGACTTTGCGGCACGTCAACGCGCAGGATGATTTTTTCCTGTCCCTGTTCATCCGGCACGGCGAGTTTACGGATGAGACAATCCAGCGGCGGTTCGATGCTGTCGTTGCTGATGGAGCGAATCCAGCCCTCGACGATATCCAGTTTTTCCGCGGGAATGCCCTGGACGGCCCTGGTTTTGTCATCCACGCCAAGCACAATAACGCCGGACGCCGTATTTGCCATGGCGGCCAACTCGTCAGCCATGCCGTTTCTGTGCGGGCCTGTGATTTTGTCGCCGCTGAATTCGACCGTCTTGAGTTCAAGCACGGAATCTTCGCCCAGGGCGATTTGTTTAAGAAGATCGGACGGGTTTTCGTACATGATTTACAAAAGCGCTCCCATTGCTCTGGTTGGTATCACAAGAAGGCTCCACCGGTCAATTTGCGCGACATGCGCGCAAAAAAATATTGTTGAAAAAGAAATTCAAATCCATTATGCTTATTACAAACTCATGCAGGCCCGGCAGGGCGGCGCTCCAACCGGCGCGTCCGGAACCGGAGCACGGCCTGTACGCACGGCAACACTTGGGGATATTCTTATGGGAACTCGTGATTACGGAATGCACGCCACAAATATTGCCAAACCAATACACTGCAAGCCGGTGTCCTTGTGCTACGATTTCAGCGACTGCTACCTCGCCTCCCGGCCCCGGCGCGAGCATTCTTTTTTAAAAATACCCGGCATAAAAACGGAAGCGTTTTCTCTCGCCAGCGGCATCTTTTTGTATGTCTGCGAGACGCGGTTGCAATACCCCGTAAGTATCACCTGCACCAATATCAAAGGCTCCGTGGGGTTCGGCTTCTGCATGGCCGGGAATATGTTTGTAAGAGATTTTAAACAATACAAAAATATACAAATCAACTCGGGAGAACTGGCGCTCTTTTCTTCGCCCGATTATGACTCCTACACAGATACGGTAGAGCAGCAAAGAACAATAAGGCTGTCGGTTTCCATTCTGAAAAATTGTATTGATGCGCTGGAAGAAACGTACAGGGGCATTGGAAATTTTTGCAAATTTTTACTCTGTAAAGATATTTTCATCCATACGGATAAAATCACGGTGGAGATGCATGCGATTGTCGCGCAGATTCTCAACTGCGACTTTTCCGGCGCAATGCGCCGAATGTACCTTGACGCCAAGGTAATGGAACTTTTCATCTGCTGCCTGAACAAATACGGCGTTGAAAACCGGGATGACGCCGCGCGCGGGGGCATAAGCGTCCGCGATATGGAATGCGCCCGCAACGCCGCCTACATGTTGACGCATGATCTTGATAATGTGCCGACATTGCACGCGCTGTCAAAAACCATCGGCATGAGCCGCAGCAAACTGCATCAGGTATTCCAGAAAGTGTACGGGATGCCCCCCTTTGAATATCTGCGCAGATACCGCCTGGAAAAAGCAAAAGAAATGCTCCAGCGCAGCCAGGGCAACGTGACGGAAGCCGCCTTTGCCGCCGGCTACTCCAGCCTGAGCCACTTCACCAAGGCCTTCAACCGCCGGTATAACTGCCGCCCGAGCGAATGCCTGCGGCACTAATTCAGATTTCAGATAAATTAAAAATTAACGTATCATTACCGATTTCCGCAGAAATCGGTAAACATCGGCCGCAAGGCCGATGCGCCGCGTAGCGGCGTAAGTCGGCCGAAAACCGCGCTTTTCGGCCGACGATCTTGCGTTAAAAAGTTTACTTTTTAACGCAAGATATCAGTAAGTTAGACAGGACTTTCTTCACTTTTCCTAGTTTCCCTTGATTTCTTTTGTATTTTTAGCCTGTTATCATAGCCTTGCTTGTACGACCTACTAATTTATATAAATTATTGTATTTAATATATTAATTTTTAAAAATATTATAGATTATTTATTGACTTTGTACGACCTATCTAGTATGTCTTTCTCATGGCACACATACATAAAAAAACCAAAGATGGCCGGGCTTATTACTATGTCAGGGAAATGGCTCGCGTTAACGGCAAGCCAAAAGTAGTCAATCAGGTCTACCTCGGCACAGCGGAAAAATTACTCGC
>JAISZT010000077.1 GCA_031284485.1 Desulfovibrio sp.
GCTATTGCCGGGGAACTGTGGGCCAATATCAAGGTCAGTTGTTTCCGGGCTGGTCTTGGTTTTCTCATAGGCGGCACAACAGGGCTGTGTCTGGGCTTTGCGACCGCCACCTCGCGCCGCATTGAAATCCTCCTGGATTCCTCGCTGCAAATGTTCCGTACCGTGCCGCATCTGGCCCTGACGCCCCTGGTGATCATCTGGTTCGGCATCGGCGAGCAGGCCAAAATTTTCCTCATCATCTGCGGCGTCATGTTTCCCATCTATCTTAATACCTTCCACGGCATCCGCTCGGTAAACCCCCAACTCATAGACATGGGCAGGATCTACGGCCTGAGCCGCTGGCAATTGTGGCGGCAAATTATCCTGCCGGGAGCGCTTGCCTCCATCCTTGTGGGTGTGCGCTTTTCGTTGGGAGTCATGTGGATGACGCTGATCGTGGCGGAAACCATCGCGGCTTCAAGCGGCATCGGCTATATGGCGACCAACGCCAGAGAACTGATGCAAACCGATGTCATGGTATTGTCCATCCTGCTGTATGCCCTTCTGGGCAAGCTCGCGGACGTGTTCGCCCGGGGGCTGGAACGGCGCTGGCTCAAATGGAAACCTGAATTTTTGAGGGCAAGGCCATAATGGAGCGGCGGACGTCGGTGGACGTTGCGATTTCCGGGGTCAGGGTGGAGATTCGTAATCTCGGCAAATCCTATGCCGGGCGCATGGTGCTCGACAATCTGAATTTTTCCATGTGTCCGGGCGAATTCATCTCTGTGGTCGGGCGCAGCGGCTGCGGCAAAAGCACCTTGCTCCGGCACATGGCAGGCCTGGAGATTCCCGAGTCCGGCGAAGTGCTCGTTGACGGCGAAAAACGGACGGACCTGAGTTCCAACACGCGGGTGATGTTTCAGGAGGATCGTCTGCTGCCCTGGAAGACCGTTCTGGACAACGTGGGCCTTGGCCTGTCCGGCGACTGGGCGAGTCTTGCCGGATCGTCGCTTGCGGATGTGGGGAGTGGGGAGCGGGGCCGGGACTGGCCGGGCGTGCTCTCCGGGGGACAGAAGCAGCGGGTGGCCCTGGCCAGGGCGTTGGCGCACGCGCCCCGGCTGATGTTGCTGGATGAACCCATGGGGGCGCTGGATGCCCTGACGCGCATCGAAATGCAGCGCCTGATCGAGCGTCTTTGGCTGGAGCGTCGATTTACGGCGCTATTGGTCACGCATGATGTGTCGGAGGCGATAACCCTTGCCGATCGTGTCATTTTGTTGGAACAGGGGCGGGTGGCGCATGATCTGAGCCTGGATTTGCCCCGTCCCCGGATGCGGGGCGAGAAAAATTTTTCCCGGCTTGAGGCGGAAGTCCTGGAATGGATTATGACCGTGCATATTGGATTCATTTAGTTTTTTACTTTTTTCATCGTCCGGTTTTATAAACGGGCGCGCTGCTGCGCGTGGTCCCGATTGATGAAAGAAGTACGCCGGACTCTTTGCGGAAAGCCGGCGTGTTGTCCTTTGTGCCGGACGGGCATAGTATTGCTGAAACCGGTGAAAGGGGGGATATGACCGAAAATTTGCAACGCGCCTTTGAGGATATTGTTCACGCCATACAGGAGGGACGCGCGAAAGAGGGGCTTACTTCAGAACAGGCAAGAACGCTGCTGTCGTATCTGGATGTTCATCCGGACGCCCTGCTGGACGTTTTTGCTCTGGCCCGTCTTATTTCGTTGCATAAGGACAAAAGGCCAAGGCCCTTCACCTGCGGCATCATCAACGCCAAATCGGGGCGCTGCTCCGAAGACTGCGTTTTTTGCGCCCAGTCCGCCCACTACCGGACGGCATCCCCGGTGTACCCGCTGGCGGACGCCGCCGCCCTTATGGAACGGGCGCTCCTTCTGGCAGAACACCGTGTTGATTATATGGGCATTGTCATAAGCGGGGCCGGGCCTGCTGCCCGTGACCTGGAAACTATCTGTGAAGCCGTTGCCCGCATCACGGAAAGAACGGGGATAAAGCTGTGCGCTTCCCTGGGCATTATCAGCGCGGAACAGGCCGCCATGTTGAAACAGGCCGGGCTGACCAGCTACCATCATAACCTGGAAACTTCGCGGAGTTTTTATCCTGAAATCTGCACCACGCACAGCATTGCCCTGCGTGAGCAGACGGTCGTCAACGCCAGGGCCGCCGGTTTGCGCATGTGCTGCTGCGGCATTTTCGGCTTGGGGGAAAGCTGGGAACACAGGCTGGAACTGTCCGAAACGCTGCGTGAACTTGACGTTGACGCCCTGCCCGTCAATTTTTTACGCCCCCATCCCGGCACCCCGCTGGAGCACGCCCCCAAGCTGCCGCCCCGTGAGGCGCTGACCATTGTGGCCCTGCTCCGCCTGATGCACCCAAGGCGCGATGTGCTTATCTGCGGCGGACGGGCCTATAATCTGGGCCGGTGGGAAAACATGATTTTTGCCGCCGGGGCCAACGGCGTGATGGTGGGCGACTATCTGGTGTGCAAAAACAATCCCCTTGAGCAGGATTTGGAAATGCTGGCCACGTTGGGGCTTCGATAAAAATGTCTGTACCTGAACCTCACTGAATGGGCGCGACCGGAAACAAATTCCGGCCGCGCCGCGCTGTCACTGCAAAAATTACCGCTTCAGCTTTTAAAATTTGCCGGGCGTTTTTCGAGAAAAGCCCTCATGCCTTCTTTCTGGTCATCCGAGGAGAAGCAGAGTGAAATCAGATCCTTCTCCAGTTCAATGGCTTTATAAATGTCGGTATCCAGGCCGCGATTGACGGCGACCTTACAGTAACGCAGGGCGTGGGCCGGTTTGGAGGTGATGGTGTTCATGATTTCCAGAGAGTCGTCCAGCAGTTTTTCCGGTTCGCAGATCTTGCTGACCAGACCGATGCGCAGGGCTTCATCAGCTTTTACGTTCCGGCCGGAGAAAAGAAGCTCACTGGCTATGCCGGGATTAACGAGACGGGGCAGGCGCTGGGTGCCGCCGAATCCGGGGATGATGCCGAGGTTGACTTCAGGCTGCCCGAAAACGGCTTTTTCACTGGCATAACGAAAATCGCAGGCCATGCACAATTCGTTGCCGCCGCCAAGGGCAAAACCGTTCACTGCCGCCATGATCGGCTTTTCCAGCAGTTCAATGCGGTTGAAAATTCCCTGGCCCAAAGCCATGTAGACGCGGCTTTGCTCGGGCGTGTAATTCGCCATCTGGCTGATGTCCGCCCCGGCCACAAAAGCCTTGCCGGCCCCTGTTATAATGGCGCCCTTGATGTCGGCGTTGGATTCCACTTCATCCAGCGCTGCGCTGAGATCTTTCAGCAGATCGTCATTGAGAGCGTTGAGGGCGGAGGGGCGATTCATGGTGAGAATCGCCACCTGGCCCTTGACTTCAAACAGCAAGTTCTGGAATTCCATATTGTTCTCCTTGTCAGTTACAAATGAAACTGTATAGGAACCGCCTGTGCTGCCTGACAGATTGGTTTTGAATGAAATTATTCAGAAAACGCGCCAAGTTACCCATAGCGAAACTGCACGCCAAAGGAAGCTCTGGGGTAATTCCATTCCAGAGCTCCGGGGATATGCGCCGCAACCACCCGGCATGTTCCGCATTCCAGGCATCCGGCAACCTCAAAGGCCATCCTGCCGCTTTCATCCCTGGTGTACAAACCTGCGGGGCAGATCACGGTAAGCGCCTTCAGGGTCGCCTCGTCAAATTTTTCCGGATGCAGGACAATATGCGGGTTGCCTTCATCAACGGCAAACTTGTCAACAGAAAGTTTTTGTTCAACATTCATCAGAGTGCCCTCGTTGCCTTGAAACCGTCTTTGATCAGATTGAATATGCCGGCCCTGGACACCAGCGGAAGTGCCTTTTTCAGAAAAAGCCGTGACGGCGAACCGTCCACCTTGAACATTTGCGTAAAGACATCCGCAACCAATTCCGGATATTCGTTGAACATGCGCGAGGTATGTTCAATGAATTCCGGCGCGTTCTTGTGCGTACGCATATCCTTGAGCACAAAACTCTGCTCCAGCCTGTCCTTGTACCCTTTCAGCACGGCATTGCTGTAGTCGGCCTTTTCCCTGGCCTCAATAACAGTCTGGGCGGCCAGTTGCCCGGAAGCGACGGCATAGTCCATGCCCCGGACAGTATAGCCCAGATTCAGGCAAAGCCCGGCGGCGTCGCCGAGCAAAAGCACATGGTCGTCACTCAGGGTGGGCAGCATGTGCAGACCGCCTTCCGGCACCAGATGGGCGGAATATTCAACCAGCTTGCCCCCGGCGAGCAGGGGTTTCAGCGGGGCGCTTTCACGGAATTTTTCCATCAGGTCGGGCAGACGCGCGGAGGATTTGACCAGATCGGACACCGTAACCACCAGACCCACGCACACGCTTTCCTTGTTGGTGTAGAGAAAACCGCCGCCGACCATGCCGTTGGAAGGGGCGCCCGCAAAGAGATGGGCCATACCTTCGGCGTCATTCAGGCCAAAACGGTCGTTTATGACGCCCCTGGGCAATTCCACCACTTCCTTGCAGCCCACGGCCACATGGTTGGGGGCCAGCTCTTTTTTCAAACCGGCTTTCTGCCCCAGCAGGCTGTTCACGCCGTCAGCCAGCAGCACAACATCAGAGGTCAGTTCATCTTCGCCGGATCGTATTCCGGCAACCTTGCCGTTATCCAGAATCAGTTCGTCGGCATTGCCCGGACACACCACGTCGCAACCCGCCTCTTCGGCCTTCGCGGCCAACCAGGCGTCAAACTCCGCCCTGAGGACCGTGTAGGAGGCGCTGTGAGGCTCGTTGAAGCGCGAAGAATGGAAATCCGCCGTAAAGCAACTGTCGTCCGTCATCATGGAAACGCGTTCACGTACGATTTTGCGCTCCACGGGCGCTTCGTCCGCGAATCCGGGGAAGACGTCCTCCAGGCTGTGCGCGTAAAGACGGCCGCCGGTGACGTTTTTTGCCCCCGCCGTATTACCGCGTTCAATGACAAGAACGCTCAAACCCGCCTTGGCCATACAATAGGCGGCCGTGCTGCCCGCAAGGCCCGCGCCGACAACTATGGCGTCATAATCTGCCATGATCTCTCCTTGGGATTGACTGTCCAGGCATTATTTTTTAACAGCCTTGAGCAATGCCTGCGCCGCTTCTTTCCAGTCAGCGACAATGTAATAATCGGCGTTCGCGTTCATGAGGCTCTCTTTGTCCTTGTTGATGCTGACAATGGTCCTGGCGTCGCGTATGCCGAAATAATGCTGGGCCTGGCCGGAAACGCCGAGCGCCAGATACAGTTGCGGCTTTATCTGCTGGCCCGAGATGCCGATGTAACATTCTTCCGGCATCCATTTGAAGAACTCGGCAATGGGCCGCGTGCAGCCGACTTCCGCGCCTATGGCCTGGGCCAGTTCACGGGCAAGGCCAAGGTCGCCTTCCTCGGACACGCCGCGCCCCACGCCCACAACCTTGAGAGCGCCGGCCAGATCAACCGTCTGAGCCGCGCGGGGTTTGCGCCCGGTAACGGCAATCGCATTGTCGGCAAGCCGCAAGGCGCTCACAGGGCCATCGCGGGAAGCGTCGACCGGGAGCGGATCAAAATCCTTGGCCCCCATGGTGACCAGCACGGTCGAAGCGGAAGTGACGGAGTTTTTAATCGCCAGTCCGCCGTAAAGCAAGGTGTCCACCGTAACGCCGTCGCCGGAAACAGTGATGTTTTTGCCTTCCGAAAAGCAGGGGGCGTCAAGGGTTGCGGCCAGTTGCGCGGCCACGTCACGGCAGCGGCGGCTGGCGCTCAAAAGGATAAGATCGGGCTTTTCCGCCCTGGCCTTTTCCGACAGGGCCGGGGCATACCCCTCCCACACGGCGTTTGCGGGAAGAGGCAGATAAAACGCCTCCGCGGCGCCGGCGGCAATGGCCCCCCCGGCCGCGGCTTCGTCTCCATTGACAAAGGCTGTGATTTTCGCGTCGTTTTTGATGGACGCGGCGCCGGCGATCAATGTGGCCGCCCAGGGAAGATTTTCAGCTATTACCCAAATGTCACTCATTACAATCTCCTTACAGCATATCTATAAAGTCTACAGCAGCCCGTCTGTGGAAAGCTGTTTGACAAGTTTGCCCACAGCCTCGTCCAGGCTCGCTCCGCCTTCGCTCAAGTTTATGGCCTTGCGGCTGGTCTGCGGCGCTTTCACGCTGTTTATGGCGGCAAGCGGTTTGACGGCGTCGGCGGAAAGCCCTATGCCCGCAAGCGTCAGGGCGGCGGCCGGTTTTTTCTTGGCGGAAAGTATCTGCTTCACGCTGGGAATGGGGGCTTCACACACGTCAGGAGAAACGGATATGACCACCGGCGCCTTGACGGTGACGGTTTCCGCGCCGTCTTCCAGCTTGCGGTCAAGGGTCAGCGTATCGCCGTCCAGGGAAACTGCGGACACATAACTGACGGAAGGATACTGCAAAAGGGCGGCAATGCGGGGACCAACCTGCTGGGCATACTGATCGCTGGAACCTTCGGAGCAGATCACCACATCAACATCGCCAAGAGAGCGGATCATGCCCGCCAGCACTTTGGAGGTGGTTGCGCTGTCCGAGGATTCCAGAATCGCGTCGTCAAGATAATACACGGCGTCCGGTCCGCGTGAAAGGGCGTCCTTGGTGGAAGATTCCGTATTCAGGCCGCAGGTTATGCCCACAAGTTCCGCCCCGCCGGAGGCTTCTTTCAGTTTTACGCCCGTTTCAAGACCGTTGCGGTCATATTCATTCACCTGCGGTTTGCATTTTTCCATATCCAGAGCGCGGGTGTTTTCGTTTATCCGGATATCCGCGTCATTGAGAACCCATTTGTAACAAACGGCTATTTTTTTCATGGAGCCCTCGCTCAAAACTGTCTAAAAGATTTCAACAAATCCTGCGCCGCCAGGGGTTTTCGGCAAGCCGGCCCCTGGCGGTGCGCGGAAAAAAGCGTTTTTTATCAAGCAAGAATATTGCCGGAAATAACCATGCGCTGCACTTCACTGGTGCCTTCATAGATTTCCGTAATCTTGGCGTCGCGCATAAAGCGTTCCACCGGGTAAGATCTCGTGTACCCGATGCCGCCGTGTACCTGCACCGCCTTGGTGGTTACCCACATGGCGGCTTCGGCAGCGAACACCTTGGCCATGGCCGCTTCCAGGCTGTAACGATCCTTGGTGTCCTTGGCCAGGGCGGCATGCCGGGTAAGCTGACGGGCGGCTTCGGTACGTGTGGCCATATCGGCCAGCATCCACTGGATGCCCTGGTTGGCGGAAATGGGCTTGCCGAACTGCACGCGCTGCTTGGCGTAGGTGATGGCCGCTTCCAGCGCGCCCTGGGCAAGACCGACAGCCTGGGAGGCAATGCCTATGCGGCCTCCGTCAAGGGTTTGCATGGCGATTTTGAAGCCCTGGCCCTCACCGCCCAAAAGATTTTCCTTGGGAACCTGGCAATCTTTCAGAATGATTTCCGTGGTGGAAGAAGCGCAGATGCCAAGTTTGTCTTCAACCTGGCCCACGGCAAAACCGGGGAAACCCTTTTCCACGATAAAGGCGGAAATGCCCTTGAGGCCCTTGGACTTGTCGGTCATGGCAAAATAAATAAAGGTGTCGGCAACGGCGCCGTTGGTGATGAACACTTTGGAACCGTTGATAACATACTTGTCACCCTTGAGTTCGGCCACAGACTGCTGGGAAGCGGCGTCCGTGCCCGCGCCGGCTTCTGTAAGGCAGAAAGCCGAGAGTTTACGCCCGGAAGCGAGATCCGGCAGGTATTTTTTCTTCTGCGCGTCCGTGCCGAATTTCAGAATGGGACTGATGCCCAGAGAAATATGGGCCGAAATGATGACGCCGTGGGTGCCGCACACGCGGGAAAGCTCTTCCACGGCAACGCTGTAGGCCACGTTGTCGCAGGGGTTGCCTTCATATTCTTCGGGCACGGTCAAACCTAGAAGGCCGAGTTCCCCCATTCTTTTGGCGGTCTTGGTCGGAAAAGTGTGGGTTTTGTCTATTTCTGCGGCAATAGGCGCAACTTCTTTTTCGGCAAATTCCCGTACCATGTTCTGGATCAATTGCTGGTCTTCGGTCAAAAAACTCATTTTTATTTCTCCTTGGTTGGAACTGTCATTGGCAGTTTATTCCAATTCCAAATTAAAAATACGTTTAAAAATTGCAGGACGCAATTTTTATCTGAAATCCGAATTATACTAAACATCAAAAAGAGTCAGCGCTTCACCTTCCACTACCGTTTCGCCGTTCTGATTTTCCACCCAGGTTTTCAGAATAATGCGTTTTTTGGCGTCAATCTTTTCCTGTACCTCCGCCCAGGCAGTCAGCGTGTCGCCCAAAAAAACGGGACGGCGAAATTTAAGGGACTGGCTCATGTATACAGTGCCCATGCCGGGAAGCTGCGTTCCCAGCACAGCGCTTATCAGACCGGCGCTGATCATGCCGTGGGCAATGCGCCGGCCGAAGGTGGTTGTTTTGGCAAAATCCTCATCAAGATGCAGGGGGTTATTATCGTTGCTGACATCGGCGAATTTTCTCACAACAGCATCGTCAATAACCTTGCTTATGCTGTCCTTGTCGCCGACGTTCAGAGTTTCGTAGGTCCAGGCCATGATTTGCTCCTTATGTTTATTTCAGTCCCATAAGTTCCGCTTTAAAAAGACGCGCGTCCATGAGTTTGGGCGTACCGGCAATGATGGGCGTAAATTCCATGTTGGCCAGGATATCTTTGTCAATATCAATGCCCGGCGCCACTTCGACAAGATGCAGGCCGTCTTTTTTCAGTTGAAAGACGGCGCGTTCGGTCAGGTAGTATACCGGCTGCCCTGTTTCGACGGCGTACTCGCCGCTGAACGTGACATGATTTACCTGTTTGAGGAATTTTTTAATGCTCCCCTCCTGCTCAATAACCAGTTTACCGTTGTCGGGCCTGATTTTCAAGCCTTTGGCGGTGAAACTGCCGCAGAAATACACCTTTCTGGCATTTTGGGTAATGTTGATAAAGCCGCCGCAACCGGTAACGCGCGGCCCCATTTTGCTGACGTTGATGTTGCCCTTCTGGTCGCATTCGGCCAGACCAAGATAGGCGATATCAAGTCCGCCGCCGTCATAAAAGTCGAACTGGTAGGCCTGGTCCAGGATGGCGTCGGCGTTTACGGAAACGCCAAAGAGCGCGCCTCCCTGAGGGATGCCGCCCACAGGCCCCGCTTCCACCGTCAGGGTCATGAAATCGCCGATGCCCTCTTCGTTGGCTACCGAGGCTATGACTTCGGGCAGGCCGATGCCCAGATTGACCACAGAATCGGGAACCAGATCCATAGCGCCGCGGCGGGCGATAATCTTGCGTTCGTCAAGGGGAACGGGAGGCAGGGAGTCAGCGGGAATACGGCGTCTGCCGCAATGAACTTCAATCATTTTGGCCGGCACTTCGGTCTGGTGCAGTTCATGCGGAACAACCACAACGGCGTCAACACATATATAGGGTATTTTGACAAGTTTCGGATCCAGGGTTCCGGCCTTGACCTTCTGGCGCACCTGCACGATAACATTGCCCCCGTTTCTCCTGACCGCCTGGGCAATGGAGAGCAGGTTCAGGGAAACGCCTTCATCTTCCATGCTTACGTTGCCCTTTTCATCGGCAACAGTGCCGCGCAGGAGGCAGACCGTGGGTTTCTGGGCTTTGTAGAAAAGCTGTTCGCGTCCGCCCAGGGTGACGACTTCAACCAGATCCTCCTTGGTGACGGAATTGAGTTTGCCGCCGTCAAGGCGCGGGTCCACAAAGGTTTTCAGCCCCACATGAGTGACCGTGCCTGCCTTGCCGGCCGCCATATCGCGGTACAGTTGGGCCAGAGTGCCCTGAGGCAGATTGTAGGCCTCTATCTTGTTTTCCACCGACAGTTTTCCAAGTGACGGACTCAAATTCCAGTGGCCGGCGATAACTCTTTTCAACAGTTTTTCGTGCCCCAGATGATCCAGGCCGGTGCCTGCCCCCGCGCCCTGGCCGGCGGCGTATATCAGGGTGAGATTTTTCGGCGAACCGGTTTGTAAAAACCTCTCTTCCACCGCCTTGGCAAGCTGCTCGGGAAAGGCGTTGAGCACAAAACCTTCGGTAATGACAACGTCGTCATCCTTTATGAGTGCCGCTGCTTCCTGTAGAGACAAAAATTTAACCATGTCAACATCCTTCTTGCATTTTTGTGAAATTCCGCTACGGGCGTATCCCCGGAGGAATCAGCTTTGCAGGCCGAGCACTGTCCATATCGTAATAAGGACAAGCGTCGTCGCGAAAGGAACAACAAGTGACACCATGCCGATGTCAGGATAGGATTTTTTGTGGGTCATGCCGCAAATGGCCAGAAGCGTGATGACGGCGCCGTTGTGCGGCATGGTGTCAAAGCCGCCCGAGGACATGGCGGCCACGCGGTGCAGCAGCTCCGGGCTGATGCCGACGGCGTTGGCCCACTCCAGATAGCGGGCGCCCATGGCTTCCAGGGCGATGCTCATGCCGCCGGAGGCGGAGCCGGATATGCCGGCCAGCACGTTCACGGTCAGGGCTTCGGAAAGCAGCGGGGTGCCGGGGTCGATGGACATCAAAAAGTCGCGCACAGAGGCAAAACCGGGGAGCGCGCTTATCACGTTGCCGTATCCGGCTTCCGAGGCGGTGTTCATGATGGCCAGGAGGGAGCCGATGGTGCCCGCGTTGAGGGCCATCTGAAGATTGCCCCGCGACTTGAACTGCTTGCCGGCCAGAATGATGGTGAGCACGATGCCCACGATGAGGGAGATGATCAGCGCCCAGTTCGCGACCGGGATCGCCTTTGCGGCCAGGGGCAGGACGGATGTGGAGCTCATTACGCCCGCGTCCCATCCTTTAATGACACTGGTAAGGATAAAGTTGAGCACAAGCACCGTCAGCAGGGGCGTTACGGCAAGCACGGGGGACAGTTCCGGCGTGCCGTCGTCAAAATTGGTCGCGACGCGGGTGTCTTCTTCGCCGTAGCCTTCGCCGGCGGCCACCAGTTTGCGCTTGCGCCACTCAAGCCAACATACGCCGAGCACGGCGATAGCGGCGGCGCCGAGAAGGCCGAAGAGCGGGGCGGCAAAGGCCGTGGTTTTAAAGTATATGGTCGGAATTATGTTCTGGATTTGCGGAGTGCCGGGCACGGCTGTCATGGTGAAGCCGAAGGCTCCAAGGGCGATGGCGCCGGGGATGAGGCGGCGGGGAAGGTTGCCTTCCTGAAAGAGGGCTGAAGCGAAAGGATACACGGCAAAGGCCACCACGAACAGGCTCACGCCGCCGTAGGTCAGCACGGCCGCCGCCATCACGACGGCCAGAACAGCGCGTTCCGGTCCGAGTTTCTGGGCGATGAAGCGGGCTACGGATCTGGCCGCGCCGCTTTCTTCCATCACCTTGCCGAATACGGCCCCCAGAAGGAAGACGGGAAAGAAGTTTTTCACATAGGTGACCGCCTTGATCATGAACAGCTCCGTATAGCTGGGCATGAGGGCGTATCCTGCCGTGAAGGCCGCTACCAGGGCGCAGGCAGGCGCAAACAGAATGACCGAAAAGCCTTTGTAGGCGATATAGGTCAACAGAGCCAGAGAAATGATAATTCCGATAACCATGTGTCCTCCCGCATTGTTTACATGTTGATTGTGAAAAAACCTTGTTGCTGTATCACCTCATACGCCACACTGCGTATTGTGTTTCGGATTTAACATTTAACCATGTTTAAGATTTGCTTCTGTACGCCGGTTAACGCACTATATTTGCAAAATACATACCCGGCGATGGAAGCAGCGCCCTTATCCTGATCGCGTCCAGATTTTTTCTGAAAAATACTTTTATTACATATTGTTAACTAAAGAATGCTTTTGCCGTCCCCGGATATTCCGACACATCGGCCGGAAATCTGGAAGGCGGGACGCCCTTTAATTATCTCTGAAGTGAAACGTATACAGCAGAATGAGATAGAAATTGTGCAAATATAACTACTATTTTTGTCTCAATATGAAGACACGGTCTCCAAATAGAGATTCTTGCGCGGTCAACTTAACGCGGCCGTCCCCAGACAAAGGGCAAACCATGCCGTTTAATTTTCTTATACAAGGTGGAACGCCCTATGCCCAGTATTTTCGCTGCCTGGCACACATCTCCGCCGGAATTGTCCAGGGTTTTGCGTAAAAACGCTGTCTCGAACTGTTCCATGGCCTCGGCATAGCCGGACGCATCCGCCGTCCGCTGAAGTTCGGCGCTTTTGTCCACATCCTGAGCCACATTGACATTAAACAGCAATGGCCGCAGATCATCCAGACGCAAGGTGTCGGTTTCGGCAAACATGGCCGCGCGTTCCAGAACATTGCGCAACTCACGGACATTTCCCGGCCAGGAATGCCTGGAAAGCAGATCCAGTGCCTCTTTATCTATACTCTGGCAGGTAATTTTTGTTTCGTGGGCAATAAGCGAAAGAATGTTTTTGACCAGAACAGGCAGACATTCCCTTCTCTCTCTCAAGGGCGGCATATGCAGAGGAACAACGTTCAGGCGATAGTAAAGATCCGCCCGAAAAAGATTTTTTTTAACCAGTTCGGCCAGATCGGCCGATGTTGCGGCAATCAGCCGTACATTGGCGCGCTTTATTCTGTTGGAACCAACAGCCTCATACTCCTTTTCCTGAAGCACACGCAAAAGTTTTCCTTGCAGGGCATAGGGCAAGTCCGCTATTTCATCCAGAAAAAGGGTTCCGCCATCAGCCAGTTCCAATTTTCCCGGTCGTCCAGCTTTTGTGGCGCCCGTATACGCGCCGGGTGCCACGCCAAAAAACTCGGTTTCCATGAGAGTTTCGGGAATGGCACCCATATTCACGCTGATCAAAGGGCGGTGTGCCCTGGGGGATGCCCCGTGAATGGCATGGGCCAGAAGTTCCTTGCCGGTGCCGGTTTCTCCGGTCAGCAAGATGGGACATTCAAAAACAGCCGCGCGTCCGGCTTTTGTTTTTAATTTCGCGACAATTGGGCTTTTGCCGACAATATCGTCAAAAGAGTATTTAGCCTTGCGCTCGAAGGCCAGTACATTTCTGGCGCGGGTCAATTCCGATTCCATTTGGGAGAAGACGGAATGCAGGGGGGAAATGGCCGCCATGTCATCATAGAGGGCAAACCCTATGGCGCCCAGAACGCGTCCGTCGTCACTCTTTATGGGCAGGCGCATCACCACCAGAGGACCGCTGGTAGTCGGCATAATATCCAGAAGTATGGGGTTCCCGCTACGCACAACCTGACGCATCTTGCTGTTGGTGATTACCTGCTCCACCTTTCGGCCTTCCGCGTTGGAACCGGTGAACCCAAAGCGCGCCGCGTAGCGCTCATTAATCCAGACCACGCGCGCATCGGCATCTACAATGACCGTGCCTTCGCTGTTATGTTCAATGGTATTGAACAACGAAGCCAGCCCCCATTTTTTCCACACTTCAAAATTGCCAAGATTTTCAGGCTGCATCGCCTGCCGGGCGACCTTCATCATACCTGCCACTTACCGCTCACAGAAATGGAAGTCAAGCGCGCATATATGGAAATGGATGCGGGCCTTGGCCCCGCCATTATTTGTTTTTATTTTTTTCCGGACAAAAACGGCCCCCCGGGATTACCGGCATTCCTACCCCCCCACGCTGCTCATTAAAAACCGTCCCGCGGTATTGCCGAAATCGTGCTCGCCGGGTTTTGCCCTCACGGCGGCGGCAATGACGGCGGCAAGCTGTTCGTCGCCGTTGTCGCCGTCGCGCAAAAAGGGCTTAAGTTCCGTACCCGTATTGTGGTGCAGACAGGTTTTCAAAAACCCTGACGAAGTCAGGCGCACGCGGTTGCAGTCACGGCAAAATTTGTGGCTCAGGGCCGAAATGAAGCCGACGCTTTTGTCAAAACCCGGCACGGCGTAATTCGCGGCCGGTCCGTTGCCGATTGCCCGGTCAAGCGCGGCCAGTTGCCCGAATTCCTTGCACATAGTCTGAAAAATGCTCTCCTGGGAAATACCCGCGTACTTTCTGGCCCGGCCAACGGGCATAAGCTCGATAAAGCGGATGTGAAAGCCGCTCTCCAGGGCAAAACGGGCAATGTCCACAAAGTCGCCGTCGTTAAAGCCCTTCATGGGCACAACGTTGATTTTGACCGGGATGCCGAGAGCCCGCGCCCTGTGCAGGGCGGAAATGAGCGTTGAAAGCCGCGCCCTGCTGCGGGTAAGCGTGGCGAAACGCTTTTGGGAAAGGGTATCCAGGCTCGCGTTCAGCCCGTCAAGACCAACATCCGCAAGTTCGTCCAACTCCCGCGCAAGCAGGGAGATATTGGTCGTCAGCGTCACCTGCTCCACGCCCGGCAGCCGCTTCAATTGCCGCATAAAGGAGGCGCAGCCCTTGCGGCAGAGCGGCTCCCCTCCTGTAACCTTGAAGCGGCTTATGCCGAGGGCCGCGCTCACCCGGCCTATGCGCAGCATTTCCTCAAAGGTCAGAATTTCGTTGTGCGGAACGGAAACAACGCCCTTGCGCGGCATGCAGTACACACAACGGAAGTTGCACCTGTCAGTGATGGAAAGGCGCATGTAGTTGATGGCGCGGCCAAAAGCATCTTTCAGCGACAAGGTTGTTCCCGCCCGGATTGAAATACGGGTAAAGTCTAGCTGTCCGTCGATAAACATGTCAATATATACCTGCCCGGGAACAACCCGGCGGACAGACGGCGCGTTGTCGCGTTTTTGCCTTCTTGACAGGCGCGCGCGCCGGACTTACTTGCATGCGGACATTAAATCATATTGGGGCAACAACAATGAAGCGTCACAAAATGCGTTCCTATACGCGGGCCACGAACGAACAAAATACGCCCGAAGACGCCGGTCAACTGCCGGACGACCGCGCGGATGCCCTTGACCCGTGGGCGAACCTGGAAGAAACCCTCGCAACGCCGCTGACCGGCGAGGAGCAGCCGCCCTTGTCCGGGCCGGATATTTTTCCGCCCGCGCAAGCTGTTCACCCGCGAAGCGGGTTTACGGACGGCGACGGCAGAGATGCGCCTGAAGAAATCCCCGAAGAGCGCTTCAAGGCGGAACTCGAAGACATGCGCCTGCGCGCGGCCGCGGAAATGGAGAACTTCAAAAAGCGCCTCGGGCGCGAACACCAGGAGCAGATGCGCTACGCCGCGGAAAAGGTGCTCGGCGACCTCCTGCCCACTCTGGACAATCTTGATCTGGCCCTGCAGTACGGCACTGCCCATGAGGCCTGCCGCGACTTGCTGCAAGGCGTCGCCATGACGCGCAAACTTCTGCTGGAGACTGTGGAAAAACACGGGCTGGTTCCGACGGGAGAGGAAGGCGAGGAGTTCACCCCCGAATTCCATGAAGCCGTGGGTTTTGACTCACGATCCGACCTCAAGCCGGGCGCTGTCGCCCGTGTGTGGCAGAGGGGCTACAGGCTGGGGGAACGCCTGTTGCGCCCGGCCAAGGTCTTAATAAATCAGACTTGTCCGTAAATAACGTATCGCGGGCAAATACTGCGTCAAAACCCTCGCAAAAAGAGTGTTTTTCCTGGTCGTTGCCTCGCGCTCCATTTATTTACGGACAAGTTATATTATATCTGATCTAACCTCACGTCATTTACTGTCGATGACGACTTCGGCGTCGGGATGCGCCTTATACAGAACCTCGTGCATGGCCGCCGCGTCGGCGAAGTCGCGGAAAGGCCCCGCCTTTTCCGTCTTCAGAGCGGCGTTGTAGCGCACGTAAAAGGCCTCGTCATCCCTGAGCGGCATGCCGTTGGTATCGCTCACGACATCCAGGTTCACGCGGCTCACGCCCTTGACGCCAAGGTCAATCTGCTTTGCCGCCGCATAGGAAAGATCGATAATTCTGCCGCGCACATAGGGGCCGCGATCGGTAATACACACAATAACGCTTTTGCCGTTGCCCTGGTCGGTCACCTTGACTATGGTGCCTATGGGCAGGGTGCGGTGCGCGGCTGTAAACGTGAACATATCATAGCTCAGGCCGCTGGCGGTTTCTCCGCCGTGATGGCGGTCGCCGTACCAGGATGCCTTGCCCGTCGCCATATCGCTTTCAGCGGCGCGTTTGAGCCAGATTTGGCGGCTGTCCGACCTGGAACCGTCAGGTTTGGCATGGCGCTTTTTCTTGCCCTTTTTGCCTTTTTCAGCAACGGAAGTTGTTTTTTTGCCCGAATTTTTACTTTTTTGCAGAGAGGCTTTTGAGGTTTTCGCGGAAGAACCGTCCGCGTTTTTCGCGGCCCGGCTTTTTGCCGGAGCGTCTTTTTTCTGCGCGGCGCCGGCGCAATCAGGCGGAGCACAGGCCATACATATTACAGCGGCCACCAATATAATAAGTTTGCATACTTTCGTCATGCTGCCTCCTTGTAGGGGTGTACCTTGATACACATTAAAAAAATCTGTGTCAAATCCCCTAAAAACACTCAAAAAACACCGGATGGAATTCGCTGTCTTTGGGCGTCTGATAGGTGGCGCCGATGGTGGCGGTGACGCGCGTGACCGAAAAATCCGCCGTGCCGGGATCCGCGCCCATGGTCTGCATCGGGTACAAATGCGCGATGCCGCACGGGATAAGCTGGTTCGTCGCGAACTGACCTTCAGGAAAATTAACGGTGTAGATGCCGGCGGAAACAGCGCGGCACGCGCCACAGATCCCGCGTGTTGCGCAGCGCCCACCAGAGAAGCCGCACGCTCTCCGGCAGATGGTCGAGTATTTGCTCAAAATTGTCGGCGTTGGCGGACATAAAACCTCCCGGCGATAAAAGAGTTGCCTTGTTCACACATATCCTCTAGAATTACAAGAAACAGCGTCAGTGCACATTGTTTTCTTGTATTTTCAAAAGAAAAATTGCTAATTTTCCCGCTGCTGTTTGTTCAACAGGCAGTTTTTGCAGGATAAAAAAATCGGAGGCCCGCATGTCCACAGAACTTCAACGCGCCTTTGGCGAGCGTTTGCGCCGCCGCCGCCGCGAGCTTGACCTGAAAAAACAGGAATTGGCCGACCGTGTGGGCGTGAGCCTCACCACCATTCAGCAGTATGAAAACGGGCACATGCCCAGGGGCGAACACGCGGTGCGCCTGTCCGGCGCGCTGGCCTGCACCCTTGACTGGCTGCTGGCCGGCAGGGAAGGGCGCGCGCCGCAGGCTGACGACGCGGACGCGGATTTTATGATGGTGCCCATGGTGGAGGCCAGGCTTTCCGCCGGTACGGGCAGCTTTGAAACCGGCGGGGAAGTGTTGCGCCACTATGCCTTTCGCCGGGAATTTCTGCGCCGCAAGGGCGCGCCCGCGCAAATGGCGCTCATGCGGGTTTCCGGCGACAGCATGTCCCCGCGCATAGAGCACAATGACGTTGTGCTGATAGACGCCTCGCAGCGCGACCCCGTGCCGGGGCGCATCTATGCCGTGGGGGTGGAGGACATGGTGTACCTGAAAATCGTCAACGCCGTGCCGGGCAAATTGCGTCTGACCAGCTTCAACAAGGACTATGCCCCCATTGAGGCGCAGACAGGCGGGCAGCTTGCCCAACTCGTGCGCATTCTGGGGCGGACTGTCTGGGTTGGGCGCGAACTGGAGTGAGGGCATTGGACGATGGCCCCATGATTTTTAGAAAAGGAGACGATGCATGAATACCGGAACAATTCTCGTTGGCATGGCGTTTCTGGCGCTTGCCGCTTACGTTTTGCATGGCGTGCGGCGCGGCAAAATTAAATAGCGAAAATTTGTGGCGATGGCGCATAGGGCGTAGCCCCATGCTTCCATGTTCCCGCCGTAGCCGGCAGATAAAAATTGCAGGACGCAATTTTTATCTGAAATCCGAATAAGATGGAAGGCTTTCAGTGGGGAACGGATGGACGAACATGGCAATGATGCGGGGCAACGGATGGAGCGACGACTTTCAAGGCCAAAGGCCAATGGCTGATCAATTTTGACTATGGTCAGAACGGTCGCGCCACCGGCGGCGACGGCCTCACCGGCTTCAACCCCAGTGGCAACACCCCCAGTGCCAACGACGAATTCAGCTCCCGCCAGCGCATGCGCCTGCAGTTGGATGCTGTGGCTTCCGAGGCCCTGTCCGGCACCCTGTACTTTGAAATAGGCGGCACCAACTGGGGCCGTGAAAACCAGGGCGGAGCGATGGGTGCCGACGCCCAGGGCGCCAACAGCCCCATCAAGCTGAAAAACGCCTATCTGGACTGGACGCCCCCGAATACCGACCTGAAGATACGCATGGGCCTGCAGGGTATGAGCCTGCCCTCCTTCACCACCGAATCCATGGTCTTCCAGGACGACACTGCCGGTGTGACATTCAGCTACAAGTTCAATGAAAACGTGGCCCTGACCGCCGTGTGGGCGCGCCCCTTCAATGATAACAGCACCGTCTTGTGGAATGGCACAGACCGTCAAATCAACGCCAACTACATGGACAACGTGGATGTGGGCGCCTTGGTGCTGCCCCTGACCTTTGACGGCGTGAAAGTGACCCCATGGGTCATGCTGGCCGGCGTTGGCCCGAACTTTGCGCATGGTATCGGCACTGATCAAATCACCGGCGCTCCCGGCACAAGCGCCGGCTACGTGAACGCCGGCATGCTGCCCGTGGGCGTTTCACGCCACAAGAGCGGCGGCGCCATGGACCTGAAACGCCTTGACAGCTACGCCACGGCCGTGTGGGGCGGGCTGACCGGTGAAGTGACCGCCTTTGATCCCTTCCGTTTTGCCTGGGACGTGAACTACGGTTCCATTTCCTGGCCTGACGACGGCAAGCTGAACCGTGCCGGCTGGATCGCCTCCCTGCTGTTTGAATACAAGCTGGATTGGGGTATTCCCGGCCTGTACGGCTGGTACGGCTCCGGCGACGACGACAACCCGGCCAACGGCTCCGAGCGCATGCCCGTGTTTTCGGTCAACAACTCCAACATGCTGTTCTCCAACTTCGCCTTCAACGGCAACCCCTGGACATACGGGGCTGACCGTGAATCCGTGCTCGGCAACGGCATTTCCGGCACCTGGGGCATCGGCATCCGCCTGAAAGACATGACCTTTGTGGAAGACCTCAAGCACACGCTGGCGGTAAACCTCATCGGCGGCACCAACTCCCCCGACTTTGCCAGACGCTATCTGGGCAAGGGCGAGGCCGGCTATGCCAAGTTCGCTGGCAATTTCATCGGCCCCAACGCCGCTCAGGCCGGCATGGATCCGCTGTACCTGACCACTCGGGACAACGCTGTGGAAATCAACTTCCGCAACGTGTACAAAGTGTATGACAACCTCCAGATCGCCCTTGAGTTTGACTACCTGTTCACCAGCTTTAACCGCGACGTCTGGAAGAACAGCCCGATGAACGGCAGACCCAACGGCGACGAGTTCCGCGACCCGTGGAACGTCAGCCTGGCCTTTGCCTACCAGTTCTAAGGGCGAAAAAAAGTTTAGAGATGATAATAAGAGAGGGGCGCCCGCGGGCGCCCCTTTCGCGTTGGCGGGGGGGCAACGCCCTATACATGCCCCGATTTTTGTACCTCGCTTTATATTTCTTTCATGCGGCTGACATAATCACGCGCGGCCACGGCGATGAGCCCGGAGCGCGTAAGTCCCATTTCCTCGGCCATAGCATCAATATGCGCCAAAATAGACGGCTTGAGGGAAATGGAATTGTCCAGATCCATCACGGTAAGGGATAAGCGCGGCCGGGTAATACATAACTCACTCCTTTATTATCTCAATTTCAATCCGCTCTGCCTTTTTTATCTGAAATCCGAATAAGAGATTAAGCGTGTTTGTTCCACGGATTTGTTCAGGGCTGTGACCAGCCAATTATTCAGGCTGCTGCCGCTGGCTTCGGCCTGCACGGCCAGTCTGGCGTGAAGGTCGGGGGGCAGGCGCAAGGTAACGCGCCCGGAATAGGGTTTGTTGGGTTCGTGCCCCATTTTGGCGCAACTCTCAAGGTAAAAGGTCACGGATTCTTCAAATGCCTTGCGTACCTCTTCAACAGAATCGCCATGAAAGCCTACTATATCATTAATGCCCAAGATATGGCCGACAAGGCATTCATCCTCGGCGCTGAAAGATACAGTAGCCGTATAACCTTTGTATTCCATTGTATTGTTTGCTGTATTCACGGAGTTACCCCTATATTGATCAGGAAATTTTTCGCATCCCGCACTTGGTACGGTTTTATCTCCTTGCCTGGGTGCGGCCTGTGGAAATCTATTTTCTTGTTATTCCGTCTGAACGCAAAATGGGAACCTCCGTCTTTTTCCATATCACATTCAAGCGCAAGCAGAAGCGATACCAGATCGTCCCATGCCAGCGCTTTAGGTGTCGGGTTGGAAAAAATCGCCGCAAGGGTTTTCCGTTGTCCGCTGTTCATGCTTTATAGTGTCACCTGATGGTGCATTTGTCAAGGTTGTTTTCTTCTGAGGGTCCCCCCGCCAACGCGAAAGGGGCGCCCGCGGGCGCCCCTTTCTCACATTCGTCGTTTCAGGTTGTCGCCGTTCTCAGAAAGAATACATAAAGCCCAGTTGCACGTTCCAGGGATCGCGCACTTCGAGACCATTGCCCCTGT
>JAISZT010000004.1 GCA_031284485.1 Desulfovibrio sp.
CTGGGAGGCATAACTCCGGACATGTGCCATGCACAGAACTTGTTAAAGGCAGCCTGATAAGGGAAAAGGCAAGCTAAGAAACCGCTAATTCCTGTCCAAACAAGGGGGACCACCTGTAATACATGAAGTTTTGTCCCGCCTGGATCCAGAATTAGTAGAAAAAGCATTTTCATCATGGGTTGAAACATTTTTGGAAAAAAAGCATTTAGTCCAAATAGCGATTGATGGAAAAACACTAAAAGGAAGTAAAACTCAAGAATATCCGGCATTGCATTTACTTGCTGCATATTGTGTTGATATATATTCTGTTATAATGCAAATACCGGTTGATTCAAAAAATAATGAAATATTAGCAGCCAAAGAAATGTTATTTGATATTCCGCTTGAAGGGAAATTTATTACTGGTGATGCTATATTTTGTCAAAAAGAAATTTGTAATTTAATTTTGAAAAACAAAGGAGACTACATATTTATAGTTAAAAATAATCAAAAACAATTGATAAATGATATAAAGACTGTGTTCAAGCAGCACTCTTTCCCCCTGTACACCCAATCAAAAAAAACAGACAGAGTTCGTAAGTATTGAAAAAAGCCATGGTAGAATTGAGAAGAGGACAATTAAAGTTTCTACATTGCCGGCAGCATATCTTTGCTGGAATGGCGTGGAACAAATTTTTGAAATGGTATAACAAGCCTCTTGGAGGATTTGGCTCCGCCGAAGCAGTTGCTTCATTTTGTAAGGCGACATTGGGCAATAGAAAATGAATTACATAACGTTAGAGATATGACTTTTGATGAAGATCGTTGTCGAGTGAGAAACCATCGTAAAGCTCAAATATTGGCAGCTATTCGCAATGCGGCTATCACCATGCTAAGACGTGCAGGATTTATAAATATTGCAGAAGGGCGAGAATGGTACTCAGAAGACCGCAAACGCGTTCTTTACCTGCTTCTGGGGAGAACAGAATGACCCTGTGCCACAGGGGTACGCGAGCGTGTCTGGTGAGATGTCTTGGTGATGTATTTGGCAACGCTTGCCATGCGGCAAGCCAAAGCGTAAATACACAGACCATGAATCTGGATATACGTAGCCATGAGCGCCGGTTCGCAAACTATGCCGCGCAGGAGCGCGCAAAAGAACGTGAAGACCCGGCGCCCCTTGATCTGAAATTCACGCACACGCATAATGTGCTGGCAAACGCCCGTCATATTGTGGCAAGCGAAAATTTCACCCAAGCCCGCGCCTGTCTGCTGGCGGCGCTCTACCATGACGTTGCCCGCTTTGAACAGTACCTGCGCTATCGAACCTTTCGGGATCGCGTGTCCTGCGACCACGGGTTGCTGGGAATAAAAATTCTGAAACGTGAGCGTCCATTAAATGAAGAGCATCCCCTTGTCCGCCGTCTGGTTCTTGCGGCCGTGGGTTTGCATAACCGCTTCAGGCTGCCGCCTTCACTGCCTGAAGACCTCGCTCTGGTGACGCGTGTTGTGCGTGATGCGGACAAACTGGACATTCTTCGGGTGATGGACGAACATTTGAGCCAACCCGGCCCCTACAGCCCCACTGTTGTCATGTCGCTGCCGGATGACGATACCATAGTCAGCGAGCCGATACTTCAAGCAGCACTTGAGGGACGCGTGGCTGCCTATGAAGATTTGCGCAGCGTCAATGATTTTCGCGTTTTGCTCGGCACCTGGTTTACCGACATGAATTTCACAGGCAGTCGGCAAAAATTCGTGACAGACGGTCACGCCCGGCGTATTTTACAGGCTTTGCCCGCCAATGCCCCATACGCCCCGGTTAAAGATAAACTACTGAAACAACTTGATGAGTTTACTGCAATTTTTTGCCCAGAAGCTCATTAACCAGCGCAGGGTTAGCCTTACCCCTGGTGGCGCGCATGACCTGCCCCACAAAAAAACTCAGCAATTTTGTCTTTCCGCCCTTATAAGCCGCAACTTCGGCGGGGTTGGCCGCGATCGTTTCCTCCACGGCTTTTTCCAGGGCGGACAAATCAGAAATTTGTCCAAGCCCTTTCGCTCTGACATAGGCTTCGGGCATACTCCCTGAAACAAAAAGATCGCCGAAAATGTCATTGGCTATTTTAGGGCTGATCAGCCCCTGATCCACAATATGCACAAGTTCCGCCAGCCCCTCCGGTTTCATCGCCCAACTTCCCGGATCCGGCAGTCCCGTGTAATGCGCGTTGTGTTCACGCAATAGAGGGCCTAAAATATAATTGGCCACTTTGCGGGCATCAGCCTTTGCCGCGGCAGTTTCAAAAAAATCCGCTATCGCTGGGCGTTGCACCAGAATTTCCAGATCAGCCTCGGGCAATCCCGTCAACTTCATAAAACGGCCAAGCCGTGATTGCGGCGATTCAGGCAACTCACTTTGCCATTGCTCCAGTTCTTTTTCACTGATTTCAACCGGCGGCAAATCCGGATCAGGGAAGTAACGGTAATCGTGAGCTTCTTCCTTGCTCCGCATGGAAATTGTACAATTTTTTACGGCGTCATAAAGCCGTGTTTCCTGAACAACAGTATCACCATCGTCCAGAATATCCTGCTGACGGGCAATTTCATATTCAAGAGCCCGCTGTACGTTGCGAAACGAATTGAGATTTTTAATTTCGGTACGCGTACTCAATGCCGCGCTGCTCGTCGGTTTGATGGAAACATTCGCGTCACAGCGAAAGCTGCCCTCCTCCATATTGCCGTCGCACACTTCAAGATAGGTAACAATGCCATAAAGCGCCTTAAGATAGGTGACCGCCTCCTCAGGCGAGCGCATGTCCGGTTCAGAAACAATTTCAATAAGCGGTGTGCCCGCTCTGTTCAGATCCACGTAACTGATATTTTTGTCCGGATCATGAATATTTTTACCGGCGTCGTTCTCCATATGTATGCGCGTGATGCCTATACGCCTTGCTCCACCGTCACCGGTTTGAATTTCCAGATATCCCTGTTCGCAGATTGGCAGTTCAAATTGTGAAATCTGGTAGCCCGCAGGCAGATCAGGATAAAAATAATTTTTTCGGGCAAAAAGCGAGCGTGGCTTGACAACGCAATTAACAGCCAGACCAACCTTGACCGCAAAATGCACCGCTTGCCTGTTGAGCACAGGTAACGCGCCCGGCATGCCGGCGCACACTTCACAGACATTTGTATTGGGCGGTCGGCCGAATGTTGTCGGGCACAAACAAAATAATTTTGAAGCTGTGGCAAGCTGCACATGCACTTCCAGACCTATGACGGTTTCATACGCGGACATATACGTTATTGCTCCGTTTTCCGGCATGAATTTCGCGCGCTCAAGGCATGCCGTCTGTTGTTATTGTTGATCCCGGCGTCAAAGTATCTGCCCACGCCATAATCCCCGCGACGAAAAAAGAGCCTCGGTTCCGGCCCGATGATCTGCATTTCCCTGTTCATTGACTGCACATCCAGAGCAATGTGCATTTCTTTCGTACAACCTGTAGAATAGGTGGAATCTTTGCCAAACCAGGCAAGGGGCACTTTCCGCCCCAGGATTGCAAAACTTTCCTCAATGTCTTTAACTGTCTGAAAACGCCAGGTGTCGATAAGCCCACTGCGTTGAACCCGCTCCCACATAAACATGAGGTCATCCCCGTCCATGCCTTCCACAAAGTGTTCAGCCGGATTTATAATGAAAATATTATCCATTTTACTCCGTAAATAATTCACGAAGGTATGCGCCAGTTCAACAGCGGTTGACGTTTCACCTGGAATACTGCCGATAATGCAACTGTAGAACATAATTGACTGTGCCTGCGCGCGCGCGTTGCGCATGCGCTCAATAAGCGCGTCAGACTGTGCGATTATATCGGATTCACTGAATTTGCGCGCTCCGGACGCACGTTTGCGCGCCTGCATGTGCAACCCCTGTTCATCATGCCAGAAGCAGACAATATCCCGGGTAAAGTCATGTCCCGTGCCGAGCAGAATATCGGCAGCACGCCAACCTTTGCCCAAAATGACGTCAGCCTCTTTCCATGCGCGTGAAAAAGCTACAGAAACGCGGCATAGATTCAATCGTTCGCGGGTGCCGTCCGCAATGACAACAAGGCGATGCTCACGCAAATAATGTAAAAGATCTTTTTTGCTCAATCGTCTGTCCCGCAACACGACACCGTCCCGCAACAATGGTTTGATTGTCGGATCGTTTTCCATATCGTCAAGCGTTGGAGCAAAAAAATAAAATTCTGATTTTACGGCAAAAATTACCCTGTTTCCCATTTTGATCAAATGGCGCGCCAGAAACAGGTCGAAAACAATACCCCCTTCGGCATCACAAAGTAAAAGTACAGTCCCCCCGTGTCCAACATACTGAAATGTATCGCCTAAAGCATCCGCCAATTTTTCAGCGTGTTGCATGGATTCGCGAATTCCCGCCGTTGTCGGCGGCTGGGCCTGCAATTCCTTGGACATGGCGGAAAGGCACAACAATCGGACAAGTTCTATACGGTCAAGCATCTGCCTTGCCTGTCGCATATTCAGCGGCAATCCGTCCGGCGGCACAGCTTCAAGATTTGCCAGAATTTCCGGCGATTCAAGCAATTCCATCTGACGCGCGGAAGAGAGACGCCGCCGCTGTTTCCACGGGTCGTCCAGGCTTTGAGCCAGTATAAGATCAGTCATGCGTTTTACCAGACGCGATGGAATCAGGGTATGCCAGGCGATATACTGTTTGAAGCGGTAGCGGCAAAAACACAGAATGCGCGTCCTCTCCTCCCGCTCTTGAATAACAGAACGAATCAGCCGCACAATTATGCGCCATGCGCGGTTGTATCCCTTTTGCAGTTCATTGTGTCTGTTTTCGTTGTGCAGCATGGCAAATGTCGCGTCAGAACAGGGCAGGTAGACCTGGCCATCATCCATTTGAATCATAAAGGCCAGTTGTTCGGGGCTTGCGATGATATCAGGATTCATGGAATGGGCCAGATTGTTGTCTATCAGCATGCTGAACAGCCAGGCGTCAAAATAGATGTCGCGGCCCAGGCGGACATCCTTCACTCCCGATATTTCTGTTTTTGATTTCATACTTTCTCTGATTTGTTATTTGTACCCCATACAGCGCGCACGTAAGCGCCCGATAAAAGCGGTTTTATCACATAAAAAATGAAAAGAGTTTGGCAGAGAAGACACTTCCACCACATCCCCAACCTGCAAATGCTGCCCTTCCTGTCCATCCACCGTGATGTAACATTCGGTGGATTCATGCAATACCTGTAAAGTTAAAATCGCGTCGCCCGGGAAAACCATGGGAGGGATTGTGTGTATGAAGGGGCAGATCGGCGTGAACAATATAACTTCCAATCCCGGATAAACCAATGGGCCACCGGCGGAAACACTGTAGGCGGAGCTTCCAAGGGGCGTTGCCGCGATCACGCCGTCTCCGCGAATCATGCCCATCAAATTCCCGTTTACAGACATATTGATGCAGACCAGTCGGGAAAGGGATCCCCTGCTCAACACTACATCGTTTATGGCCGCGCCGGAAGCGACGACGGAATCGGCGCGTTTCACGGTCCAGCCCAAGGCGGCGCAGGTGCGTATTGATGACAGACCGGAAAGAAAATCAGTGATTTTCTGCTGCCAGAATTCCGGCTGCGCATCGGTCAAAAATCCTACCCTGCCAAAATTTATGCCCAAAAGGGGGACGCCGCGTCCCACAAGACGCCTGGCTACCCCCAGCATGGTGCCGTCGCCGCCAAGCACAATCACCAGTGCCAGTTGCGCGTCATCATAAGCGGGGTTGTCGCATCCGGCGCCGATCATCGCGGACGTATGTCCGTTTTCGCGTAAATAAGACAGTATTCTGGATGCCAGAAGAAAAGCTTCTTCATGGTTGGCTTTATGCACCAAAAGTATATGCGCCGCATTTTGCATAACGGATCTATTTACGTTATCCAGAGGCTGTCCGCAAGTTTTCGGCAGGGCAAATTTGCGCCATCATCTTGTCAGCATGTGGACTTTGGCATATTATACAATGATGAACGACAACAGTATGGAAATTATTGACCGGCATGCCCAGGAAGGGAGCAGATTGCGGGAGTTTTTTTTTCGTGAGCAGGCTCAAGCCATAGGCCAGGCGGCATTGCGGATGGCGCTTTGCCTGGCCAGCGGAGGTAAAATTCTGCTCTGCGGCAACGGAGGAAGCGCAGCCGATGCCCAGCATCTGGCAGCCGAGTTTGTCAACCGTTTTCTCATTGACCGTCCGGCCCAGGCTGCCATCGCCCTGAACGCAAACACTTCAAACCTGACTGCCATAGGCAATGATCTGGCTTTCAACCGGATTTTTTCCAGACAGGTTGAAGCTCTGGGACGCAAGGGGGATATTCTGTTGGGAATTTCCACATCAGGCAACAGCGCGAACGTGCTGGCGGCAATGCAGACAGCCCTGCAAAAAGAAATGTTCACAATAGGTCTGACAGGTCAGGGCGGCGGCGACATGAGGTCTTTTTGCAGAATGCTGCTGGCTGTGCCCAGCGATAAAACGCCTCTTATTCAGGAAATACATATTACCGTCGGGCATCTCCTCTGCCAACTGGCTGATTATTATCTTTTTGAAAATGCCGAACTTCTTGAACCCTATTTGCAGAAAAATATAGAAAGCAAGGATTGTGACGATCATGCCTATTTTTGAATATGTCTGTAAAAAATGCGGTCACGAATTTGAAGAGCTTGTTTTTGGCGGCGTAATGCCTTCCTGTCCTGCCTGTGGAACGGAAAAAACGCAAAAACTCATGTCGCGCTGCTCCCATTCTTCAGGCAAATCCGGCTATGATGACAACAGCTATACGCCGGTTCCTTCATCAGGCGGTTCCTGCGCCGGTTGCGGAGGGGGGCATTGCGCCACCTGCGGCCATTAATGAATCCTCGCAGAAAATCGGGACAATCATGCCACGATCCTTTATCATCGCCACTCGCGGTAGCCGTCTGGCACTCTGGCAGGCTGAACACATTAAAGAATGTTTTCAAAAATTGTGTCCGGACAAAGACTGTGCTCTCAAGGTTATAAAGACGACCGGGGATGTCATACTGGACGTGCCCCTTTCACAGGCAGGCGGCAAAGGGCTGTTTGTAAAAGAGATTGAGGAAGCCCTTTTGAACGGTGAGGCGGATATGGCGGTACACAGTATAAAGGACGTGCCCGCTGTTTTGCCCGATGGATTGACGTTGGCGTGTATTCCGGCCCGTGAAGAATGCTCGGACTGTTTCCTTTCAATGTCCTATAGCGATATAAATGATTTGCCGACCGGCGCACGTGTCGGCACAAGCAGCCTGAGGCGTCAGGCGCAATTGCTGAAACTCAGGCCCGACCTGCGTATTGTGGGTTTGCGGGGCAACGTGGACACGCGACTGCGTAAACTGCAAAATAATGAATATGATGCCATCGTTCTTGCCAGTGCCGGGATAAAGAGACTTAACCTCGCCGCGCCGCGGATGAGCCGCCTTGATCCTGAACAGTTCTTGCCCGCAGTCGGTCAAGGGGCGCTGGGTATTGAATGTCGCGCCGATGACAATGGATTGCGCGACATTCTGCTTTCTCTTGAAGATGGCCCAACGCGTGCCTGCGTTGACGCGGAACGAGGATTTCTGGCCGGTCTTGAGGGCGGATGCCAGACCCCCATTGCCGCCTATGCCCGTTTTTTGGATAAAGACACCCTGTTCCTTGACGGTTTGCTGGGCGAGGTGGACGGCAGTCACATACTGCGCGGCACTCTGCGCGGGTCGCCCTTCCGGGCGCTTGAACTTGGACAGCGTCTGGCCATATCCCTGCTGGATATGGGCGGGCGCGAAATTATGAAAAAACTTTACCAATAACAATAACTTTATGGCGAACATAACCCCACTGCCCGCATCCCGTCTGCACGCCACTTTTAATCCGGACAATATTCCTGTGAACGACAGCAGAGACATCCCCCTGCCGCGCACAGACAGAGGCAACAACCCTTTTCAGCCAAGGGCGATGCAGGCATTGAATCTGGCCTTGCAAATCGACACTGTCGGATACAATGTTTATCTTTCCGGAGAGCCGGATCTGGGACGCAACTATATGCTGCTTTCCTGGCTGCGTAAACGGACCCGTAAAATAACTGTCCCGTCGGATATCATTTACGTTCATAATTTTACAAATCCTGATCATCCGACATTGTTGATTCTGCCCGTGGGTCAGGGGAAAAGGCTTAAAAAATCCCTGAGTGAAACGCTTGAAAATATCGCCGATGAACTGACGCGACGATTTGAAGCCGCCTCCTTTGTCCGTCAACGCGCAAAGCTCATGAACCAGTTTCAAAATGTCCGTATGGGGCTGCTGCATAAAATGAATTCCGTTGCCGTGCATCAGGGATTCAACCTGGATATGGACGAAAGCGGCGCTCTGACGCTCTACCCCCTGGTAAAAGGCAAACGTCTCAGCGAAGACGAATTTGATCGTCTTGACAATACGGTACGGCTGAATCTCAAGCGCCAAGGCGACAATCTGGTTCAGGATATGGCCGGTCTTATGCGGCAATTTAATAAAGCCGAAGAATCTTTTCATATTAACGAACGCGGGCTCGTACAGCAGCTTATGAAGCAGGTGCTTGACGCATTGCTGACGCCGGTGTGTGACCGCATTTTAAAATCTTCTTCCGCAAATGGACTGAAAGAATATTTTTCAGATTTACGCGAAGACATTCTTAAAAATACAGAAGCATTTTTACCCCGTGAAACGCTACAGTCACAACAAAATATCGAACCGCATCCGGCGTCTGCCCACGAAAATATTTTTTATCGCTATGAAATAAATCTTTTTGTGGACAACAGCGATCTTCACGGCGCGCCTATTGTGGTGGAAGACCATCCTACAGCCGTTAATCTGCTCGGTTGTGTTGAACGCGAATCAGAGATGGGCGCGTTGATCACCGATTTTACCCTAGTCAAGGCCGGAAGCCTCCATAAAGCCAACGGCGGCTTTCTGGTATTGCATATTGAAGAACTTTTACAGCATCCGAACGCCTGGGAGGGATTATTACGCGCTTTAAGGTCAAACCAGGCCCGTATCGAAGATATTGATGAAATATCGGAAACGCCAACCCGCACAAAGGGCATCACCCCTGACCCCCTGCCTCTCAACCTAAAGGTAATACTCATAGGCGGGGAAGAACTTTACGAAACACTGCTCCTCAATGATGACAGGTTTGCGAAGCTTTTCAGAATCAAGGCGCATATGTCGGATGTTACTGAACGTACCGCCAAAAATGTACGCATATATCTGGCGCACATTGCACGCATGATCTCTGAAGCCGGCCTTCTGCCTTTTGATCGCGGCGCCCTGGCATGGCTTATCGGTTTGGGATCCCATCTTTGTGAAGATCAGCGACGCCTTTCGCTCAAATTCCCCCTTCTGCGCGAATTGATGATTGAGGCCAACGCGTTGGCCAAAAATCGGCAAGTCGCCATGATCACTTCGGACATCTTGGAAGAAGCCCACGCTGCGCGCACGTATCGGGCCAATCTGGTCGAAGAAATTTTTATGGAAGAATATGACCGCAAGATGATCAAGGTATATACTTCAGGCTCTGTTGTCGGACAGGTTAACGGACTTTCCGTAACATGGCACGGCGACTTTGAATTTGGCCTGCCGCACCGCATATCCTGCACAGTGGGCGTGGGGCATGAGGGCATCATTGATCTTGAACGTGAAGCTGAACTGGGCGGTCCTATCCATACAAAAGCAATGATGATACTGAAAAGTTATCTCACAGGTCTTTTTGCCCGAAACAAACCCTTGGTGCTCTCGGGGTCGTTGTATTTTGAGCAAAGCTACGCCGGTATTGAAGGCGATTCCGCTTCCGGCGCTGAACTGGCGGCGCTGCTTTCCGCTCTGGCCGATGTGCCTGTGCGTCTAGATCTGGCCTTTACCGGCGCTGTAAGTCACGCCGGACAAATTATGGCCGTCGGTGGCGTCACGCGCAAAATCGAAGGTTTTTTCAAAGTTTGCGCGCGTCGTGGGCTTACAGGTTCACAGGGGGTGATTATCCCGCAGGACAATGTGGATCAACTTATGCTGGGAACATCTGTGCTGGATGCTGTGGAAAAAAATAAATTTTCCATTTATCCTGTACGCCGCATTGAAGAGGCCCTCGCCTTGCTTACCGGCATGCCGACCGGACAACTGCGAAAAAACGGAAAATTCACGCCCGGCAGCCTCTATGATCTTGTAAACAAACGATTGGAGCAGCTTGGCGCGTATGCCCAAAACGCATTCACCAAAAAACGCGGCAAGCAATCGGCGTGAACACCGAAACCATTCTGGCCGGTTGCAAGGTCAATCTTGGCTTACGCATAACAGGCGTCAGAGCAGACGGTTATCATGAGCTTGATTCGCTTTTTTATCCTCTTGACGAACCGCATGATCAACTGGAAATTACGCCCGCATCACAGCCCGGCATCACCGTTCATTGTGATGCGACCGGCATCGATCCAGTAAACAACACGCTTACAAAGGTATACGCGGCCTTTGTTGATGCGGCAGGACATGCCCCGGCAATTACCGTTGTTCTGCGTAAGGGAATTCCGTCAGGCACCGGACTTGGCGGCGGCAGCAGTGATGCGGCCGCCCTGCTGTTATGGCTTGACAGCAATGTTAAATCACTGGACAGATCGACACTGATTAAAGCAGCTCTTTGCGCAGGGGCGGACACTCCTTTTTTCCTGCAAAAATCCGCTTGCCGGGTACAAGGTATCGGAGAAATACTGTCACCGTCCATAAAGAATTTTTCCGGCTTTTGGCTGGTGTTGGCTTGTCCGGACATACATGTCAGCACTTCGTGGGCTTATGCCGCCTATGACGCCGCATTCTCCGGGCAAATTGACTTGACAAAACGACCGTGCAAGGTTAATAGAACCATTTGCTCCAATGATCTGGAATCGGTCGTTTTCGCGCGATATCCGCTGCTGGCGCGCATCAAAAGCCGGATGTCGCATTACGGAGCTTACGCGGCATGTATGAGTGGCAGTGGTTCTAGCATAGCCGGCCTGTTTACTCCCGCGGATGAAATTATGGCGAATAATGCAGCGATTGCGTTACGAAAGAATAAATTACGCGTGATTATAGCACAATTGTAAAACACTGGGATGTAGCCAAGGGGTAAGGCAACGGGTTTTGATTCCGTCATTCGAAGGTTCAAATCCTTCCATCCCAGCCAGACATGACACGAAAGGCACGTATGTTCAGCGACATGAAAATAGTCACGGGTTCTTCAAATCCAAATTTGGCCAAGGCTATTTGCGATCATCTGGGGTGCCAGCTCACCCCGACGTTGACCACAACATTCAGCGATGGCGAATTGCGTGTTGAAATCGGCGATAATGTGCGCGGCGATGATGTTTTTGTTGTTCAGTCCACCTGTCCGCCTGCAATCAATCACAATCTTGTCCAGTTGTGCCTGATGTTGGATGCCTTGAAAAGGGCAAGCGCAGGAAGAATCACTGCCGTTATCCCCTATTACGGTTATGCCAGACAAGACCGTAAAGTCAGCCCGCGCGCGCCGATCAGCGCGAAACTTGTGGCTGATTTCATCAGTGTGGCCGGGGCGGAGCGCGTTGTCACCATTGACCTGCACGCGGGGCAGATACAGGGATTTTTTGACTGTCCGGTGGACAACATCTTTGCCGCTCCAGTTATGCTTGACCCCTTGCGGCAACTCAGCGGCGACAACATAGTCATCGTTTCTCCGGACGCCGGCGGCGTTGAACGGGCGCGGGCTTATGCCAAACGGCTCGACGCCCCCCTTGCCATTGTGGACAAACGCCGCGACCGCCCCAATCAGGCCACCGCCGTGCATGTTATCGGCGATGTGGAAGGCCGTGTGGCCATTATTGTTGATGATATGATTGACACAGCAGGCACTCTCTGCGCCGGCGCCGAGGTATTGCTGAAATACGGCGCATCAAGCATTGTGGCCTGTTCAACCCATGCCGTACTTTCCGGACCCGCTGTTGAGCGCATTAACGACACTGAGGCGCTTTCCCAGGTTATTGTCACCGACACCATTCCACTGGAAGACAAATTGACGCGCTGCCCCAAGTTGCGCGTCATTTCCGTGGCAGGTCTTTTGGGCAAGACCATCCATAATATCCATACAGGATCTTCGGTAAGTGTTCTGTTTGTATAACAAGAAGGAGAAAGTCATGAACATAGAAAAAACATTGCACGTGCAAAAAAGAGCACAGAGCGGCAAAGGTCACAGTGGACGCCTGCGTGCGCAAAATCTGATTCCGGGAATTTTTTACACTCCTGACGGAACAAATATTCCTGTTGAGGCCGCCGCGTTGCCGCTTGAAAAAATCATTGCTGAAGTGGGTCGCACGACTGTGTTTAACCTTGAAATCAATGATAATAACAATAAAAGCACACATCCTGCGCTGATCTGGCAGGTACAACGCCATCCCTATAAAATAGCTTTGACGCATATAGACTTTTATGGCGTTGATCTGAACAAGGAAGTAAAATTGGATGTACCCTTGGTGTTTACGGGAACTTCCCGCGGCGTGAAGCTTGGCGGCGTGCTGGAAACCTACCGTGAAAGCGTGCGCCTTGCCGGCAAGCCCATGGATATGCCCAAAAAGATACTAGTCGATGTGACTTCCATGGACATAAACAGCAGTATAGCTGTGAAGGATCTGCAACTGCCGTCAAATATAAAGCCCGCCTGCGACCAAAACCTTGTCATTGTCAGCGTGTTGACAAAATCCAAGGAAGAAGGCCTGGATGGAACCGGCCAGGAAGCTCCAGCCGCTACGGCAGGATAGTTCTCGTGTCCGAGAGACTCACCGTGTGAGTGAAAAAATCAGGATAAGCCTCCACAATCTGCATCGGGACGACCGCTGTCCGACTGTTGAATTGTGGCGCAATGCAGGGGCCGGGGTTATACTTTTCTACCCTGGCTCAATGCTCTCGCCATTCCAGTACCGCCCCTTGCTCGCGGCCTTATACGAATCCGGTTTTGCCGTCGCAGCCCTGCATTTGACCGGCCATGGCCTGAGCCTTCATTCAGGCTCATTCACTTTCAACGACTTGCTGAACGATGGACTTGACGCCGAGCGATGGCTGCGCGGCCTCGGGTACGAGACAATTGCCGTTGCCGGGCACAGCCAGGGAGGCATTCTGACCTTGGCCCACGCCGCCGTTTCGCAAGGGCTGACTGCGGCATTTCCTGTCTGCGGCGTCCTGCCTCAGCAGAAAGAGTCCATTGAGCTTACACTGTTCAGGCCTTATACTGAAAAGCGCGATCGCTTGCTGAGGATTATAAGTTCATTGGCCGCCCGCATTCCATGGCTGCCCGTTCCCCTTGTCGCCTATCTTTCACTTGTCAGACTTTTGTCCGGGGCGCGCAAAACAGTCAGCAGCAGCCGCAAAGTCAGGTGTACCTACCCCCTGCGGTACCTGGCGAGCCTTTTTAATGCCCGAATTTCGCCGCAAATGAACTGTCCTGTCTATTTTTTCAGCGCCGTCAACGACGCCGTATTTACTCCTGAATTGACGGTAGAGACGTTTGCCCTCATACAGGCGCCCCGCAAAAAACTGTTCTGGCTGCCCGGCGGCGGACACACCGCCGCCATGCACCCTCCCTTTTGCCGTTACATAGCGGCCACAGCGGCCTCACTATGCGCCGGCCTTGGCTTGCATTTATCCACAAAACACGCAGAGCAGTAAATACGTGAATTATAGCGGACTCCTCGTGGGACTTGGCAACCCGGGCGCGCGGTATGAAAGAACGCGGCATAACTGCGGATTTGCCCTGGTGTCCGCCCTGCTGGAACTTGCTGAACAATCCTGCGTGGTTCAACAGGTCAATGGGGCAAAATTTTCCTGTGAACTCTGGCGTGTCAGCATGCCGCAGGTGCGCGGGACATGGCTGGCGGCAAGGCCACTGACGTTTATGAATTTGAGCGGCCGTTGTGTTCAGCCCTTGCTTGCCTGGCACAAGATGCAGCCGGAGCAACTGGTGGTGGTTCATGACGAGCTTGACTTACCTCCAGGGAAACTCCGTTTTAAACTTGGCGGCGGGAATGCCGGTCACAACGGACTTAAATCAATTGCCGAATTGCTTGGGACATCCAATTTTTATCGCCTGCGCATAGGGATTGGACATCCACAACATAAAGACGATGTACCTGCCTGGGTGCTTGGGCATCTGGACGCTGAAGACCGCGCACGTCTGCAGGACGCTGTTTCAAATGCGCTTCTGACCTTTATAACATTTGCCAATAATGGCCTGGAGGATGCCGCAAAATTTGCCCGCTCCATTGGCAAATAAAAAATTTAAACAAATAAATAAACATGTTATCCGAAATTTGACGATCATTAAAAAAACTCTTTTTTTATCTGGACTTTCACCGGCAAAGCTACTAGTATCCGATATATTAAATCTTCCAGATTAAATTTGCTCCAAATTTCTTGACAACCGCGTCCGTTGCACAGGGCAGCATCCAATGATGGTGAATTGATGTACACACCTAACGAACTTGTGGTTTATCCGGCTCAGGGGGTTGGGATTATTGAACGTATTGACAGCCAGACTGTGGGATCTCTTGCCTGTGAATTTTATATTGTCCATATCAAAGCCAATAACATTACTCTCATGGTGCCTGTGGAAAATGCCGTCAAAGTTGGTTTGCGCCCGCTAATTCCCAAATCCAAAGCCAATAATATTCTTGAATCACTAAAAAAATGTACCGATGTAACTGTCAGTATCGGCCAGAACTGGAATCGACGTTTTCGTGAATATTCCGAGCGTCTCAAAAGTACGGATCTTGGTATTGTCACTGAAGTTTTACGCGAACTTTTACTGATTGGACGAACAAAGGAACTTTCCTTTGGGGAACGCCGCCTTCAGGAGCATGCCATGGGTCTGGTCACCGGAGAACTTTCAGAAGTATTGCGTCTGTCTGACGAAGCTTTACGCGAAGAATTGCTGCAAATTTATTCTCAATATTCCCAGCAAAAGAATCACGTCGTCGAGAACGACGAAAAAAAAGATGAGATGCTCTGCTCCGTTGTTTCGGAGTAGCGAATTTTTCTCAAATATTTGTCAACTTTTTTCTTGCCATAATCAGGAAGATACGATAATCGCTTCACACACGCCATTGATGTTCCCTGTACTAATACCCATGACCCTGCACCGCATTCAGGCATTGCAGGGTACAATGTATTTATACCATTAAAAACTGGATAGTTATGCGGAAAAAGAAAACACCCCCTGCCTTGTCGACAGACAGCGCGATGAGTTTGACTGATCTCAAAACTCGCAGCATGCAGGAACTAATGGATCTGGCGGATCAGTTTCAAATCGAAAATGCCAGTTCCATGCGAAAACAGGAACTCATTTTTGCTCTGCTCTCTACTTGCGCTTCACAAAACGGCGCCATCTGCGGTGACGGAGTATTGGAAATTTTGCCGGATGGATTTGGTTTTTTACGATCGCCGCTGTGCAGTTACATGCCGGGACCGGACGATATTTATGTCTCGCCGTCACAGATCCGCCGTTTTTCCTTGCGCAAAGGAGATGTAGTTTCAGGACAAATTCGTCCGCCTAAGGAGGGAGAACGCTATTTTGCCCTACTGAAGGTAACCGATATCGGATTTGAAGCGCCGGAACATGCCAAAAACCTGGTGCTTTTTGACAACCTTACCCCCATCTATCCTGATCAGCAGCTCATTATGGAAAATGGAGAGAAAAATCTCTCCAACCGGGTTATTGACATCCTCGCCCCCATTGGCTGTGGTCAGCGCGGGCTTATCGTGGCTCCGCCCCGCACCGGAAAAACCATTCTTCTGCAATCACTGGCCAATGCGATAAATGCCAATAATCCTGATGTTTATCTTATTGTGCTGCTCATTGACGAACGCCCGGAAGAAGTGACCGACATGGAGCGTACAGTCAAAAAGGCCGAAGTGATCAGCTCCACCTTTGACGAGCCGCCGCAACGCCATGTGCAGGTATGTGAAATGGTGCTTGAAAAAGCAAAACGCCTTGTTGAGCGCAAAAGAGATGTCGTCATACTTCTTGATTCCATTACACGGCTGGGACGCGCTTATAACGCTGTGACGCCCTCTTCCGGCCGTGTGCTTTCCGGCGGTCTTGACGCCAACGCCCTGCAGCGTCCAAAGCGCTTTTTTGGCGCTGCCCGGAATATCGAGGAGGGCGGCAGCCTCACAATCATCGCCACTGCCCTCATTGACACCGGTTCACGCATGGACGAAGTGATTTTTGAAGAATTCAAGGGTACCGGCAATATGGAAATTTACCTTGAACGCCATCTCGCTGAAAAACGCGTGTTCCCGGCCATTGACATCAACCGCACAGGCACACGCAAAGAAGATTTACTGTTACAGGATGATGTGCTCAACCGCGTCTGGATACTGCGCAAAATTCTGGCGCCCATGTCAACCATTGACAGCATGGAATTTTTGCTGGACAAAATGCGCGGCACAAAATCCAACAAGGACTTTATGAACGCAATGGGCAAGTAACAGGCTGGGTTATATCAGCTTTTTTACTGCGGCCAGCGCAGCGGCATAATCCGGCTCATGCTTCACTTCCGGCACAATCCGGCTGTAGGCAAGTATGCCGTTGGCGTCCACCACAAAGATGGCGCGGGCCAGCAGGCGCAGTTCCTTGATCAGCACGCCATAGTTTTTACCAAAACTTGTTTCATAATGGTCAGAAAGGGTTTGCACGGCCGTAACCCCGGCCGCGCCGCACCAGCGAGTCTGGGCAAAGGGCAAATCGCAACTCACTGCCGCAATACGCACTTTATCGGAAAGAGCGGCGGCCTCGGTGTTAAAGCGGCGCACTTCCATATCACAAACCGGCGTGTCCAGTGATGGCACACTTGCCAGCACAAGCACCTTGCCGCCGAATTTATCAAGGCCGACCTGGGCAAGATCATTGGCAAGCAGGGTGAAGTCAGGCGCTTTTTGTCCCACAACCGGCTGATTTCCTGTAAGATGAAGCGTGTTGCCCTGAAAAGTTACGGTATCCATAATATACCTCGCTTACTAGTTATTTTTATTGATATTGCCCTGCATTTATACCTTTGTCAACGCCGCCTGCCACCTGTCCGTCATTGCCAGATGAGCGCGCACCACTCCCCTTCATATAAGCGTCGGGCGGAGGGCAGGCCCAGCCCGGTGTAGGCGCGTTCCACCGCGTCAGCCTGTGCGGCCAGTATGCCGGAAAGCGCCAGACAGGCATTTTCCGCGCAAACGGCCAGAATGTCGGGGGCCAGATCAATCAGCGGCCCGGCCAGAATATTGGACAACACCAGATCAAACTTCCGCCCCGCCGCCGCTTCAATGCCTCCGACAGAAATTTCACAAAGCTCCGTCCCGTTGAGCGCGCTGTTTTCCAGCGCGTTTTCTATTGCCAAAGGGTCAATATCCAGACAAAGACCGGCAAGACCGCTTTTGCCGCAGGCAATGCCAAGGATTCCCGAACCTGTGCCCAAATCCAGAAAGGTCTGTCCGGAATGGACGCGCCGCTGATCCAGCAAATCGCTCAACACACGCAGGCAAAGCGCTGTAGTGGCGTGATGCCCGGTGCCAAAGGCGCTTTTGGGTTCAATCACTATTTGAGTGCGCCCCTGAAAATCGGCTCTTTCTTCCAGCCAGGGGGGTAGAACCACAAAGCGTGAGCCGCAACAGACGGGCGTAAAAAATTCTCTCCAGGCGGCCAACCAGTCCTGATTTTCAATTTCCCTGACTACGCATGAGGCCGTTGGCGCGGTTCCGGCAAATTCTTCCGCCAGCGAACGCATAAAATCCTGATTTTCGCAATGAATGACGAAACGGGTTTGGCCGTCAGGCAGATTTTCTTCTTCCCAGCCGAAGGGCGCGCGCAGGGCCAGCATGCCGCTGATTTTGTCAAAATCAGATTCAGTGCCGACAATCTCCATACGATAACAATATTTTATCATGCGTTTGAAGTATACCCGCGCCCTTTTGCAGTCAAGATTGGGGCAGAAAATTTGGCAATTTGGCATTGCTTTCCGCATAAACTCGGTATACGAGAAACGGATGAAAACCCTGCCGCGCATTTCACTTTCTCCGTGCCCCAAGGGGTATACCCGTGATCTGGACAAGACAGTCAGCCCCGATCAGACTATCCGCGATATTGAGCGGCGCCTGGCATCCATTGATCTGGATATTCTGGCCGAAACCCGCCGCGTAGATGTCGGACGACTGGGCATACCCGTTTATTTGAGCGTTTGCGGCGCTGACGCACGCAACGTCATGCCTACACGCAAACAGATGGGCAAAGGCTCCTCACCGGAGCAGGCAAGGGCCTCCGCGCTTATGGAGCTTATGGAGCGTTTCGCTTTTTTCACTTTCTGGCAAACGCGTCCACACATGGTGCGCGCCGGTTGGAGTGAAGCCGAAAAACGTTTCGGCAACGCCTTGTTGCCGCTGGACGACATGCTGGCCTCTGTCGCTGACAGCATCCCCCATGATCAGGCGCGGCGCGTGCTCAACCTGACGCCATGGCTTTTTTTCCCGGCGACGCTGCTGGACAAGGAAAAAATCGTCTGGTTGCCGCTTGACTGGTTCAAACTGCTTGGCGAATTCAACGGCACTTCAGCGGGCAACAGCGCTGAAGAGTCGTTACTGCAGGGCGTGTGCGAGTTGGTGGAGAGACATGTCTGCTGCCGCGCGAACCGTGAACGCCCGCGCACACCGACAATCGATGCCACAGCCTGTAACGACGCCACTCTGACGGCACTCATCAGGAACTTTGAACGTGAAGGCATCCACCTGATCCTCAAGGATTTTTCTTTTGACATGCCCGTGCCTACTGTGGCGGCTCTGGCTTGGGATCCCTCCACTTTCCCGCAGCAATCGGAAATTGTCTTCACAGCGGGTACCGCCGCTTCGCCTGCCAAGGCCGCCATCCGGGCCATAACCGAGGTCGCGCAACTGGCGGGAGACTTTTGCACCAATGCCTGTTACGAAGCCTCCGGCCTGCCGAAATTTACCGCAACAGAACAAATGGAATGGCTGCTTGCCGGTGATGCAGTGCCGCTGTCCGCTCTGCCCACTGTGGAAAATAACGATATCCGCCAGGAATTGTTGGCCGCACTGCGAGGGCTTGCGCCCGTCCCCGTCTACGCCGCGGATACCAGCCACCCGAAACTGGCTGTTCCCGCGCACTACACCATCGCCCCCGGGTTGACGTTTCGCGAACGGGATCGCAACCAGAGTCTGGGCCTTTTTGTGGGTCGCAAACTCGCTGAAGAAGCTGATGAAAAAGACGCCGTGGCCGGACTGGATATTCTGGAAGAATGCTGTCCCGGTGCGCATTTTACGCCCTTTTTCAGAGGCGTGCTCGCCCTGCGCCTTGGGCGGTCGGATGCAGCTATAGACTGTTTTAACAAGGCTCAACCCTTACAGCCGGATGAGGATTCCGCCGCGTTGACGGCTTTTTACACAGGTTACGCCAATACGTTACGGCAACGCTGGCAAGAGGCGCTTCCCTCCCTGGAACAAGCCGTGAAGCTTTGTCCGGAAATGAAGGAATACGGCAATTTGCTTGGTGTGGCATATTTCAAACTCAAACACTATGCGGAAGCCGCCCAGGCCTTCACCAATGTACTTAAAGTGGATAAAGGCTCCGCCCTGGACTTGGCCAATCTCGGACTTTGTCAAAAATTCATGGGGGAAAGGGAGCTTGCAGCCAGACATTTGCAGGCCGCGCTGGAGATCAACCCTTCAATAGAGTTTGCCCGCAGGCATCTGGACGAACTTCAACCATCACTTGAATAAGGAGTTTAAAAATCCGCGCGTTCTTATCCTGGCGGACACCGGCTCGCCCGGCGCGAATTTTGGCTCGAAGGCCGGATCACCGGGAGTCGCTCCGTCAACCCTGATACGCACGGGCAGATGCGGCCCGGCGGGTCCCGCTTGCGGCGCAAGCACCTCAAAGACTTCACCGTGCAAATTTTTGCCCTTGCCGCGCTGAATGTCACAACTCTGCCCAGGCTTGATGGCGTGTCTGTAGTCCACAGGAAAATAGGCGATCACCGAAGAGGGAAAATTTTCCGACGAAACCGCATCCCCCGGCAGTGTGTTGAAGTTTGGCATGTACGCGCGCGCTGTCCCTTCTGAACGCGACTCTTCACCCCGGGCCTGTTCATTGTTAATGCGGGTCAGTTCACGATCCAGCGCGGCGCGCATTCTGCTTGCCCTTTCAAAAGCGGCGGCGGCATCGTCCTTGCGCTTGCGCGTCGCCTGTTCTTCGCGCACTGCCTTGTCGTACTGCTCCTTGCCCACAGTCCCTGCTCTGCCCCTGGCGTCAAACCCGCGCAAGGCGAGCTGGGCGCGCACATGCTCGGTCACGCGCTCCTCATGCAGCGCACGCCTGGCCTCTTCATCTTTTCTGGCTTGCCCCAAGAGCAAAACAACCTCCCGCTCCGCTTTCTGAGCGGATTTGAGCCTCGCGGTAATTGACGATGCGCCTGACGGCCGTTGCAAATATTCTTCCGTAAATTTATCCGCGGGTGTTTCAGAAACCCCTTCAATAGTTGCCGACGCGCTGGTGATGTAGCCGCTTTCCAACCACAACAAAACACCGGCCGCCGACAACAGAACTGTCACCAGCGCAACTGCCGCCCGACGATGCAACCGCCTGCGGGGGGAAATATTTTTTTTCGGCATTTCCAGATAAAGTGATTCAGCCATAACAACCTCGTCAGGTTAATATTCACTGTTTTGGACATCGTTTAAAAACATGCAGATATTGTACCATCGGCAACAGAATATCGCTTTACAAACCGTGTGCGGACGCATAATAAAACATATCCGAATTTTGTCGCCTGGAGAAAATATGTCCGTCTTCCGCCTATGCGCCGCGCTCTGCCTGAGCGGATTGCTCTTTGGTTGCGCCACGCGGCCTGTTGCTGTTGTGGAAAAGGAACACTTCGTTCTGATGACAAAAAGTATGGGCAAGGAGTTGCAGGCCCGCCGTCTTTTGGACAAAGACGGCTCCTACGTGCCCTCCTTGTCCTTTGTCGCTTTCCGTGATTACGGCGGAGCAATATTTAACAGATTGTCCCCGGAGTTTATTCTCAGGGACGCCGGTTTTGTCTATCCCGAAACGACTTTTTCCGCTCTGGCGCGCCCCGGAACCCGCGTCGACAAGCGCCCCAACGGATTCACCATAGAAGACGTCATGCGTAAAATCGATGTCAATATGGTGGCTGTTGCCGATTGGAACTACGACGGCGAAAACGAATGGATAGTGTCCTGCCTGGTGGAGCCGAAAAGAGGCGGGCGCACCCGCACCTACTATGTGCTTGTGCCGCCACCGCGCAACGACAAAGAACCCCTTTCAGGAACGGTGGCGGCTGTTTATGAATGCTTTGGTCTGGCCTGCAATATCTATGTGCGGGACAGCAGGGTTATTGAACGGGCCGCGGCGAACCCCCTTGCGCCGCCCACTGTGGTGCAGGATCTGGTGCCGGGTCTTCAGCCGGTCACCGAGCCGCCCAAAAAGCTTCCGCCGGACAAACGCTCCGGCGGAGTTGAAGAACGCGCCTTGTAATTCAATTTTCAGATAAAATTGCGTCTCGCAATTTTATCTGAAATCCGAATGGATGCGCCGTTCAGGACATGTCGTAATTCGGCAACATGGTCCAGATGCCGCAGGGGCATACGCCCGCGCAGATGCCGCAGCCAATGCAGCGTTCCGGATTGGAAACATACCCGAAAATGCCGTTCACTTCATTGCGGTCAATGGCCTTTTCCGGGCAGGAGGCAAGGCATGTCGCGCAATCCCTGCACGTGCCGCAACTGACGCAACGCGTAAAATCCTTGTCCGGCGCGGGCAAATCCGTGTGATGGCGTTTGGCGAAATACGCTGTACGCAACTGGTCGGCAGACACTTGTTGCCTGATCACCGGCGTGTGTGCTTCACCGTTCACATAGGCATGAGCCGACAGGGCCGCTTGGCGTCCCGTGCCGATGGCGTGCACAAGCAATCCGGGCTTGAGCATGTCCCCCACGGCAAATACGCCGTCCAGAATGCCGAGATCCGCGTTTGGCGACAGCCAGTCACGGAACTTGTTGACGCCCTCGGGCAGGTAGGATGTGTCCGGCGATTCGCCGATGGTGATGATGACCATTTCACCGGGGATGAGCGCACCATCTTGGGTTACAAGGCCTTTGTCGGTAATCTCCCTGGTCTGCACGGGCCAGAGAAGCTTGCCGCCGAGCGATTCAATATGGGCTATTTCATGGGCAAAGGCGGCCGGTTTTTGCACGTCGATACAGACAACATTGCGAGCGCCCATCGCGTAGGCTCCGGCGGCCGCGTCCATCCCGGCGTTGCCGCAGCCGATGACGATAACGTTTTCCGGAACGCGAGGCTTCTCTCCCCGGTTAACAGCCTTCAGAAAATCTATGCCTGCCGTTATTTTTTCGTGCCCCGGCCACGGAAAAATACGCGGAATGTGCCCGCCGGTGGCGACAATCAGCGCAGCGTGTTTTTTTTGCAGTTTTTTGAAACACTTGGCGTCCACAGGATAATTTGTGACAAAATGAACGCCTATGGCTTGTATGCGCGCCAATTCCTTTTTCAAAATATCCTGGCCCAGACGTTCACGGGGGATTACCTGCTCCAGTTTGCCGCCCATGCGGGCGTCGGCCTCATACACAGTGACTTCATGCCCCATTCGGGCAAGCTGCCACGCGGCCGACAATCCGCCCACGCCGCCGCCGATCACGCCAATGTGTTTGCCGCTGCGCTTTTTGGGCTTTTCAACAGAAATGTCAACGGAGCACAATCCCAGAGCGTTGATCTGCACCGGGCTGTCCACTGCCGCGCGTGTGCAGGCCTGCATGCATGGATGGGGACAAACGCTGCCGCAGACCGATGCCGGAAAAGGTGAATATTCGAGCACCAACCTGTACGCTTGCTCCAACCTGCCTTCACGCAACAGATTGCAGCGATGCTGCGTGGGAATGGATGCCGGGCAGTTGAACTCACAGGGCGCGTCATAACTGTAATTATTCCAGTGGGGCACACGCAGGCGATAGTCACCGTGCGCCACCAGAGCGTTCACCGTAAAATCGTCATAAAAAACATCGCTGAAAATGCCGTCTTTCACCCAGTGATTCAGGCGAAACCCGGCGAGAGGCAAACGGTCATCCTTTCCCCGTTCCTCATAGGACAAGGGAACAATTTTTTTCCACTCTTTCCAGTCAGAAAATACGCTGCGCAGTTTTGTCCGGTCCACAGCCTGCAAAAAATCGTCAATTCCGGCGTCAAGCCAGACGATGTCGTCCTTTTCCAGATCGCGCACGCGCACGTCGGCAGGCAACGAAGCAAAGGGGCCACGAAAATAGACAACGCCGCCCACCATGCCCACGCAGGAGCGTTCCCCCAGCACGGAAGGCAGGCTTTCACTTTCAAAACCGCAAACAACCGCCCTGCCGCCGCCCATGAATTCAAAGGAAAAACTGCCGACGCTTTTAAGCACCCATAGCTCCGGCGGTTCGTACAGCGGATCGTGCTTCATCAGGGAACCGGACCGCGTGCCCGCGCTTCCGCCTATATAGATGGCGCCCGCCGCGGCGCAATGCCCGGCGGTATCCCCGGCGTCGCCGCGCACGACAATGCGTCCGCCCGCGTTCAGCCAGCCCACGTCGGCCGGCGCCGAACCCTGCACAAGAATTTCCGTATTGGGCAGGCACATTGAGCCGACTCTCTGGCCGGGATTTTTGACGACAAAGGACAGTTTTTTTCCGTCCCGGTTCCAGAGCGGGCCTCCTATATCGTGCTGGCCGGAAGCGTCAATATAAAAATCCGTCTCGCCATGGTCCACCGCGTCCTTGATGGCAAGCAGCAGGTTCTGGGTAGACATGCGTTCATGATTGTATACGGTGTCCAAACGCAGCATATTGGCTCCTGAATACCTAGCAGGCGTACTGAATGTCCAGTTTGTCCGCTATTGCTTTGTCGGTTGAAACCAGAGCGTCGGAACGCCCCACCGGGAGGGAACTGTTGCCGACAGGCGCAAGAAGTTTGCGCAACTCACTGTCAAAAGCCAGCATGTAGTCCACAATTTTCTGTGCACCGCGATCCACGTCAAGGCGTTTTGACAGGCGCGGGTCCTGCGTGCAGATGCCGGTGGGGCATAAACCCGTTGAACAGGCGTTGCAGCGCCCATGTTCATTGCCGACACAGCCCATGAGCTGTATCAGGATTTTGCCCATTATCACGCCGTTCGCACCCAGACACAGCATTTTGAACGCGTCCGCCGCCGCGTTGCCGGTCATGCCCACGCCCCCGCCGGCCCAGAGCGGAATCTGCCCTTGCAGCCCCTGGGAGACAGCGGCCAGATAACAGTCCCGCAGTTTTGAAACAACAGGATGTCCTGTATGGTCCAACGACACTTCATTGGCCGCGCCCGTTCCCCCCTGAACGCCGTCAATGACAAATCCGCCGCAAATTTTATAGGGATCGCGCAAAAGATTGTTGTACACTGAAACCGACGTGGCCGATGCGGCGCACTTGATGGCCACAGGTACCCTGAAGCCGAAGGCGGCATTCAGGGAAAGATGCATTTTCTGCACGGATTCTTCAATGGAATACAGCCCCTGATGGTTTGGCGGCGAATGCAGCGTGGCCTTGGGCACACCGCGAATGGCCTGAATGTGGGGGGCAACCTTGGCGGCGGGCAAAAGCCCCCCGTCCCCCGGTTTGGCGCCCTGCCCTATTTTGATCAGCACTCCGGCCGGGTCTGTCTTCATGCGGGGCATCGCCTTAATGATTCTGTTCCAGCCGAAATGGCCGGAGGCAATTTGCAATATAATATATTTGAGATATTCCGATTCCAGCAGTTTTATGGGCATGCCGCCTTCGCCCGAACTCATGCGCACCGGCAGGCCGCACTTGTCGTTAAGGTAGGCGGTGGCTATGGCAAGCGTTTCCCATGCTCTGGTAGAAAGGGCGCCTATGCTCATGTCGCTGAAAATGGCCGGATATATCCAATGCACCGGCGGCGTTTTTTCGATCAGTATCAGAGCGTCGTTTTCCACCCGCAAGGGCAGCTCGCGCGCCTGCAGAACCCGGCCGAACGGCGACCGGATGTCAAACGTATGACGTTCGGAATCCAGCGAAGGGTCTGTCATCTGGCTGATGCGCCCCACAATGATGGCGTCAAGCGTGCGCTGCGTGTTGAGGTTGGTGCGGCCGCCGCGCTTGATGGGGCCGTTGGCGCGCGCCAGCAGGGCAAAACGGCTGTCCGGATTGCGCACAGGAAATATCGCCGCGTTGGGGCAGATTTTTTCACACATGCCGCAGCCCACGCACGCGGTGTCAAGATTCTTTTTCTGACGGATTATCGGCCTCGCGGCGTGCTCCTGCACCGGCATCGGGAATGCCTCGTATGAGGCTGTGACGCTGCGCCGCGCAACGGAAACTTCAATGGCGTTGAACGTGCACGCCGCCACACAGGATCCGCACAAGGTGCAGCGCTCCGGGTGATGCTCAATTTTCCATGCAAGGTCATTGACACTCACATCCTGCGTTGTCACTGTTTCCATCGCTGCACCGCCAGATCATTGTCAACAACAATCATTTCCCTTTCGTTCGGGTATATGTCGGCGCCGGCGTTACGACTGGGCAAAATGGCGTTCAGGCCGCACACTTCGGAGGTGACGGCAACCATGTCGCCATCGCCGCCCACAACCACAGGGCGCAGTTTTTTGGAATCACAGCAGGTGATCATTTTTCCGTCGGGCAAAAGCCCGATGATGGTGTTCGGTCCGTTGATTTCCAGGTGGGCGAGCGATTCACGGATGGCGTACAGTTCTTTTTTATCCGCGCGTTTATCCAGTTCCACCAGAGGCAGAGGGGTGATGACGTGCTTGTAGTATTTGATGGGCCATTTAAGCTCGTGCAGCATATAGTGCAGGGTATAGAGAAAGTTCTGCGAATCCGATTCAAATCCTGTATAGCCGCGGTGCAGGGATTTCTGAAATTCCATATTTTTTGTGAAAAAAGTGTTTTCTCCGTTGGCGCACAGGGAATACCCCTGCAGAAAGAAAGGATGCGCCGCGTAGCGGACGATTTTATAATTTGTGTTTTGCCGGCACTGGACGACAATATTTTTGGCCATAAGGCGTCCATCGTCATCCCAGAGCCGAAAAAATGAGGCGATGTCAAGCGGGTCGCCTATTTCTTTCAGGGTCAGAACGTCCGGCCAGAAGGAATAGACGTAGCCGTTGTTTTCCTCCGCCAGCAGCCTGCGCAGCTCAAGGCGCGTGTCCAGCAGCAGGTTTTCGCGGTCTTCCGGGCCGCGGTGCCGCCAGGTGTCGGGATAATTATAGTTGTGGTACATATAACAGGGCATGGTCACTATCTTGAGGCCCGGCTGCCATTCCATTTGCGGCGTCCATTCGGCAAGCCGGGCAAAACCCTTTTCCGCCATGTAGTTGTTGACGATCTGTACCCCTTTCTGGGTACAGGCGAGCGAGAGTAGCGGCTTGTCCTTGTAATGGGCAAAAACGCCGTCCAGATCCTGCATGACCATGGCGAAACCGGAATTGTCGTGGCCTTCCTGCTGCGGCAGCATAAGACGCAGGGCCATGGACGGATGTACCGGCGTTTTACTTTTGATGCAACCAATTCTGCACATAACACCACCTTTTATCAGTAAAGTTTTTACTCATATCCGCGCATGGCGTCAAGCGGCGCAAAAACGGACTGCCGGTTGCCAGGATGCGGTTTATCCGGGCAAATGTGAAAAATTTGAGAAAGGGAAAGCAGAGTGGGAAAAAAGTGGAGGGCATGCCCACGCGGTTTCCCGCGCGGGCTTTGCTCTCGCATCAAAATGTTTTTCAGTCTGCCTATGTTTCCGTTGCGACCGTTACGTGTAGTACCTGCTGATCCACAAGCG
>JAISZT010000030.1 GCA_031284485.1 Desulfovibrio sp.
GCGGCATTTCCGTTCAAACGGCCAAGGCAGCGGCATTGCACAATTTTGTCAGTCACGCCTGCCCCCCCCCCATTGTCAATGCCATATTATAACACGTGGAATACACAAACAAATTTGAAGCATGGCGGAGAATACTTGTAGCTGAAAAATACGCATTTTTCATAATAGATGTCCCTCGACGCGAAATCACTCATCAAAAAGATCGGCATGAGTGCCGGTTTCACACAGCAGCAGCGTCAGCACATCGTCATTGCGCTCGTAAATCAACGGCCAATCGGGGCGTATGTGACAATCATGCTGTCCCTTGCGACAGCCGGTCAGCGCGTGGTCACGGTGTTTTTCGGGCAGGTTTTCTCCGTTCGCCAGCATAATGATAATGTCGTCAAGCAATTTGATGTTGTACCCGCGTTTGATCAGAAGCTTGCGTTGCTTTTTGAAGAGCGTGGTGTAACGCAGGGCGTATTTACTCATCGTTGAGGCTCTTCATGAGGTCATCAACCGAGTTGAAAGGCCCCGCTGTATCTTTTGCGGCTTCGTCAAGTCTGGATTTCAGCTTGCTGTAATCATGGAAATGCCCGTATTCGCAAATATACGAGCCGAAGCCGTCGTTTATTTCCATTGGCTGACGTGTTTTCTTGACGCTGAACGGTATGCCGCGATTGTCCAGCGCGGCGGCGATAAACATTCTTACCGCCGTTGACGTGTCAAGACCAAGGCTTGCGAAAAGCGAGTCCGCCGCCGCCTTGACGTTGTCATCCACGCGAATTTGTATTGTAGCCATAAGGGTAACCTCACACGTTGACAGTGATTGGCAATTCATTGCAAATATAATACAAATGCCTATCTCTGTCAATTATAAAGGCGTCACTACTCAATTTCCACGCGTCATGACATGCCGGTTGCGAACGCGGTTGAAATTTTGACAGCTTCCTGTACACTGTCCGCATGTATCATAAAATAAGCGTCCAGGACATGCGCACCGGCATGTATGTCGTCAATACCGGCGTCTCCTGGCTCCAGCATCCCTATTTGTATGACGCTGAAGGCGAACTTACGCCGCAGCAACTCACGGACATCCGGAAAAGCGAGTACACTGAAGCCTACATCGACCTACTGCGTTGCCGTCCGGGTTCCCTCCCTCCCGAACTTGAAGCGATGATTCCGACCACCGTGGAAGAGTACCCTGCGGGCTTTCTTCCCCCGCCGCCAAAAGTCTCCATTGAACAGGAACTGCCCAGAGCGCGCAAAGTATTCCAGACTTCGCTGAATATGGCCAAAAACATGATGGACGGCATCCGCAAAGGCCAGTTTGACATGCCTTCGGCGGAGCCGCTTGTGGAAAACATTCTTGAAAGTCTGGACCAGAACGCCGATGCCCTCTTCAGCCTCTGCAAGCTCAGGCAGAAAGACGACTACACGTACACTCACTGCGTCAATGTTTCCGTTATGTCAGCCCTTTTTGCGCGAGGCATAGGCCTGCCCCAGGGGGAAATTCAGTCCACAGGCCTTGGGGGGCTGCTCCACGACGTCGGCAAGTCATTAATTCCACTAAATATTCTTAACGCTCCACGCAGACTTAACGACCAGGAAATGGGAATCATGAAGCGTCACCCGCTCCTCGGGTACGACTATCTCAAAAAAAACGCCGCCATACCGGACGAGGTCTTGCAGATCGCAATCGAGCACCACGAGCAGTTCTGCGGCGGCGGTTATCCCAAGGGACTGTCCGGAAAAAACATCAGCGTTATCGGCCGCATCGCGGCTATTGTGGATGTGTTTGACGCCCTTTCCAGCAAGAGGGTCTATAAAGACCTCATGCCGTTCAGCAAAGCGCTCAGCATTCTCTATTCCATGCGCGGCAAGGAGTTTTTTCCCGGCATGGTGGAAAGATTCATACGTCTTCTGGGCGTTTACCCCCTCGGCAGCGCTGTGGAGCTGGAAGACGGCTGCAAGGCTGTGGTGAGCGAGGCGAATATGGCCGCCCCCATGCGCCCCAGGGTTCTTCTTGTACGTGACAAAGCGGGCAAGGATATGGGCAGAACCCCCTGTGACCTTTCCAAAGACGGACAGCCCGGCATAGTCAGAAGCATAAACCCCTGGGAGCTTGGCGCGGATCCCGCGGCAGTGCTTGGCATTCCCTAGCATTTTTTACCCGGAGCCATCATGAACGACACCACAAGCCGACTTGCGCGTTTTTTGCCGACGACGCTTATGCTGTGCGCCCTGATCCTGCACGGCGGCTGCCTGCCCTTCTGGGCAAAAAAACCGGTCGAGCAGGCAAAACCGGCTGCGCCGCCCGCCACTGCCGCGCCTTGCGTCACGCTGGCCCTGCCCGTCTCGGGCTCCTATGCGCCCGTCAGCGCAAAAATACGGCGAGGCGCGCAAACGGCGCAACAGGAAATGGCCAAAAACGGCATCACGCTCCACTTGAGGACCGTCAACACGGAATCACCGAACTGGCTTGCCGATCTGGCGGCTCTTCCGATGGAATGCGCAGTGGTGGGCGGCCCCCTGCAAACAAACCACTATGCGCAGGCCCGACAGTCCGGCGCTGTCGGACAACGGACCTTTTTCACCTTTTTGCCCGCACTGGAACACGGCGATGAAGGCACGCGGGCCTGGCGCTTTTTCCCAAGCCCCCAGGACCAGATTGACGCCCTGCTGGCCTTTGCCGCAGACACGCTGGACATCCGCGCCTTTGGCGTTTTTTATCCTGCGGACGCTTACGGCGCGGCCATGACCGGTCTTTTTGAGCAAAGCCTCGCCGCCCGCAACATGCTGGCGCAAAAGGCCTCCTACACGCCGGGCGATGCCAGCTCATGGAGCGAGGCTGTCGCACTGCTGATCAGGCCCACAACGCGCGAAGGCAGTAAAACGCCCATCCCGCAGACATCCTTTGAAGCGCTGTTTTTGCCGGACTCGTGGAAAAGCATGGACATGCTGACCACAAGTCTGCTCTACAACGGTGAAGACCGCCTGGTGCTGCTTGGCACAACCCTTTGGGAACAGGGACTTTCCGGCAAAATGACCCCCAATGCCGAAAAATACGCTCTGGCTATCTTTCCCGGCGCATGGAACGCCCTGCAAACATCACAAGTCATGCAGGGCAATGACTTCTGGGTGGCGCTGGGTTATGATTTTACCCGTTTCGCCGCCAATATGGGGATAAACTCACGTCTGACGGCGCTGGAAATATCGGCCCGCGCCGCGCGCATCGCACAGATGGCGTGGAGTATGGCCCCCATCTCCTGGGATCTGTCCGGACTGGCGCACCAGAAACTTTTTCTCTTCCAGGTTTCCCCGACAGGCATGACCCCGCTCAATCCCGAACAATTTCAACTGACGCGCGCCGCCGTGCTGCAAAGGGCCGCCCTGCGCATGCAGGGCCTGCCGTCACTGGATGCGGAAGGCAACCCGCTTGTGCCCGGCGCGCCGGCGGACGCGACAAACCAGCCCGCGCTGCCGCTGAGCGCGACCCCTCAGCCATCCTATAAATTACGCCTGCCCGGCGCGCCCGGCAGATAAGGATACTTTTGAAATGTCGGACGGTAAAACAATAACCGGAGATGACGTGGCCCGCATGGCCGCGCTCTCACACCTGATTGTCAACAACGAGGAGCGGCAGTTGTTCACGCGCCAGTTCCAGGATATTCTGGGCTATATGGATGTGCTTGCCGAAGTGGACACAACCGGCGTTGAGCCGTTGTACAGCCCCACCCTGCACAAGCCGCAATGCCGTGAAGACAGCGCGGCGCGGCTGAGAACCCGTGATGAAATACTGGCGAACGCGCCGGAACAGGACGGCGCGTGCTTCATCGTGCCGCGCATTGTGCAGGCGGCGAAACCATGACGGATATCTGCTCTCTGTCACTCACGGCCGTGGCGGGCGCTCTGCAAAAAAAAGAAATCGGCGCCCTTGAGGCCACGCAAAGCTGCCTTGCGCGCATTGCCGCGACAGAACCAAGAATCGCCGCGCTGCTGCTGGTCAACGAAGAACAGGCGCTGGAGCGGGGGCGCGCGCTGGACGCTGCCGGACCCGACCCGTTGCGGCCGCTCTGGGGCGTGCCCGTAACGATCAAGGACGCGCTTTCCACAAAGGGCATACCCACGACGGCCGCTTCGCGCATTCTGGAAGGCTACACGCCCTTTTTTGACGCCTTTGCCGTGGAAAAACTGCGCGAAGCTGGGGCGGTGATTCTGGGAAAGACCAACCTTGACGAATTCGCCATGGGATCCGCCACGGAAAACTCCGCTTACCAGACCACACGCAACCCCTGGGACACGAACAAAACCCCCGGCGGCTCCAGCGGAGGCTCCGCAGCCTCGGTGACAGCGGGACAGTGCTTTGCCGCCCTCGGCTCGGACACCGGCGGTTCCATCCGCCAGCCGGCCTCGCTCTGCGGCTGCGTCGGCATAAAACCCACATACGGGCGCGTGTCCCGCTACGGGCTGATCGCCTACGGATCCTCCCTTGACCAGATCGGGCCGCTGGCACGCAACGTGGAAGACTGCGCCCGCGTACTGGGCGTGATCGCCGGGCACGACTCCCGCGATTCCACAAGCGCGCCCCTGCCTGTTGAAGACTATGCCGCAGACCTGGACAAAAGCGATCTGACAGGCGTGCGCCTGGGCTTGCCTGTGGAATTTTTCGACAACAGCGCCACCGCCCCGGAAGTGCGCGCGGCCTGCGACGCAGCCCTGAAAACCGCGCAAAGCCGCGGCGCGGAACTGGTGGAGGTGCGTCTGCCGCACACGGACGCCGCCATCGCCACTTACTACATCATCGCCATGGCCGAAGCCAGCTCGAATCTGGCCAGATTTGACGGCGTGCGCTATGGACGCCGCGCGAAGAATGCGGAAAATCTGGCCGATCTTTACGAGCGTTCCCGTTCCGAAGGCTTCGGCCAGGAAGTCAAACGCAGAATCATGCTGGGAACCTATGTGCTCTCCGCCGGATACTACGACGCCTACTACCGCAAGGCGGCCCAGGTACGCCGACTGTTGCGCGACGAATATCTGGCCGCCCTTGAACAGTGCGACGCGCTCTGGGCGCCTGTTTCGCCGGTCACGGCCTGGCCTCTTGGCAGCCACAACGCGGATCCTTTGCGCATGTATCTTATGGACGCCCTCACCCTTTCGCTCAATCTGGCCGGGCTGCCGGGCCTGTCCCTGCCGGTGGGACTGGGCCGGGAAAGCGGCATGCCGGTGGGGATGCAGTTGATCGGCAAGGCTTTTGACGAAGCGCGTCTGCTGGCCATTGGACACGCGCTGGAGCAGGCGCTGCCCGCTATCGGCC
>JAISZT010000070.1 GCA_031284485.1 Desulfovibrio sp.
TATAGCCTATGGTTTTATGATCGTCGGTGTCCCAATTTTTCTTTTGGTGCGATTGTTCATGTACATTGGCCGTAACAGCTCACGGAGTGGTACAGGTTGACAGTTGAATCCAGGCCAAATCTGCTTGATGCTGCTCAGAAAAACATAAAAGTTTACCGTAATTGTAGGAGATCCAGAATACACGATCCGAGGAATTACCGTGAAAATTTCCTTTGATATATTGCCTTGCAAAGGAAATATGGGATACTATCCCCTGTCGCCTCCGACATATCCTCCCATCGGCCGCCCGCTTTGTCCCAATCCGGCCAATAAAATATTTTCAAATCCTGATTTTTTGTGGGTATCTTGTTGGGTATTTTTATTTTTTCAATCAGGTAAAGCAAATTAAATCAGTATATTATCTATATATCTGATAGTCCCAATCAGCACCTCCATTGTTTTCCTGATTTTGTTTCACATCTCCCTGAAACGCAAGTGCCGTTCTGATTTTCAGAATATTGTTGTTTTCAAACAAATTCAGAATAATATATGCCAATAAAAATTTATCTATGGACAAGTGTTAATGTCCGTGCGGCTCGTTGCCCAGCGGATGGGCGTGCGTGTGGGCGTGGGCAAAGGAAGGCGCGCGGTGCGTAAGGCTGCCGTCCAGAATGGTCAGAAATTCTGTCGCCGTTTTTTCCAGAAAATCCCAGTCGTGGGAAATAACTATGCGCGCGGTGGGCAAATGCTGTAAAATATCAATAAAGCGATCCCGCGCCTCGTTGTCCAGGCCGTTTGTCGGCTCGTCCAGCAGCAGGGCTTCAGGGCGCATGGCAAGCACAGTCGCCAGGGAAATCAGTTTTTTCTCGCCCCCGGAAAGACGGTGGACAAGCCGGTGCTCAAAACCGGAAAGCCCAAGGCTCTCCAGCGTTTCCACAGCGCGCGCCCTGGCGGCTTCGGGCGCAAGGCCAAGGTTCAGCGGGCCAAAGGCCACATCCTCCAGCACTGTGGGAAAAAAAAGCTGGTCGTCCGCGTTCTGGAGCACATAACCAACATTGCGGCGTAGCGCGCGAAAATCTTTTTCACCGGCCACGACCGCCCCGTGGAAATGGAGGATGCCGCGTTGCGGGCGCGCAAGCCCGGTTATGCAACGAAAAAAAGTTGTCTTGCCGCTGCCGTTGGGGCCATACAGACCAAAATGCCGGTCCGCATGCAGGGCAAAATTCACATCCCGCAGCACCTCGCGCCGCTCCTCGCCCACGGCATAGGCAAAATAAACATGATCCAGGGAAAAAACAGGGCTACCGTCAGACATGAAATATTCCCGCTTCCAGGCAGATAACGGCGGAAAGCCCCGCCAGCACGAAAGATGCGAAAAGTGCGTCCGCGGGGTGGGCGCGAAATTCCGTAACAGAATAAAAATGTCCCGTAAATCCCCGCAAAAGCATGGCTTCACGCACACGTAAAGACCGCTCGTAACTGCGCACAAGCAGCAGTCCCAGCAGGGAAGCAAGCGTCCGGCAAGTGTGCAGGCCGGCGCGCGGCTCAAAAGCCCGCAGCCGCGCGGCCGTCACAAGATTTTGCCATTCTTTTGCCACCACATGCACATAGCGGGCCGCGAAAAGAAAAAGAAAAGCCAGTTTGGCGGGGCAGCGCAACTGCACAAGGGCATAGCCCACTGTGGAGGCGTCCATGCCGGCGACAAGCGCCAGAAAGACGCAGGCGATGGCGTTGGCCTTGAGGCTGACCAGCAGGGACAAACGCACACCCGCACGGCTTATGGCCAAAAAACCCCACTGCGCCAGCGGTTCCCCCGGCATGGTCAGCGGGGTCACGCACCAGAGAAAGAGAAGAAAGACATTGACAACGGCAAGACGCCGCAACACCGGGACGGGCAGGGGACGGGCGAAAAACAGCAGAAGAAGACTCAGGGCAAGCCCCAGCAGACAGGCGGGCAGGCCGCGCAGCCCGGCAAGGCAGACAACGGTGGGCAGGGCAAGCGCCAGACGCACGCGCGGATCAATGCCGCCTAGAGGGGAATCGCGGAACAGCGGCTCGTCAACAAACATAAGGCTTAAGCCTTGGCATAACGTTTGCGTTCCCGCCGGGCTTGAATATAGCAGCAGATGCCCGCCAGCCCGATCAGCCAGCCGAGGCCGCCGACAACATCCCGCGCAGTGGGGCCGGCGTCAGGAGGCGTCGCGGGTCTGGCCGCGGGGGCGCCGGAAAATTCACCGGAACCCATGCTCCACTCATTCTGGTGCCCTTCTCCGGCGTTGACGCGGACGCGCAGGCCGTGCGAACGGGCGGCTTCAGGCGGGAGAAAACGAAAATGTCCCCGGTCGTCTGTTGTTCCCCGCAGAAGTTCCTCGCCGCTGGCCGCATCGTACACTGTTATGCGTCCGTTCATGACCGGAGATTTTTTTCCGAAATTGCAGTCCACGGCAACCTCGGCGCCGTCCAGCCAGGCAAAAATGTTCACGTGGTGCGCCAGAGCGTCAGAAGGCGTCAGCAATGCCGAAAAAAAAGCAATGGACAGAAGAGCGGCAGTCAAAAGTTTCGGCGGCGGCCGCAACATCCCCATGGAGAGCATCTCCGGGCGCACCCGGGCGATAAAGCACACTGTAAACATGGTGATGAGGCCTTCCGCCAGCATAACCGGCACATGCGCCAACAGCAGCAGTTGCGCGGCTGTTGTAAATCCTTCGTCCGTAAAGGCCAGGGCAAGGGCCGTGAAAATGCCGGCAAGCGCCACTCCAAGCGCGCCGCCGCAAAAGGCCGCTGTCCTGAAGCCCGTCCGATTCGGCCAAAGGCTGACCAGACCCTTGCAGCAATAGCCCGCCAGAACACCGGAAAAAGCCATGGTGAAGGTGTTTACTCCCAATATGGTCAGTCCTCCGTACTGGAAAAACAGAGCTTGCAAGGCAAGCGCCGCGAGAATGGCCGGGAACGCCGCCCAGCCGAGCAACACTCCCAGCAGACCGTTGAGAATCAGATGGACACTGGTGACGCCGATGGGCACATGAATGAGCGATCCCACAAAAAAGACCGAGGCCAGGATGGCCACGGTCATCAGCCTGTCGTAGTCAAGCCTGCGCAGACCAATCGCCGTGCCCGCAACCGCCAGCGCCGCGCCGGAAGCGAGCACGGCGGGGGAAAGTACGCCTTCGGAAATGTGCATGGTTGTTTCTATTTCTTACCTGTCGGTGCAAAGTTCATCCACAGCACAGCGCCAAGTTCAATTGGCTTTTTTTCACCCTTGTAGTCAAGCTTTTCCTCTGATTCGTTCAGGGCGGCAAAGCCCCACCAGCCATCCCAGGGAATGCCGAAAGAGAATACGCCGTTATTGTCCGCCTTGACGGACTGGGTGACGAAGTATTCGTTCGGCGCTTTGCGTCGGCCGTTTATATTGTAGTATTCCACTTCAACGGTTGATCCGGGCGCGGGTTTGCCGTTCAACAGCACCTGCCCCTGAAAAATATTGCCGGCGTAATTCCCGAAAGGCCGCGTCAGTGGTACTATTTCCGTTTTCAGCCCCAGGGGGGCGTCCCAGTCATCCTCACCGCCAAAGGCCGCCACAATGGTTTTTGTGTAATGGATGATCCATGTATCCTCTGCCGGTTCAAAATACGGCGCAGGCTCAACGGTAAACTGGTACACGCCCGGTTTTTTGAGGGTATACGCCGCCCTCCACGCTTTGTGGCCCATGATGGAGACAGGTTTGAGCAGGGATTTCAGGTCTTCACTTTTTTTGTCAAGGGTAACGATAAAGGCGCTGGGGGCGTCCATGTCCATGCCTTCTTGTTCCATGGGGTGAGCAAAGGCGATGTCAAGGGTGATAGTAGCGTCTTTTTTTTCAGACACTGTGGACGAGGACGGAATGACGATGCCGAAATGCGCGTTGGCCTGTGCTGTCCAGCACAGGAGCAGGGCAAGGATTGCCCCGGAAAGTTTAAGCATTGAACGAATACCTCCTGATTTTTTTATCTGGGTCGATAGTAGCACGAAATTTTTAAAAGTAGCAATAAAAAAATTTTCAAAATCGCGATATGGATGTTTGAAAAGCGGCGGATGACGCCGATGACGCCGGGGTCAGTTTGCCAGAGTGTCTTTCATGGAGCACGACAGCGGAAAAACGCGCAGGCACAGCCTCCCGTCGCTCGCGACGCTTTTGCCGCATCCAAGGCCGCGTTGGGCCAGTTCCGGCAAAAGCCAGGGAGGCATGTGTCCAAAAAATATTTGCAGTTCGATAAACGGGGTGCCGTCAAAAAAGGGGCGCAGAATTTTTTTGCTCGAAAGCTCCGGGTATTCCCGCAATATTGCCGTGAGGTCGCAGACATAGTGCCCCGGAATGGAGGTTGCCTCCGGATGGTCAAAGACAGCGGGCGTCCGGGCGGGCGCATTGGCCTCTTCCACAAGAGCGTCCAGGCAGCCGGGGGAAAAACTGTCCATTTCACAAAGGCGAAAACCCCGCTGATCCAGAACGGCGTAGGCGACGCCGGTGATGGCCGTTGCCGCGAGAATGCGCGTATCGCCGAGCCTGGCGACAAAATCGCGCAGCTTGTCCCGCATCCGGGCGAGATTTTCCCCTTCGTCGACGCAAAAAGGGATTGTTTTCTGGCATGCCCATACGCCCGCGGTTTTCCGGTACACGGCAACACGCATGTTTCCGGCAAAACGCGTCAGCTCCCCCAGTTCGTCGGTGACCACGGCGACAGATTCAGATGTCATACAACACTCCATTGACTTAACAGTGTTTCGTCACGCCATAGCAGAGGGGCCGCTTCACGCTCCACAAAAGAGGCGTCTTCTTCAGTGACGGAAAGGGTAAACTGCCCGCTGCGGGCAGCCAGCCGCGTGAAGCGCCGCATATCGCAGTTGCCGGCCCGCTCTCCGATGCCCATAATCGTTGTGTCCACAAAAGCCGCTCCGGCCATGGCGGCGCACAGGGCGTTGGCTTCCGCCATGCCGAGGTCGTTGTGGGTGTGGATTTCCATATCCATGCCCGCGGGGGCAAGCTGCTCCACCAGGGATTTCGTTTTCTCCGGGGTCAGCACGCCCACCGTGTCGCTGATTCTGATTCTCGCCACTCCCTGCGCTTTAAGCTCCTTCGCAAGACGCAGCATGAACGGCCCCTGGGCGCGGGACGCGTCCTCAAATCCGGCTGTCACCATTGCCCCTCTGGGGCCCTTGTTGCGCGCGAAGGCCGCGCAGGATGCATAAAGGTCCAGAGCCTGATCCGGAGTGAGGCCGAGCTTGGTTCTGATCTGCCGTTCTGAAACCGGCGTGCAGATATGGATGATATCCGCTTCACAGGCAAGCGCCGCCTGAATGTCTCCGGGGCGCGCGCGGTTCCAGGTGGACACAAGGGCCGAGGAGCAGGCTTGTTTTATGGCCCGTATGCAGTCGCGCTCCTCAACGCCCATGGCGGGCACGCCCGCCTCGATCTGGCAGACGCCGGCCTTGTCCAGAAGACGCGCCAGACGGAGTTTTATTTCGGGCGAAAAAGAAAAACCCGGCGACTGCTCCCCGTCTCTGAGCGTTGTGTCAACAAGCCACAGCGGGCGCACAGTCCATCTCCCGGCGCACTGCGGAATATACGGCAAGAAATTCTTCCCCGCGCAGGCTGCGTCCGTTTTTTCGGCTCAGGGCGCGGATTGCCGGTAAAAGCCGCTCGGCCAGAACAGCGTCGCACGAAAGATTGAGCCGCTCACAACACAAACGCACCGACGCGCATCCCGAATGCGCGCCCAAAACCACACGCCGCCGCGCGCCCACCAGTTCCGGCGGAAAAGGTTCATACAAAGTCGGGTCCTTGTTCAGTCCGTCCACATGGATGCCGGATTCCACGGTGAACAGCAGATGTCCGATGACGGGTCTGGTTCCGGCGATGGTCAGGCCGCCGGAAAGCTGCCGGAAAAGCGCGCTCAACTGCGGCAGAAGGGAGAGACCGGCAAAATGCGCCGCGCCGGAAAGATGCAGGGCCATCAGTACCTCCTCCAGCGCCGCCAGATTGCCTGTTCCCGTGAACGAACAGCAAAGGCATTCCCCTCCCTGCAAAAGCCAGGTCACGCCAAGGGCGGTGGCGCAGTCAAGGCTGTTGCCGAAAGCCGGTTCCAGCGGCAGACCGGTTTTTCGCAGCCGCGAAAAGAGGTCGTCGTAATTATTCAGCAGCAGGGCGTCGTCAAGCCCCATAAGACGCAATGGGAGCTTTGAGCCGGTATGGAACAGTATTTCGGGGTTGAATCTTGCCGCCTGATCATAGCATACGGCCATATGGGGGGTGTCCCCGTCTGAAATCCCGACAGGCCGCGCGACGGCGCGCGCGCAATCTCGCCAGCGGGCAGCCTCTTCACATCCGATGGCGTGGCCTGTTCGTCGCAAATGGGCAAGAGTAAGGTCGACAATTCTCACAAGATCAACCTCTACGGGGCGCACTTGCTTGCGGCGTGGCGCACGGCCTTGTCTATGGTTTCATAGGTTGAAAAGACGGCAATGCCTTTTTCCGCGAGTTGGCGGGACGGAGAATCCCCTATGCGCATGGCCACAACAGCCTTGCAGTCGGCCACCGCCGCAAGGGCTTTGGCGATTTTGCCCATTCCTTCAGCCGTGTTGCCGCGCCTGCCGGGATCTTCGCCGCACATGCCGCACGAAGCCTTGCTCGCGCTGATGCGCCGCGCTTCCACAAGCCGGGTGGAGACGCCGTCGCTTTCATAGATGTAAAACTGATCGGCAAAACCGAAGTGCTGATCCACCACAACCCCGCTACGGGAAGCCACGGCAATGCGCAGCGCCCCGCCGCCCACCGGCGCGTCGGTTCGGGCTTCCGCCGCAACCGCTTCCCGCAGCCGGATGGATTGATCGTCGCCAAGCAGCCCCACGGCGTCAGCCCGGCACTGCTGGCAGTGATACATCTGCGGCAGGTGGACTTCGCAGCGTTTGCGCAAGGCCATGTGTTCCCTGTTGCTCACCAGGGTGAAATTTTCAAAAGCGCTGCCCCGCACGGGAATCATCTGCATAATGTTGACAATGGACGCGCCCAGGGATTTCACCTTGAGCACGACGTTTTCCACATGGGCGTCGTTGACGCCCTTTATGAGAACAATGTTGACTTTGCAAACCACGCCGCCGTCAGCCAGCAGTTTCAGGCCGGCAAGCTGGTTGGACAGAAGAACGGCGGCCCCTGCCTCGGCCCGGTAGCGTGTGCCCAGATAGCTGACGTGTTTGTAAATTTTTGCGCCGATGGCCGGATCCACGGCATTGATGGTAATGGTGACGTGGCTCACGTCAAGTTCGATCAACTGCGGGGCATACAGCGGCAAAAGCAGGCCGTTGGTGGACAGGCAAAAGGTGATGTCCGGATCCGCTTCACGCACCAGACGCAGGGTTTGGGCGGTTTCGGCAAAATTTGCCAGGGCGTCGCCCGGCCCGGCGATGCCCGCGACAGTCAGATTGGGCATTTCCGCCTTGACGCGCACAAAGCGTTCCAGAGCCTCCCGCGGGGAAAGAATTTTTGTCGTGACCCCGGGACGGCTTTCGTTGGGGCAGTCAAAACTGCGTACGCAGTAATTGCACTGGATGTTGCAGTCCGGCGCTACCGGCAAATGGATGCGCGCGGAAGTGCCGCAGGCTGAAGCGGAAAAACAGGGATGACTTCTCGTTTTTTCCGCAAATGATTTTTGGAGCGATGGTCTGGTCTTGCCGTGAGTTTGCGCCTGATCCGACATCGCGGTTAAGGATTCCGGCCCGAAGGGCGTAGAAGCCTTTTCCGGGCGAAGCGCGGGATGATGCCGGTCAAAAATTTCCGTGCGGAAGACGGATTCCTGCCGGCTGATCAGAGCGTTGGCAAAGTTGTCGAGAAGTTGCAGCGCGCCGGAATAGCCCAGCAGACGAATGCGTTGCCCGCCAACGTGGTCGTGCACCGGAAAGCCGCAGCGCACTATGGGCAGGCTGTGTTTGTGCGCCAGACGCCGACCATCCGAATTGCCGATGAGCAGGTTCGCGCCGTTTTCCAGCGCGGCTCTTTCAATGTCGTCAAAATCCGCGAAATTCAGGACGCTGAAGCGCGTCACCAGGACGTTGTCCGCAGCGGGGCGGATTTCTTCCTCAAGTATTGCCGCAAGCGGCGGACAATTGCTTCCTGTGGCCGCGACAACCGGTATCAGACCGTTTTCGCAGCACAGGCGCGTCAGCCCGTAGACCAGATCCGGCTCGCCGAACACCGCCGCCCGTCCCAGGGCGTTGTACTTGTGGGCGTCGATCATGGCGTCAAGAAAGCGTCCGCGTTCTTCCTTCACTCCGGCGGGGATGACGCCGCCAAGATTTTCCAGCGCCCGCAAAAAGGCGTCCGTGTCCCGCAGGCCGATGGGCATGTTGAGCCGCGTCAGGGGGACGTTGTATTTTTCTTCAAGCAGACGCCCCGGTGAAGCCCCGTCCGGCGTGAACGTCGCCAGTTCCAGCGTGGCGCGCGCTCCGGCCATGCGGGCTATTTCCGCCAGCGGAGTTCCGCCGGAAGGCAGGCGGTTGTAGCTTGCGCCGTGTTTGCCGTCCAGATTGTCGGAGATGTCCGGCAACAGGGTGCAGGAAAGGCCCGTGCCGTTCAGCAGGACTTTGAGAGCGCGGGTGTCCGCCGGGCTGATGGGACCGGTGATGACATTTACGCCGTTGTGAGGGGCGGCGTCCATGTCCGCCTGTTCGACCAGCGCGTGCAGGGCGCGGAACCAGCCTTCATACTGTGTGCCCGAATAACCCGCCGAGTTGACGGTTATGACTTTTACCTTGCAGTCCGGGCGGCTTTCAAGGTAACCCCGCACAATGGCGGGTACGTCTTCGCCTATGGTTTCGGCAAGGCAGGTGGTGGAAACGCCGATGACCTTTGGCCGGTAAAGTTTGATCAGATTGTCCAACCCCCGGATCAGGTTTTTTTCTCCACCGAAAACCGTGCCCTCCTCCGTGAGCGAGGAAGAGGCGATGTCCACCGGTTCATTGTAGTGGGTTGCCATGTGGCGGCGTATATACGTGCTGCACCCTTGGGAACCGTGCAGAATGCTCATGCATCCGGCTATGCCGTAAAAGGCGCTCACCGCGCCCATGGGCATGCACATCTTGCAGGGGTTTGTGTTCAGATTGACAATTTTGGAATGCATGGCCCTACCCCCGCACATGACGCCAGACAGGACTGTTGATGGAAAGATTTACCTCGCGGGTAAAATTTTCCACGCCTTCATAGCCCGCGAGCGCGTGCTTGCGTTCGTGATTGTGATCGCAAAACGCGATGCCGAGCTTGTAGGCGAGCGGACGTTCCTTGACGCCGCCCACCAGAATGTCCGCGCCCTTCTCCCGCATAAAACTTTCCAGTTCCGCCGGGTTGGCGTCATCCAGGATGACTGTGTCCGGGTCAACCAGCTTGCCCAGCACTTCGTATTCGTCCGCCCTGCCCGTCTGGGTGCCGACGAGCACTGTTTTCATGCCCATTTCCTTGAACTGGCGCACCAGAGAGATGGCCTTGAATCCGCCGCCCACGAATATGGCCGCTTTTTTCCCCGCCAGACGGGTGTAATACGGCGCGACCAGACGCGTGACGCGTGCGGACTCCCTGCTCACAAGCTGTTCGGCCCGACGCCGGTTTTCCGGCGTTCCCGCGAGATCGGCCACCTGTCTGATGGCGGCGCTGGTGTCTTCCACGCCGAAAAAACTGGCCTTGATCCAGGGAATGCCGAATTCCTCTTCCATGCGCTGGGCAAGATACATCATGGATCCGGCGCACTGCACAACGTTCAGGCGGGCCGTGGGCGCCCTGAGCAGGCGGTCATAGGCAGCGTCGCCGGTAAAGGTGGAAACGACGGGAATGCCTGTTTCCCGCATATAGCTTTTGATGATCCACATCTCGCCAGCCAGATTGTAGTCCCCGAGGATGTTGACGCCGTTGTTCCGGGACTGGTCCTTGTGCGGCAGCAGCAGTTGCATCAGAGCCTCACAGGCCATTTTGTAGCCGGTTGACTTGTTGCCTGAAAAGCCCGGCGCCTTCACAGGAATGACACTTACTCCCCAGGCGCGTTCGGCGTTGCGGCACACCGCTTCAACGTCGTCGCCGATAACGCCGACAATACAGGTGCAGTAAATGAAAATCAGTTTCGGCGCGTACACCCGCATCACTTCGTCAATGGCGGCGGCAAGCTTTTCCGCGCCGCCGAACACCACGTCCTTTTCCTGCAAATCCGTGGAAAAGCTGTTGCGGTACAAATCGGAGCCGCTGCTCAGGCTTCCGCGAATGTCCCAGGTATAACTTGCGCAGCCGATAGGACCGTGCACAATATGGAAAGCGTCTGTTATCGGGTTGAGGACGACACGCGCTCCACAGTACACGCAGGCTCTCTGGCTGACGGCGCCGGAAACGCTCGCCGCGTCACAGCGTATGGGCGCAGCCTTGTAATCCGCGGCGAGTTTGATGGATTCCTGGCGTTCTTCAAGTATTTGCGCGCACATGGCATATTCCTTACATTACAACTTCCATATCTTCGTCGGCGCAATCGCGATCCTGTCTGTCCATCAGGGCGCCCGCGATCATTTCGGCAAGCCGTATGGCGCCCTGGTAGCCGACGATGGGCATGTAGCTGTGCCCGTAACGGTCCAGTATGGGGAATCCCGCGCGCACCAGGGGAATGTCCTCGGCCTTGGCGATCTGTTTGCCGTAGGATGTGCCGATCAGCAGGTCAACAGGCCCGTTTTTGATCCACTGGTGCAGTTCAAAGAGATCCGCGGCGGCCTTGACCGTGCAGTCCGCGACGCCGAATTTTTCAAGCAGGGCGTTGACGTGACGGGTAAACGCCTCGCCGGGCGTTCCGGTAATGACGTACCTTGGCGTCATTCCCAGTTCCAGGGCGAAGGAAGTCAGGCCGATCACCGTGTCCGGGTCGCCGTAAACAGCGACTTTCTTGTCGTGAAAATAGGGGTTCGCGTCCAGCATGAGGTCGAGCAGCCTGCCTCGTTCTTCTTCAATTTCTTTGGGAATATTTTCGGACGCTTCCGCGGCCGCCATGACAAAAGCATCGGTAGCCGCCACGCCTATGGGCAGGGGAAGCAGGGTGTACGGGATCTTGCACTTCTTTTTCAGCTCTTCCGCCGGTTCTTCGCAGGTGAGATGCCCAAGGGCGAGGACGCGCTCGCAGCCGCCAAGGGCGCGTATTTCGTCAATGGTTGTTCCGCCTTCAGGATACATGGCGTAGACGTTTGTCATGGGCGCGTCCATGACGCCGCTTTGATCGGGAAACATGATGACGGAAAGATTCAGCATGCCGAGAAGGCGGTTGCATTCGCGGATGTCTCCGGGATTCACAAAACCGGGGAAGATCGCCGTTTTTCCGTTTTTTTCCGTGCCGGGGTCGGCCAGATAGCGGATGAATCCGGCCAGCATGTTGGCGTAGCCGGTAACATGGGAACCGGCGTAGCTCGGCGTGTTGGTATGAACCACAACCTTGCCGTCGGGAATGGTCATTTCCAGAATATAGGCGTTCAGGTCGTCGCCGATGGTTTCTGAGAGGCAGGTGGTGTGTACGGCAATGATGTCCGGGTCATAAACGTCAAAGATGTTTTTGACCGCCGCCCGCAAATTTGATCCGCCGCCGAAAACCGAGGCGCCTTCGGTAAAGGAACTGGATGAGGCGATGGCCGGTTCTTTGAAATGTCGCGTCAGCAGGGTGCGGTGATAGGAAACGCATCCCTGGCTGCCGTGGCTGTGGGGCATGCACTTGTGTACGCCCAAAGCCGCGTAGAGCGCTCCCACAGGTTGACAGGTCTTGCAGGGGTTAATGCGCAGGGCGCTGCGTTCGCTGACGGTTTTCGGGGTAAGCTCAAGCATCGGTCGTTCCTCCCGCGGCTGCCCGCGTCAGCTTCCAGGGCGGCGTCACCATGCCCCAGGCGGGCGCGTACAGCCCCATGACAAGATCCCGGCCAAAGATGACCGCGCCCTTGAATCCGGCGTACGGCCCGCTGTAGTCATAACTGTGCAACTGCCGCGAGAGCGTTCCGCCTTTCTGCAGCACGTATTTGTCCTTAACGCCGGAGAAGAAGATGTCCGGATTCAGGAGCCTTGTGAACGCTTCTGTTTCAAAATGATTAAGATCGTCAACGACATAGGAGCCGTCCGGCATGTCGTGGATCATGCCTTTGTAGTCTTCAAGGCCAATGGTCCTTTTAAGTTCCTCATAGCGTTCGGCGTTCAGAAAGGCCCTGTAGCGCTTTTCGTCCTTTTCCACATGAAGTTCCTCGATGTTTTTGCTGTCCGCGTCTTCCTTGATTTCCGGAATGACGTCCCGCCCCTCGTAGTCGTCGCGGTGAGCAAATTCATACCCGGCAAGAACGGTGCTCACCCCAAGATCCCGCAGCAGGGACTGGTAGTGGTGCGAGCGGCTGCCGCCCACAAAGAGCGCTGCTGTTTTGCCGTCCAGTCTGGTTTTGAAAAAAGCCATGTCGCCGGCGATGGCCGCTTTTTCTTCCGCGATGACTTCCTCTGTGCGTTGCGCGAGTTTTTCGTCGCCGAAGTAGCGCGCGATGTCGCGCAGGGAGCCGCAGATCGGGTCAATGCCGATGAAATTGACCTTGAGCCAGTTGATGCCGTAGGCGGTTTTCATCATTTCCGCCACGTAATTGATGGAGCGGTGGCACTGCACGAGATTGAGATTTGCCGTGTGCGCGCGGGATATGTCCGCCACGCTGCCGTCGCCGGTAAAGATGGAAACAATCTCGTAGCCTATGCGCTTCAGGATGCGCTCAACTTCCCATCCGTCGCCGCCGATGTTGTATTCTCCCAGCAGGTTGAGGGAGAATTTTGCCGACGGCGCGTCGCCGCCCGTGCCGATGACGCGTTTCATCAGGCCGTTGTTGGCGATATGGTGTCCGGCGCTCTGGCTTACCCCCTTGTAGCCTTCGCAGGAAAAGGACGTGCAGGAGATGCCGTATTCCTTTTCCGCCTCGGCGGCCACGGCGTGGATGTCGTCGCCGATCAGTCCGACAGGGCAGGTGGAGCAGATGAAAATTGTTTTGGGATGGAATATTTCCATCGCTTCCTTTATCGCCTGACGCAGCTTTTTGTCGCCGCCGAATACGATATCCGGTTCCTGCATGTCGGTGGAGAAGCAGTACTGGATGAAATTTTTTCCGTCTTCTCCGGGTCTTGCCTTGTTGCGCCGCGTTCCCCAGGAATAGAACCCGCAGCCGATGGGGCCGTGGGTGATGGTGACGGCGTCCCTGATGGGGCCGATCACAACGCCCTTGCATCCGGCGTAGCAGCAGCCCCTGTTGGTCATGATGCCGGGGATCGCGCGGGTATTGGCGCTTATCTCCGCTTCTTCGCCCTCTTCAATCTTCAGGATGTGATCCTTGCGGTTTTTGAACACTTTTGCATTGTAGTGTCCAAGTATTTCAGCTTTTACGTCCATTGATTTCCCTCGCTAGATTATGTCCGATATGTCGCCGAGGCGCACACTGTACGATTCCTGCACGGGCAGAACAAAAATTTTGCCGTCGCCGGGGTTGCCTGTTGAGTTGACGGCGGTAATGACGTCAACGGCGTCCCTGACCCTTTCATCGGGGATGACGATGGAGAAGATGCGCTTGGGGATGAGGCGTGTGGCCTCGGTCATGGATTCTCCGGCCGCCGTCATGGGCAGATTACCGCTGTCCATAATCAGTTTGAACAGATTCGGATCGACAAGCTTTTTGCCGCGTCCAAGGCAGGAGGCGCAACTGAATCCCAGAAATCCCGCCGCCGTCAGGGCGTTTTTTGTGTGGTTGACCTTGGTGCTGCGCAGTATGGCCATAATTTCTTTCATGGCGTCCCCCTATAGCCCGGCCTTGCCGGAACTGACGGTGTAAGCCTCCTCCACGGGGGATACGAAAATGCGGCCGTCGCCCAGATGTCCTTCGCCTGTCTTGGCAGTGCGCATAATGACGCTGATAACGTCGTTTTTGTCTTCATCGTTGACCACCAGGAAGAGCATCTGCTTGGGCAGTTCGTCATAGTGCACTTCACCGACTGTAATGCCTTTCTGTTTGCCCCGGCCGTAGACGTCCACTTTTGTCACAGCGGGAAAACCCGCGCTCAGCAGTTCGGTCAGCACGGCGTTTGTTTTTTCCGGGCGGATAATTGCGCGAATCATTAGCATGGCATGGTTCTCCATATGTGGTTAGGCGTCCATCAGGCCGTGTTCCATCAGAAGCGCTTCAAGTTTGTCCTGGGTCAGGGGCGAGGGAATGACAAACATGTCGTTTCCGTCAATCTTCTTCGCCAGGGTGCGGTATTCATCCGCCTGCGCGCAGGCCGGTTCGAATTCAATGACTGTTTTCTTGTTGATTTCTGCGCGCTGCACCATATTGTCGCGCGGGACGAAGTGGATCATCTGCGTGCCGAGTTCTTTGGCCACGGCGGACACGAGCTCCGCTTCACCGTCAACGTTGCGGCTGTTGCAGATAAGTCCGCCCAGGCGGACGCCGCCGGTCGCGGCGTATTTGCGTATGCCTTTGGAAATGTTGTTCGCCGCATACAACGCCATCATCTCGCCGCTGCACACGATGTAGATTTCCTTTGCCTTGCCTTCGCGTATGGGCATGGCAAAACCGCCGCACACAACGTCGCCCAGCACGTCGTAAAACACGTAGTCCAGGTCTTCGGTGTACGCGCCCAGGCGTTCCAGCAGGTTGATGGAGGTGATGATGCCGCGCCCGGCGCAGCCGACGCCCGGCTCCGGCCCGCCGGATTCGACGCAGCGGATGTCGCCGTAGCCGTTTTTGAGCACAAGATCCAGTTCAATGTCCTCGCCTTCTTCGCGCAGGGTGTCCAGGACGCTGGTTTGGGCAAGACCGCCCAGAATCAGGCGGGTGGAGTCGGCCTTCGGGTCACAGCCGACGATCATGATGTGCTTGCCCATTTCGGCCAGCCCGGCGTTCAGATTTTGTGTGGTTGTTGATTTGCCGATGCCGCCCTTTCCATAAATCGCAACTTGTCGCATGATGTGTTCTCCTAGTGTTGGTCTGCGCTCCACAGGGCAAAAGCTGTGCCATTTATAACAATAATGTATGAATAGAACGTGATACGGAGGAGGCTGATGGAAAAAAACAGGGGCGCGGCCCATTTTTTCGGATAATATCAACAAATATGTTGTTTTTATCCGACTTTTTGGTATTGCCCGGACGCCGACGTCGTTATTGTGGTTTTTTTGAGTGCGATATTAATTATAATATAATGTAAAAATTGTATTTATTATATAATGTAAGATGCCACGATAATATACATATTTGTCGAAATTTATTTTTTTCAAATTTGCGCAAAAAAGCTGCAATGGCAAAAAAAAGCTTGACACTCCCTCAGGATTGCTTTGCGCGAGTTTTGCAGGCGAAACGTTTCGGAAACGCGGGTCCGGCCCAAGCTACGCCGCGTAGTGTTTGAGATCCGAAAATCCGTCTTGCGGAATCGCCCCGAGGGCAACAATATATATCGTGAATTTTCCGCATTGACCTTCTCATAAATTTCACATAAAGCGCATACGAACCGCACGCCGGGTTCGCAGTTCTTCCGTAGTCTTCCTGCAAACGACACAGCAAGGAGACCCTCCATGAACGATTCCCCCCATACCCGCCCTGGGAACTTCGGGAATAGGAACGCTCGGCGTGCCATGGAGAAAATGCAGACCAAACTTGAAGGCAAGAACTACATTGATGATTACGTGCGCGCCCTGACGCACGAGCTGAAAAGTCCGCTCACGGGCATCAGGGGTGCGGGCGAAATTCTGCGCGACCACGTCGCGGACGGGAACACCGTAAAATTTCTGGACAACATTGACGCCGACGTCGAACGGTTGCGCAGTCTGGTGGACAGAATGCTGCAACTCTCCCGGCTGGAAAACGTGCGGGCCGTCAACAGGACGAAGTTCGTC
>JAISZT010000007.1 GCA_031284485.1 Desulfovibrio sp.
GCTCTGCGTATGCGCGTTGCCGGATATACCCGCGAGGAGGTCGCCAACGAAATGTACAGAAAAGCCCGCCCGCTCCGTAAGGAGGAGAGCCGGGACTGGAAAGAGTATGGTCATCGGGCAGTCTGGTATGCTTTCGGAGTGGCGGGCGACATTGACATAGCGGACTTCAGGCCCACTCCAGAAAAAATTTTGAGCTTTCATCAGGAGGCGGAACGGTTGGAGACGGAGACGGAGAAGGAACGGACGCCGGAACCGCAACTCCCGATGTTTCGCATGAGATAGGCAGCCGGATATATCCGTAGCTTTCGCAGAACTTCAGGCGCGGGAAAAATGGGATCAATGCCGTCCGGTACCGGCATAACTTACTACTTATTCTTTAAATGTTGCAACCTGTCTCTTATATAACTGATCTTGAAATCTTCAAGGTAGGTGCGGTGGTCAAACGGTAATCCCTTTTGCGAATAAAATTCTCTTGCTCCCGCAACGCTCCCATCTCTCCATTCAAGCCACTCCCGCCAAGCCTTAGTGGGGGCTGTCGATAACAGGGCGGCTTTTTCTTCATCCGTTCGCGTTCCCCAGTAGGGATACCAAATGTCATGGAGCCACCCTTCTTCATTACCCTGAAGGCATAAAAACGAGTCAGGGTCTTGATCATGGTAGATTTCCCACGGGATGAGGGGATTTGGAACAGAAGAGAGCAGCGACATGTCAACCGGAGGCAGTTCAATCTCCGTCTGAAAGAAGATTTTTTTTATGCGAGAAAAAAAAGACATGGTTAGTTCTCGTAAATCAAGTCTGCTACCCAATCTGCGCCCCAATAACCGCAAGCGCCAACGATAATCCCTCCAATCAATCCGCCGACAATCGCCCCAGGCCCTGTTTCTGCGGTAACAGCCGCGCCAGCGGCTCCTCCCAACTTAAAACCAAGCCATGCGGCTCCCCACCCGCCAGCCTGCCTGACGGCTTCGGCAGTTATGGGGGCCACTGATCGCGTTCTAAAGGATATGTCAGTCGCATTTCCTATATGGTACGCAGTCATGGCAATGCCGAACACTTGAACCACACGGGCATATTGCGCCATCTTGACAAATCTTTTGTATTGTTCCGGTCTCCATATAGCACCTGATGGAACTCTCTGCCCCACAGGTGGTTCTATCAATACTTCGCCTTCAATATTTTGGACAGCATTTATAAGTCTGTTCACTCTTTCCGCTGTATGGGGATACTGTCGCATATATTCTCTCAGACCAGCAACGATTTCCTCAGAAGAGACTATTCTTGAACCAGCCTGCATGGCCTTATTGATATCAAAATACAACTGTTTACCTCCCTGGAAATTAGGCGGGCCTTCGGGAAATAGCGTACTTGCTGATATAAAACGAGAATGTTTTGAATCCATTACATGTTCTACTACTGATGTTCCTGCATATGGCGATTTAGGAAATAATCCTTTATAAGAGCCGTTTAGTTCAGATAAGGGACCGTAATTACGTATCTTTCGTACAAGCATTCCATCTTTGCCAATTTCTTCAACGATCATAAACAGGTTTAAGTTTACCGGCATCCATGAACCAAGGATATCATAATATGAATTTGGTATTTGATTTGTCTTGGCCTGTTCATCTGTGGTGTTAACTTGGCTACACATTGTTTGGCCACCTCTCAAGGGCTTGTACCCCTAAGTATATTTCAAGTCTTTGAATCGTAGACGTATAAACACGCGGGCAACAGCCGTTTTCATCGGTAACTCCCTTGTATTCATTGCCATCGCCATCGACGATAAAGAATGGAGTATGCTTTACAGCATCTCCATTTCTGTCAAAAACTCTCACCTGTTCGTCATATGTACCCCTGGGCGTAGTGGACGCAACGAATGATGCTGCCGGAACAGGAACATCAACAAAAACATCAGGCGAGCCTTCAACAATGATCGCGCCGCAAGCAGTTTTTGATCCCACATGAGCTACGAGCTTTTCCTGACCAAAAACATGATTGGCTCCTGTTACTATGGGATTCGGCCCATGTTTCGGGCAGTCATATGTATCACCCACCCGTGCCATTGGCTTGTCATTTACAAATATCTTTCTGGACCCTGTAGTGATGACGCCGCCGTGGCTACCGGCATCGCCAAGCCGCGCAACTGGTTTGCCTGCCATATTCACTCCTTTTCCTATGGGGAACATAGCCCATCAAAGAAATGAACGCAAATTGTTCCACCGTAAGGAGCAGGGTAATCGAATGAACGATGTAACACATTGGAATATGAAAGTATTACTTTTCAACGGAGTCGTGTAAACACTGTTTATCTCAAAAGGTTGTTAATTTTCATTAGCTTACCATAGCGTAAAGAGGTTACCGCTTCTCAATTTTTCTCAGAACCGTGAGGATATAGCCTATTGCGCCATCCCGCCCTGCGAACCTTTTCGGAGACCCTCGGTCCGTAAGTGCTCACAGGGTAAACTACCTGAAATTATTGAATCAGCTTGTGTAGCAAATCAGGAGCCAAGGAGCAGCCCGGAAAGATGATAATTTGATATTTCAGTATGTTCTTAAATAAAGGCGATTTTGCTAACTGTTTTTTACTTCAACTTCAGTTCAATGATTTCAATATGTTTACCCCGTGAGCGGTTACCTCGGTCCAGCAAGATAGTGTAGCGGAGGAATTTAAATGCGGGGGTCTTAGCCCATTTTCCCTCTTTTCCGTCAAAAACGGTCTATTGACGCCCGGCAGCATCCTGAAAATTTCGGGGTAACTGCCGGGGTAATTTTTTTCAAAAATCTTTTTTCTCCATATATACCAATGCAATATCAGTCAATAAGCGCTGATATGTATAAGGCGGCGCACGGCCAAGGACAATCCACACACGCGAAAGGATTGACAAAAATCGGTGTTGGCGCTCTGCTGCTCGGCCTTACCGCCATACTCGGCTCCAGTTCGGCCACACTCTTTGGCTCTGACCAGACTTCCGGTCTGGGCGAACTCGGTCTGTAGGTGTCGGCATGAGCTTTTTCAAAAAGAAAGCGAAGCCTGGAATGTCGGCATTGCCCGCGCCGGAAACGCCGGAACAAACTCCGGCCGAAAAGCCGGTTGAAAGCCCCGGTCAGAAAGACGCGGCCATGATTATCGGTGGCATCGGCTGGTACAACGCACAGTACCGCCGCGCCATGAAGCTGGCTTTGGGGCTAGTTCTGGCTCTGCTGGCCGCTGTCGCCGTGATCGCCTTTCTTATTCTGACCAGGCCGACACCAAGGTATTTCGCGGCGACGCAGGATTTGCGCCTTGCGCCGCTTATACCTCTGGACAAGCCGGTGCTGACCCAACAGGGACTTCTCAACTGGGTAAGCGAAACCATAACAAACGCTGTATCTCTGGATTTCCTCGAATGGCGGGCAAAATTGACCCGTGTCCGGGAAAACTTTGAAGACGAGGCGTTCAAGTCCTTTGTCGCCTCGCTTCAAAGTTCCGGCGTCCTGCCCATGATTCAGGAAAAGCGGCTGTCCGTGTCCGCTGTCGTTACCCGCGCTCCGGTGATTATCGCCTCCGGTCTGGTGGGCGGCAAGGCAACGTGGAAAATCGAATTTCCCATCGTCGTTTCCTACGAATCCAGCCAGGGCGTGGAAAGCACGCAACACCTCATGGCCACGGTTCTTGCCTGCCGCGCTCCAACGGTCACGACGCCGCGCGGGGTGGTGATTCAACAAGTCGTGCTGAAAAGGAATTCATGATGTTGGATATACTTGTAAATGGCGTGGATCGCGGCGTCCGGGCGCTCTCCGAGGTCTTTGCCGGGCCGGTCGGGAGCTATTGCCGACTGGAAACGGTGGATCGTGACGCCCTTGTCGCCGACGACGGCAGTCTGATTACGGTTCTGCGGCTGGAAGGCTCACTGAAGCATGTGGGAGTGGACGAGTACGCGGCCATTGTGTCCGGCCTTACGGAAAAACTGCAATCCTCGCTGTCCAAGCCCGGTCATCTGCTCCAGGTCGTCTTCGAGTACGACCCGGAAGGCAGTAAAGGCAGAGTGGATGAACTGTTTCTGCCCTCGCGCCGGACAGGGGAAAATCTCGGCCTGCATATCGGCCCGTTGCTTCAGAATTGGGGCGCGGCCTTGCAAAAGTATTGTTCGGTGGAAACGTGTTGGCTGGTTCTCTGGACGCGGCCTACGGTCTTGCCGGATTCTCTGCGCAAGGCCGCGTTGAAGCAATGCGCCGCGTCCACGGCCAAAACGCCGACGATTCCGGGCTGCCAGCAGGTATCCCGTGCCGTTGCCGCATTGCATGACGCGCATAACGGCTTTCTGACCGGTGTTCTGGACGCCTTCAGACAGGTTGATTTGCTGACTTGGCCGCTGTCGCCGCATGAAGCCCTGCGGGAGATTCGCATTGCCGTTGACCCGGATTTCACCAGCCGGGAATGGATGCCGCTGATTCCGGGCGATTCCCTGCCTCTCCGGCTGCCGGAGCCGGACGCCGGAAAATCGGAACTCCTGCAAAACGTCATCTACCCCGACTTCAAGACGCAACTCTGGCCGCGAGAGGGACATATGGTGTCCCGCAACGCCATACGCATAGGCGACAGGGTGTTCGGACCGTTGATCATGACGCTCATGCCGCAGACGCCGCGTCCGTTTCAGGATTTTTTCAGGGTGCTTGCCCGGCGCGACGAGCGTTTGCCCTACCGCATGTCCTTCCTGCTGGAATACGGCGGGCTGAACATGGGGATCAAGCCCGTCCTGGCCTCTGTCCTGTCGTTCACCAGTTCGGACAACAAGAGGTTCAACAACGCCGTCGAAAAGCTCAAAGCCCTGGATTTGGAAGGCGTGTGCTGCGTCAAATTCCGCATTTGCCTCTGCACTTGGGCATGTATGCGGGAACTGTCGGAAAAAGAAGCCCATTTGCTCCTGCGCCGCCGTGTGGCGGAACTCTCCAAAGCCGTGCAGGGTTGGGGAACGTCAGATGTTTCGGAAGCCATCGGCGATCCGCTTCTTGGCCTGACCGCCACCTTGCCTGCCATGATGCCGTCAAGTCCGGCTCCGGTGACTGCCGCGCCGCTCATGGCCTCCATCGGCATGATGCCGTTGCGTCCGGCTTCTCCCTGGAAGGAAGGGAGTTTGCTGCTCCGCTCACAGGACGGCAAGCTGATTCCCTTCGCGCCCAATTCCTCGCAACAGGCGGCGTGGATTGATCTCGGCGTCGCGCCGATGGGCGGCGGGAAATCCGTTTTCCTGAACGCGCTCAACTTCGCTTTTGTGACCCAGGCCGGACTGTCACGCCTGCCTTGGGTGTCCATTATTGACGTGGGACCATCCAGTTCCGGATTGATTACCTTGCTCAAAGAGAACCTGCCTGAAGGGAAAAAGCATCTGGCCGCGTACCACCGGCTGAGAATGACCCCGGATTTCGCAATCAATCCTTTTGACACTCCCCTCGGCAATCGAAAACCCTTGCCCTCGCACACGGCCTTTCTGGTCAATCTGCTGTCGCTTCTCTCCACGCCTCTGGAAGAAGGCGCGGCTCCGGGCGAAGGCGTGCCGGCCCTGATTCAGCGGGGTATTGAGCTTGCCTACATTGACCTCGCGGAAGGCGGGCATCCCCGCAAATACCAGAAAAATATGCTGCCGGAACTGCACCGTCTTCTGGAACGGGAAAACATCCATGTGGATAGGGACACCACCTGGTGGGAGGTCGTTGACGGACTTTTCAGGCACGGATTTTCCCATGAAGCTCTCATGGCCCAACGCTATGCTGTTCCGCTGCTTACGGATGTGGCGGCGCAACTGCGACAGAACGAAGGCATACAAAATACCTACAAACAGGACACGATAATGACCGTATGGCGTTCTCTTATGGACGCAATGGTCGCCTATCCCGTTTTGAAGGAACCGACGCAATTTGACCTGGGCGATGCACAGATTGTTTCTCTTGATCTGGATGAAGTCGCGCCTCGCGGCGGGCATACAGCCGACAGGCAATCAGCGGATGTATATGTTGGCCCGGCATGTTCTCGGCTCACGATTTTTTCTCATGCCCGCCGATGTGGAACTCATGCCGGAAATGTATCAGCCGTATCATAGAGAGCGCATTGAGGCGATCCGCGAGGATCCCAAAAGATTATGCTACGATGAGGCTCACCGCGTTACGCAGAATACCTCGGTTTCCAATCAGCTTACAGCCGACATGACGACCATGGCGCGGGAGTCGCGCAAATGGAACCTGTCCATCGGTCTGTATACGCAATCCATTGACGACATACCGGACATTATTATCGAACTTGCCACGATGATTGTCATTCTTGGGGCGGGAACGGATCAGGCCATTGACGCGATGACCAGGCGTTTCGGTTTGAACGGAGCTTGCAAATACGCCTTGAGTCGTCTGGGCAAACCCGGCCCGGCCGGTTCCAATCTGGTCGCGCTGTTCAGGACAGGCTCAGGGCTTTCGCAACTGGTGCTCTCCATGACCATCGGCGGACAACCGCTCTGGGCTTTCTCCACCACCACGGAAGATGTGGCCATACGCAACAATCTCTACAAGCGCATGGAGCCTTCGGAGGCTTTGCGCCGTCTGGCCGCGCGGTTTCCGGGCGGTTCGGCCAAGGCGGAAGTGGAACGCCGCCGCCGTCTGGTCGCGGACGAAAGCGGCTCGGACGACGAGATTACCAATGTAATTCTGGAAATTGCCAATGAACTGGCGAGGGAAATATCATGAAAAAGCTCATTTCGGCATTCTGCCTTCTGTTTTTTCCGGCACAGGTCTGGGCCGCCGGCTGCGGCTGCGGCTCCATTCAGTCAATGATCACAAGGGCGCATACGCAAACCGTTCAGAGCGTCAACGCCAACACCACGGCGGAGGCGAACGCCATTCGTTCGGAAATCCTGCTGGCCGCGCAAAATATCATCGGCACCATCAAGAGCGAAAGCGCGACGATTGTGCGGGCCATTGTCGGCCTGAAAGAAAGCAACGCGGCCATGATCAAGGGTCAAGCCGTGGCGGGCGAGGCTATGAAAACAGAGGACTTGTACGGCAAGGCCGCGCAACCTTCTGGTCTTTGCGGGGCAAGCTCGCTTGGGGCCGGTTTGCAGCTCGGTGCCCAGGCGTCCACGCAGGTGCGCGGGGCCATGCGGGATAAACAGCTTGCCTACGCCAACAACGAAAATGCCAAGCCTGTTGAATATCTCAACCGCGTTCTGGCGGAAGATCACCCGGAAGAAAACGAAATTGTGGACTCCCTGTTTCCGTTACAGGAAACGCTGACCCAAGACCAGGTGGCGCAAGCGCATGAATCCATCAAAACTCTGGCCAATCCCCGGCCCCTACCCGTGCCCACGGATGCGCAGAAAGACACTCCGGCTGGCCAGACTTACGCCGTTGCCCGCACAATCCATGAAGGCCGTCTGTCCACCATCACGGAAACGCTCAATGCTCATGTGGCCTACCACGCGCCGACATTGCCGGACGATGTGACAACATGGGCGCAAAACCAATGGAATGAGGCAGGCGGAAGCGGGACGCCTCCGGGCATTGTGGATGGCAAGCTCTCGGAAGCCGGTCTGTACAAGCTACTCTCGCAAATGCGGCTCAGTAATCCCAACTGGTTCGCGCAAATCGCGTCCGCTTCGGAAGCCGGGCTGCTTCGGGAACTGGTCACGATGCAGGCCATCCAACTGGAACTGACGCGCAAGAACAATGAATTTCTCGACCGTCTGAGCTTCACGACTGCCCTGGACTACCTGACGCGCATGGAAGGCACGGACGGCAAGGCCATGAACGACCTCTACACGCGCATGATCGGCGCGCAACAATAGGAGAAGCCGATGCGGATTTTCAACGAATGCCGGATAAAACCGGCACGGTTATTGCGCGGGCAAGCCTTCAATCTCGGTAGGCGAGAGGCCGGTCGCCTTGGCGATTACGCTGATGGGAATGCCCTCTTTCAGCAGGTTCAAGGCAACTTCGGCTTTGCCTCTGGCCTCCGCCAAGCGGATACGGGCTTCTTCATCCCTGCGCGCCCTGTCCCAAGCGTCTTTCTGATGACGCACGATTTCGTCCGCGCTCATTTCCATCAGCCGGGCTACGGGCTTCTGCAGTTCGGTGTATGTCTGTTGCAGCATGGTGAGTTCCTCCTCGGTGCTGGCGGACAGGAATTTCAGCCAGCGCCAGACTTCCTTGCCGTCCTCGCTCTGAGGAATTTTACGCAGTTCAAGAATATGAAACTCTATCACATCCGTCAAGACGATGCTTCCATCCCGGTTACGCAGGCAAAAATCGGTGTAATAGTCCGTTGTTTCATCAAGCAGGTGAAAGTCCGTTATCAGCACCGAGATGACCCGTTTAACGCTTTTGTAAGGTTTGCCGGAGGCAAGCTGCGCGGAGAGAAGATAGGAGCCGTACACCGCCATGCGCTCACGCATTTCGCCCGTGTCGTCGCGTTGAATTTCAACATGGATAATCTCGCCCGCCCTGGTACGGAGCTTGAGGTCGAGTATGCAGGTCTTGCCGTCCTTGGTCGGGGGCACCATCTTGGGGTCGGCAATGGTTATCTCCGCGTAGTCTTTGTCAGGCAGCTTCACAAAGCTCTTCAGAAAGTCAACCACCATGTCTATGTGGTTCTGATCCCCGAAGAGTTTGCGGAACACAAAATCGTCCTTGGGGGAAAGGGGCGGCAGGTTCGCCGTGGTCTTTTGCTTGCCGGTCAAAGTCGTATCCTCCTGTATGTCAACGATATCCTATTCCATCCAAGATGTCACGCGCCGGAAAGAGGCGGCGAAGGGGGGATCTATGGCCGCTGAAATTCCCGCGACAGCGGAAGTCACTCTCAAAACCGATGCCAGCAAGCAGTTTCTGGACACCCTGCTTGGGCAAGGTTGGGACGCATGGGGAAGAGGTACTCCCCAAAAATCGGACAGGAGTGTAAGCTACACTTGAACGAAAGGAGAGAACCCATGTCCAAGCGAAAAAATCATGCTCCCGCGTTTAAGGCCAAGGTCGCCTTGGCGGCGCTTTCCGGTGAAAAGACCATCACCGAACTGAGTTCCGAATTCGGTATGCTATCTTTTTTGTCATTTTTCGCTTGATTCGGAACTAGCGAAAACTCCTCAATTCTTTTTTTATCCTCCTGCAATTTCTAGAAAATCTCTAGTCAGTTTTTAGTATTGCACTCACAATCACATTGCGCTATACGGATAGCACGATTCGGATTTGGTTAGCAAGTAATTTTTTTCAAATTAGGAGAAAAAAATGGCCAGAACCAAAACGCGGTATGTCGGTGTCTATTTTCGTTATGGCAAAAATCGAATAGGCGCGGACGGCAAACCAGATAAATGCTTTGATATTCTATATAAAAAAAATAATAAACTCATTTGGGAAAAAATAGGTTGGACTTCAGAAGGCTACACAGTCCAGGATGCCATTGAAATCCGTGGAAAAAGAGTCAAAGCAATACGTCATCCTGAACTTATAGAAGAAATTGAAAAATCGGGTATCACGCTTGACGAGGCATGGAAGGCTTTCTACACACGTTGGTGTATGAATCTTAAAAACCCCGGCGATTATGTATGGCTTTATCAGAAACACCTGAAGCCCCAATTGGGTTCGATGGATATGACTGGCATCACGCCGAAAAGATTGGAAGCCTTCACACAAGATTTACAACAACACCAAGCTCCGGCCTCAACTAAAAAAATTCTGGCTCTGTTTCGTAACATATTCAACAGATGCAAAGATTGGGAGATGATACCTGAAACAGCCATTTGTCCTGTTTCCAAAATAAAAAAAATTAAAGTTGACAATGAAAGGGAGCGTTTTTTAACTAGGCGGGAAGCGTCATTTTTACTCGATGCGCTTACATTCATTGACTGCAAGCTATACTATATCGCAAAAATTTCATTGTATTCAGGAATGCGTTTGTCAGAAATTTTGGAAATTCAGAAACAACATATCAATCTTGATGCTGGAGTTATATATATACAAGATGCAAAAAGCGGCAATCGTCCAGCTTATATATCTGATGAACTAAAAAAAGACTTAAAAATTTTGTTAAAGGACAAAAATTCAAATTATGTATTACATAATGAAGGGAAAAAATTATCAAAAAGTAATATATCACAGCAATTTGCAAGGGTTATAAAAGAAATTGGATTTAATGATAATATTAATAACAAACTACATAAAGTAGTTTTCCACACTTTGCGCCATACTTTTTGCTCATGGTTGGCCATTGATGGTGTGACCCTGTACACAATTTCTAAGCTTGCCGGACATAAAGATTCGAAAATGACACAGAGATATGCAAAATTATCGCCTGATTGTATGAGAGACGCAATAAAACATATAGATGGAAATCTTGCGCACTGCCCTTGATATCATAATTACGGGATGGGGGTTGTCAGTCTTCTGTCCGTGCTCCTCAATCCAAAGATAGCCAGGAAGGAGAAACAAGGTGAACAAAAAAACTCTTCTTAAAAATCCGGCTGTTCCGGTTCGTGACGAATCGGGAACGATCCCGGCCAAAGAAAAATTTTCGGATTGCTGCGCCGACCCGCTGCTTTTCGCCATGCAAGACAACTTCCACCAATTTTCCATGGGCTTGTTCACAATCCTGCAATGTCTTCGAGTGGCCGAAGAGAATGGGCATGTTCCCCATTTGCCGGAGGATTGGTGGGTACAACTCGCCGTCCGGTATAATCTCAGAATATAAGGCAGGCATGGATATCTTGAGGCCGGGTACTAATCCCGCGCCTGTGTAACCCATACGGAAGGAGAGCCTCAATGAAAATTCGGCCAATCGTTTATTCCGTTTTCAAAATCAGAGGTCTACTGTGAAGGAAAGATATATTACGCAGGTCATGTCTGCATTAAAGAACAATAAATTGTGTGATGCTGGTTTGTTGGCAACTCAACAAGTGTTTTTTTATGAATCTGGACCATCTGGCGACAAGGAACTTCTCGCATTTATCTTTTCTGACGATGAGTATTCCGGATATTGGTATGGGCATATC
>JAISZT010000045.1 GCA_031284485.1 Desulfovibrio sp.
CAATTCTTCAGGTGGCTAACTTTATTGTAGAGTCGTCGGAAAGTTCCAGAATCACGACCGCCGAGCACCCATCCCACAGTTTTCCGTGTGCGACGATTAACGGCTTTGATGACCCACAGCTTTCTTTTTTTTTTGTTGTAAAAAATGCCACATTTCATCAAATTGCATATGTTTGGATACCTCCAGACACGACAGGTTCGGGCAAACTTTCGCCAAAGGCTCGAATCCAGCGGTATACCAACGCATGGTTCGTGTTGAGGATTTTCCCCATCATTCGGAAAGAGCCTTTTGCCATAGCATACAGCAGCACGCAAAGCGCTTTTTTGGCCGCAATTTTTTCGCTTGTACGGGCATTCCCTTCCCTAAAATTGCATCCACATTCTTTGCAGAGAAACCGCTGCTTTCCTGCCACAACACCGCTTTTCACTATCTGCCCGGATCCGCATTTTTGCATATCGGCATTTTCCCCTCTCCTTCTTTTCAGATGAGGGTATTCTGCCAGAAATATATATTTAAGTCAACACTCTCCTATAAAACATGGGATCTGCCTTCACTACGGAATGTTACGCCATTTGTCTTTGAGAAAACCATCTTCGTAGTCCGTCAGGTTGCGGGCGACTTTGCGGGTTTTGATGCCGACGCTTCCGAAATCGAAAAAAAATATTGACGCGTAACCGTGTTACAGCTATTTATTAAAAGGTTTCATTGATGTAGGAGCGTAGCTCAGGTGGCTAGAGCACTTCCTTGACACGGAAGGGGTCAGCAGTTCAAGTCTGCTCGTTCCTACCATTTTTTTTGACAATCAGGGGGAGAGAACGCTTCAAATTTATTTGCGTACCACGGCAGGGGAAGCTTCACCTTCGCGAAGATGGACGCATCCCCCTTTGTTTTGCAGGAGTTTTGCATGAATATCCGCGTGGAAGGCCAGGTGGTAGACGCCTTGGCCGACGCCGCCATTGAAACAGTGCTGCGCAACGCGTTGAGCGGCAAAAAATTCAAATCCGTTGTGGCGGCAAACGCTCTGCGCGGCGACGAAAAGACCCTGCTGGACATTTTTGCCCCGTTGCCTTGCGGCTGTGACGAGATCGCGCCTGTGTACGCGGATTCACCGGAAGGCCTGCGCCTTATCCGACACAGCGCCGCGCATGTCATGGCGACCGCCGTACGGCGTCTTTTCCCCAAGGTAAAAGTCACCATCGGCCCTGCTATTGAAAATGGCTTCTATTACGACTTTGACAGTGAAAAACCCTTTTCCGTGGAGGATTTCACGGCTATTGAAGAAGAAATGGGCAAAATTGCCGATGCGCGCCTGCCTTTTACCTGTGAAACCCTGCCCAGAAACGCGGCCATTGAGTTTTTCCGCAAGGCGGGCGAACCCTACAAGATTGAGCTTATCGAGAGCATTGACGCGGACGCCGTAACTCTGTACACCTGCGGCGATTTTACGGATCTTTGCCGTGGGCCGCACGTCCCGCACACGGGCTTTGCAAAGGCGGCAAAGCTGTTGTCCACAGCCGGGGCGTACTGGCGTGGCGACGAAAAAAATAAAATGCTCTCACGCATCTACGGCACGGCCTTTGCAGACGAAAAAGCGCTTGCCGCCTACCTCAGGCAGGTGGAGGAGGCAAAGCGGCGTGATCACCGCAAGCTTGGGCGTGAACTCAATTTTTTCAATTTTCAGGAAGATGTCGCGCCGGGCATGGTTTTCTGGCTGCCCAAGGGCATGCTGATCCGCTCCATTCTGGAGGATTTCTGGCGCAAGGAGCACTTGCGGCGCGGGTATGACATGGTGCAGGGGCCACAGCTTCTGCGTGTGGAAACATGGCAGAAATCAGGACATTACGAGCACTATCGCGAAAATATGTATTTCACCAGCATTGAGGAAGACGCTTACGGCATCAAGCCCATGAACTGCATAGCGCACATGCTGATATACAAAAATGAAACTCGCTCCTACCGTGATCTGCCGCAACGTTATTTTGAACTTGGCGTTGTGCACCGGCACGAAAAAAGCGGCGTGTTGCACGGGCTTCTGCGCGTACGCCAGTTCACCCAGGATGACGCGCACATTCTTTGCGCGCCGGAGCAGCTTGAAGACGAAATTTTAAAAGTCATCCGCCTGATACAGGATCTGATGAATCTTTTTGCCTTTGATTACAAAATCGCCGTCTCCACGCGCCCGAAGAGCAGCATAGGCACAGATGAAGTGTGGGAAATGGCGACAGGCGCGCTGATACAGGCTGTGGAAAAAGCCGGCCTGCCCTATGAAATCAATGAAGGCGACGGCGCGTTTTACGGGCCGAAAATTGACGTGCGCCTGCTTGACTGCATTGGGCGCGAGTGGCAGTGTTCCACCATCCAGGTGGATTTTACCCTGCCGGACCGCTTTGATCTGGCCTACACAGGGGCCGACGGCGCGCGCCACCGCCCGGTTATGGTGCACAGGGCCATTATGGGATCGCTTGAGCGGTTCATCGGCGTCCTTATTGAGCACTATGCGGGCGCGCTGCCTGCCTGGCTTGCGCCGGAGCAGGCCCGCATCCTCACTGTTGTGGAAGCGGGGAACGAGGCCGCATTGAACGCGCGCGACGCGTTGCGGGCTTTGGGCATACGGGTCGCAGTCGATATACGCAACGAAAAACTGGGATTCAAGGTGCGTGAAGCCCAGATGGCGAAGGTGCCGTATATGCTGGTGGTGGGAGAAAAGGAGGCGCAGAGCGGCGGCGTGAACGTGCGCCTGCGCAATGGCGAAAACGTGGGGCTCAAATCCGTTGCGGATGTGGCCGCCCTGATACGGGCAGACGCCGAAGAGCCTTTCAAACAAGGAGGGATGCGTTATAGCTTCACCTAACATGAGAACCCGGCGTGAACTGCCGCAGGACAGCGTACGCCGAAACGAGCTGATACGCGCGAGAGAGTTGCGCGTTATCGGGGCTGACGGGGAACAACTGGGAATTTTACAACGAGCGGACGCCATAGCTCTGGCCAAGGAAGCCGGACTGGATCTGGTGGAGGTGGCGTCAACCTCCGAGCCGCCTGTATGCCGTATAATGGACTATGGAAAATTCAAATACGAGCAGCAGAAAAAAAAGCAGGAAGCCAAAAAACGCCAGACTGTGGTGCAGATCAAAGAAATCAAGGTGCGTCCCAAGACCGACGACCACGATTATGAAACAAAAATGCGCCATGTGCGGCGCTTTTTGGAAGAGGGCGACCGCTGCAAGATTTCGGTGTTTTTCCGTGGACGCGAAATCGTGCACAAGGATCGCGGTTTAAGCATTCTGGAGCGGGTGGTGCAGGATCTGGCGGATGTGGCCAGAGTGGATCAGGAGCCGCACGCCGAGGGACGCACCCTGCAAATGCTGCTTGTACCGAAAAAATGATGTTGAGCAATACATCAATGCGAAGCGACAATGTAGCGGGCCGGCAGTTCCGGCTGTCCCGCGACAGCGTCGACTGACCAGCCCGCTACGGGATCAGGCTTTTCCCGAAGATCCCATGACATTGCGAATCTTGTGGGCCACCATCTTTTTGACGTTCTCGCGCGCCGGCGTAAGGTAGGCGCGCGGGTCAAACTGCTCGGGATGCTCGGTCATAAACCGGCGGATGGAGGCGGTGAGCGCAAGACGAATATCCGTATCCACATTGATTTTGCACACGCCGAGACCCGCAGCCCTGCGCAGCATTTCCTCGGGCACGCCGGTAGCGCCGCCCACCTGGCCGCCGTATGCGTTGCACAAATCCACAAATTCCTTTGGCACACTGGAAGCGCCGTGCAGCACCAGCGGATAGCCGGGCAATTTCGCGCTTATAGTTTCAAGACGCGCAAAATCAAGTTTGGCCTCGCCCTTGAATTTGTAGGCCCCGTGGCTGGTGCCGATGGCGATGGCCAGAGAATCGCAGCCGGTGCGTTTGACGAAGTCCACGGCCTGATCGGGGTCGGTATACACATGGTCGGCGGAACTGACATGCTCCTCCACACCGGCCAGCTTGCCCAGTTCCGCCTCTACCCAGACATTTTTCGGGTGCGCGTAGTCCACCACCTTCTTTGTCAGTTCCACATTTTCCTCATAGGGCAAATGAGAACCGTCAATCATCACCGAAGTAAACCCGCCGTCAATACAGTCGCGGCACATATCAAAGCTCGGCCCGTGGTCAAGATGCACCACGACAGGCACGGATTCGTCCTCCTGCAGGGCCGCTTCCACCAGTTTCATAATGTACACCTGCCCCGCATAGGCGCGAGCGCCGGCAGAGACCTGAAGAATTACGGGAGATTTTTCTTCAGAGGCGGCACGCATGATGCCCTGTACAATTTCCATGTTGTTGACATTAAACGCGCCTACGGCATACCGCCCTGCATAGGCGGCTGCGAACATATCCTTGGGTCCCACAAGAGGCATGGCTTTTCCTCCGGTTTTGAGTTTTCGGGCAAATGCGCCCGTTATGATCTTTATATTACCCATACACAAAAAAAACACAAAAGGGAATGACCCAAAAAAATACTGACGTGTATCACTATTCAAAAAAATACTTCTATGCTATAATGGAAAAAAATTTGCCGAATAAGACAAATTCGGCTCAGGCGGCGCCGCACCTGAGGGGAAACGCGCCGTCATCCCTCATAACACCAGCGCGCCCATAAGGCGTCAAGGAGAAACAGATGGTCAAGATGAGCACAATGGATGGCAACCACGCCACAGCCCACATCGCCTATGCCCTTTCCGAAACCGCAGCCATTTTCCCCATCACCCCTTCCTCAGTCATGGGTGAAATTATGGACGAACTGGCGGCTGACGGACATAAAAATCTTTTTGGACAAAAAGTTATTGTCCGCGAAATGCAGTCTGAAGCAGGAGCGGCCGGTGCCGTGCATGGCATGCTGGTCGGAGGCGCGCTGACCTCCACCTATACGGCGTCCCAGGGCCTTTTGTTGATGATCCCCAACATGTACAAGATCGCCGGCGAGCTGCTTCCCGGCGTCTTTCACGTATCGGCCCGCGCGCTGGCCGCGCACGCCCTGTCCATTTTCGGCGACCATCAGGACGTTATGGCCTGTCGTCAGACAGGGTTTGCCTTCCTTTGCGCCGGTTCGGTGCAGGAAACCATGGATATGGCCTTGGTGGCCCATCTTTCCGCTATTGACTCCAGTGTGCCTTTCTGCCACTTCTTCGACGGTTTCCGCACATCCCATGAGATGCAAAAGATCGAAGTCATTGACTATGAAGACATCCGTGGCCTCGTGAACTGGGACAAGGTGGAGGAATTCCGCGCTGCCGCCATGAATCCCGAGCATCCCGATATTCGCGGCACAGCCCAGAACCCGGACATATACTTCCAGAACCGCGAAGCGGCCAACCTCTACTATGACGCCGTTCCCGCCATTGTGCTGGAAAATATGAAAAAAGTCGCCTCCATCACCGGCCGTAAACACCGCCTCTTTGACTATGTGGGGCACCCTGAAGCCGACCGCGTGATCATTTCCATGGGTTCATCCTGTGAAGTCATTGAAGAAACCGTCAACTATCTGAACCAGAAAGGCCAGCGCACGGGCCTCGTCAAAGTGCATTTGTTCCGTCCTTTCTCGGCGGCGCACCTTCTGCAGGCTATTCCCGCCAGCGCCGTCACCCTAACCGTGCTTGACCGCACCAAGGAAAACGGCTGTCTGGGCGAACCGCTGTACCAGGATGTCTGCACGGCCTTTTTTGAAAAAGGCGAGGCCCCGGCAATTGTCGGCGGACGCTACGGCCTTGGCTCCAAAGATTTCACGCCGGGCATGGCCAAGGCCGTGTTCGACAACATGCTGGGCATGCAGCCCAAAAATCACTTCGTCGTGGGCATCAACGACGATGTGACAAACCTCTCCCTTGATGTGGAAGAAGAAATCGACACAGTGCCCCCGGGCACGGTGCAGTGCAAATTCTTCGGCCTTGGCGCGGATGGCACGGTGGGTGCCAACAAGGAAGCCATCAAGATTATCGGCGACAACACAGATATGTACGCCCAGGCCTACTTTGCCTATGACTCAAAAAAATCCGGCGGCTTCACCGTTTCGCACCTGCGCTTCGGTAAACAGCCCATCCAGTCGTCCTACCTGATCACCCAGGCCGACTACATCGCCTGTCACAAGGCATCGTATGTGACCCAGTATGACGTGCTGAACGGCATCAAGGACGGCGGCGTTTTTGTGCTCAATTCCGACTGGTCGCCGGCCGACATGGAAAAGCATCTGCCCGCATCCATCAAACGCATCATCGCCCGCAAAAAACTCAAATTCTACAACGTGGACGCCGTCAAGGTGGCTCAGGAAATCGGCCTTGGCGGGCGCATCAACATGATCATGCAGACGGCCTTCTTCAAACTGTCCAATGTCATCGACTTCAAAAAAGCCACCGACCTGATCAAGGAATCCATCAAACAGGTTTATGGCCTCAAGGGCGACAAGGTCGTCAACATGAACCTCGCCGCCGTGGACAAGGGTGCCGAGGCTGTAAAGGAAATCAAATATCCGGCCTCATGGGCCAACGCCACCGCAGGCGCAAGCACAAGCCACTGCGACTGCGACGAGTATATCCGGGATTATGTGCGTCCCATTCTGGCCCAGCGCGGAGACAGCCTTCCCGTATCCAGCATGAACCCCGCGGGTCTTATGCAGCCCGGCACGGCCGCCTGTGAAAAACGCGGCGTAGCCATCAGCATCCCCGAATGGATCCCCGCCAACTGCATTCAGTGCTGCCAGTGCTCCTTTGTCTGCCCGCACGCCGCCATCAGACCGGTTGTCGCGAGCGAGGACGAGCTTGCCGGCGCGCCCAAAACCTTTGAAACCAAGGAGGCCATCGGCAAAGAACTCAAAGGTCTCAAATTCCGCATGCAGGTTTATCCTGAAGACTGCCTTGGCTGTTCTTCCTGCGCGGAGGTTTGTCCGGCAAAGGTGAAAGCGCTTGTCATGAAGCCGCTGGGAACCCAGCTTGACGCCCAGAAGGCCAATCTGGCATTCGCCGAGGAGAATGTTTCCATTAAAGACGACCTCATGCCCCGCGACAGCCTTAAAGGCTCACAACTTCAGCAGCCTCTGCACGAGTTTTCCGGCGCTTGCGGCGGTTGCGGTGAAACGCCCTACGCCAAACTGCTCACGCAGATGTTCGGCGAACGCATGATCATCGCCAACGCGACAGGCTGCTCCTCCATCTGGGGCGCTTCATCCCCCACTACGCCTTACACCGTCAATAAAGACGGCTACGGCCCGGCCTGGGGCAATTCGCTCTTTGAAGACGCGGCCGAATTCGGCTGCGGCATAGGCATTGCCTATGTGCAACGCCGCGCGCGCCTTGCCCAGATGGTGGAAGAAGCCCTGAAAGTCAGGGGCATACCCGCAAAACTCAAGGAAGCCCTGCAAGGCTGGCTGGACAACAAGGAAGACGCCGACTCCTCACGCAAGTATGGCGAGATGGTGCTCGCCAACCTTGACGGCCTGAACGGGACGCTGGCCCAGGAAATATACAATATGGACGATCTGTTCACCAAGAAGAGCGTCTGGATATTCGGCGGAGACGGATGGGGGTATGACATCGGCTACGGCGGACTTGACCATGTGCTGGCCTGCGGCGACGACATAAATGTTCTTCTGATGGACACGGAAGTGTATTCCAACACCGGCGGACAGTCATCCAAGGCCACGCCGCTCGGCGCTGTGGCCCAGTTTGCCGCCGCCGGCAAAAGAACCGGCAAAAAAGACCTGGGGCGCATGGCCATGACTTACGGCTACGTGTATGTGGCCTCCGTCAGTATGGGCGCGGACAAACAGCAGGTGCTCAAGGCTTTCCGCGAGGCGGAAGCCTACAAGGGGCCTTCGCTTATTATCGCCTACGCCCCCTGCATCAACCAGGGCTTGCGCAACGGCATGGGCAGAAGCATGGAAGAAGCCAAGCTGGCCGTGCAAACCGGCTATTGGGTGACGTATCGCTACAACCCCGACCTTGCCAAAGAAAACAAAAACCCCTTCCAGCTTGACTGCAAGGCTCCAAGTTCATCCCTTACGGAATTCCTGAACGGCGAAGTGCGTTTTTCCTCTCTTGGCAAAAAAGACCCGCAAGCTTCGAAAACCCTCCAGGGCGATCTGGTCAAGGCTTATACGGAACGCTATGCCCTGTACAAACAAATGGCGGACCTTCCCTTCCCTGATGTCAACGCGAAATAGCGCCTATAACGCCCGGCAGGTGACCTGCCGGGCGTTATAGGTATCTTGTACTCCCCCCAATATTCGGGCTTGCCCGTCGCGGCGCACGCTGACGGCAGGCCTTATGGAGATGCCATGCAAAACGCCCTCTATATAACCGCCACCGGTCCACGCAACGGCAAAAGCGCCATTGCTCTGGGCACAATGCAGATGCTCACGCGCACCATGCGCAGTGTGGCCATTTTTCGTCCCATCATTGATGAGCCGCCGGAGCTTGACGACCTCGACCCGGATATCAGCCTGATGCTGGACTACTTCAAGCTTGATATGGAGTATTCCGAAACATTCGCCTACACCCATGCCGAAGCGCGGGAAATGATAAACATGGGGGCGCGCCACCAGATCCTGGAAAATATTTTGCAGAAGTTCAAAACACTACAGGAAAAACACAAATTCGTTCTCTGTGTGGGCACGGATTTCACAGGCAAGGATCCTGTGCTTGAATTTGAACTCAACATTGATATCGCGGCCAACCTGGGCTGCCCTGTCATGCTGGTAACCAGCGGCGAAAACAAGACTGTTGATGAAATAATCGACTCCATACAGCTTGTAATGGACGGACTTTCGCGATACTCGATTGACGTTGCGGCGACAGTCATCAACTGGGCAAATCTGTCGCAGACGGAAATTGACAACTTGCGCAAACATTTTAACAAGGACGGCATAGCTCCGCTCATCTATACAATCCCCGAGGAACCGACCATCAGCAAACCCACCATTAACGACGTGAGAAAGCACCTCAAAGCGGAAGTGCTTTTCGGCCACAACCGCATGGACTCGCTGGTGGGCGACTATCTGGTGGCGGCCATGCATGTGGACAACATGTTACAATACATCGCCAAGGACCAACTGATAATCACGCCCGGTGACCGCACCGATGTGTTGCTGACAGCCATTGTTTCACGCCTGTCAATCGCGATGCCGGATATCGCCGGAATCCTGCTCACCGGCGGTTTACGCCTGCCCACTGATATTCGCAACATGATTGAAGGCTGGACAGGCGCGCCGCTTCCCATCCTGCTCACTGAAATGCACACCTACAAAACCATTATGTCCCTGCAGAAAATCAGCGGTGTGATAGACGCCGATGATGTGCGCAAAATCAACACCGTGCTCGGTCTTTATGAACGCTACGTCAACGCCGGGGAAATCGCCAGCCGCATGAGCATGCAGCGCAGTGTGCGCACAACGCCCATGATGTTTGAATTTGAGCTTATTGAACGGGCCAAAAACAACAGAATGCGCATCGTGCTGGCCGAAGGTGAAGAAGAGCGCATTCTGCAGGCCACCGACATACTGCTGCGGCGTGAAGTGGCCGACATCATCCTGTTGGGCAATGTGGACAAAATAAAGCAAAAAGCCGGCGTCCTGAATCTTGACATTGACAAAGCCACGCTGATTGATCCTGTAAAATCCGAAAAATTTGAAAGCTACAAAAAAACATACTGCGAATTTCGCAAAAGCAAGGGCATCACCATGGTGCAGGCCAACGACATCATGGCCGACGCCACCTATTTCGCCACAATGATGGTGAAACTGGACGATGCCGATGGCATGGTTTCCGGCGCTGTCAACACAACAGCCCATACTATCCGCCCGGCCTTCGAGTTCATCAAGACAAAACCCGGTTTTTCCGTGGTGTCTTCGGTATTTCTGATGTGTCTCAAAAACCGTGTGCTTGTCTTTGGCGACTGCGCGGTCAATCCCAACCCCACAGCGCCCCAGCTTGCCGAAATCGCGCTTGCTTCGGCCCATACGGCCAGCGTTTTCGGCATTGAGCCAAGAGTGGCCATGCTTTCGTATTCCACAGGCGATTCCGGCAAAGGCGCGGATGTGGATGTGGTGGTTGAAGCCACAAAGATAGCCCGGGAAAAAGCCCCGACTCTGGCTCTGGAAGGTCCGTTGCAGTATGACGCGGCCATAGACCCCACAGTGGCGAAAACCAAGATGCCCGACAGTCTGGTCGCCGGCTGCGCCACGGTGTTCATCTTCCCTGATCTGAACACCGGCAACAACACATACAAGGCCGTGCAGCGCGCAGCCAGCGCTCTGGCCATCGGCCCCGTGCTCCAGGGATTGAACAAACCGGTCAACGACCTTTCACGAGGCTGCACGGTGCCCGACATCGTCAACACGGTGGCCATCACGGCAGTGCAGGCAGGCGCTGCAAAAGACGTCAACAACTAAACAAAGGACAGTTCATGAAAGTTCTGGTCATCAATGCGGGTTCCTCATCATGCAAATACCAGTTGCTGGAAATGGGCACGAAAACCGTGCTCTGTTACGGTCTGGTCGAGCGCATCGGCCAGCCTGAGGGAATACTTACGCACAGGCTGCCCAGGGATGGCGATGAAGAAAAAATTGTGCGTGAGCATGCCTTCCCCACTCATGTGGAAGGCATGGAAGAAGTCATACAGCTTCTGACAGACGAAAAGGTCGGCGTTATCAAAAGCAAGAGCGACATCGCCGCCATAGGCCACCGCGTGGTGCACGGCGGCGAGGCCGTCAGCGACCCCGTGCTTGTGGACAGTCACTTGAAAGACGTCATACGTGAATATTTTTCACTGAGTCCGCTGCACAATCCGGCCAACCTCATGGGCATTGAAGTGGCTGAAAAACTCTTCCCCGGAGTGCCGAACGTGGCTGTTTTTGACACGGAATTCGGCATGAGCATGCCGCAGGAAGCCTACATGTACGCCCTGCCCTATAATCTGTACGAAGAATTCAAAATCCGCCGCTACGGCTTCCACGGCACCTCGCACAAGTACATTGCCCACCGCACGGCGGAATATCTGAAAAAACCGCTCAAGGATCTGTGCTCGATCACCATGCATCTGGGCAACGGCTCGTCCATGACCTGCGTCAAAAACGGCAAATGCTTTGACACCAGCATGGGGCTGACGCCGCTTGAAGGTCTTGTCATGGGCACACGCTGCGGCAGCATTGACCCGGCCATTGTGCCCTTTGTCATGGAGAAAAAAGGCCTGACCCCGGCTGAAGCGGACGCGCTGATGAGCAAACAGTCCGGGTTGCTTGGCGTGTGCGGCTATACAGACATGCGCGATGTGCACAGCCAGATAGCCTCCGGCAACAAACGCGCGGAACTGGCGTTCAAACTGCTTGTGCGCAGCATCAAAAAAATTCTTGGCTCCTACGTCTTTTTGTTGGGGGGCAAGGTGGACGCGCTGGTCTTTACCGCCGGTATCGGCGAAAACGACAATATCGCGCGCGCGGCAGTGTGTGAGGGGCTGGAAGAACTTGGCATCGTGCTTGACAGCAATGAAAACAACACGCGCAAGCCCGGCGCGCGCGCCATTTCCACCCCTGACAGCAAAATCCCCGTGCTGGTGATCCCCACCAACGAAGAATTGCAGATCGCGCTGGCAACCCTGGAAGTTATCGGAAAAAAGTCATAGCGCCAGCAGAGTAAAAAACCGTCAAACCCCCGGCTCCATATTCGGAACCGGGGGTTATTCCAACTCCAAAGCAAAAACGTTCTCAGAAAACGCCCGGCAGCCCGTGATCGCGCAACGCCGCGTCACATGATCCAAGGTGATAGTTGGTGTGCGAGGCCAACATCACGGCAACAGCCGCATACGGCATATCCCGTTTCACGATCTTTGTCAGCGCCGCGTTCAACTCAGGAAGATTCTCGTCCGCAAGACAGACAAACCACGCGTCCACACGCTTTTTTACCGATGCCGCATAGTCCTTCATGGCGGTTTTCGCGACAGGCCGCGTTCCCTGCGTTTTGAGCGATGCAACGTCCCGGTCACAGGGCGTGGGCAGAAGTTCTTCATTCCCCGCGCTGACCAGCCAGTCCGCCACCATGACAGCGTGTGCGATTTGCTGCCAGACCGGCCAACCGCCGTTTTTCTCCGCCCAGATATTCTCCGGACAGACGTCAATATACGAATTCAACAGATCCCACGCACGAGCAAAGGGTTGGGAAATCGCAGAAGCTATTACATTTGCCATAATAATCATCCTCCCCGTTAAAGAATAATAATCCTCAATTCTTACTCGAAGCGGCTCGCGCCCGTCACCAACACCATCTCCACAGGCACATTTTCGTGTATTCCCTGCGGCCTGGTTTTTATTTTCGCTATCTTGTCAACAACATCCATACCTTCCGCCACCTTGCCGAAAACGCAGTACCCCCAGCCGGACGGCGTCGGCTCCGTGTGGTCCAGAAAGCTGTTGTCCACCAGATTGATGTAAAATTGCGCCGTCGCGCTGTGCGGATCCCGCGTACGGGCCATGGCCAGCGTGCCGCGAGTATTCTTTATGCCGTTGCCGGCTTCATTTTGCACCTGCGCGCCGGTTTCTTTTTCCTCCATACGGGCGGAAAGGCCGCCTCCCTGGATCATAAAACCGGGAATCACACGATGGAAAATGGTGTTCTCGTAAAATCTTTCATCCACATAACGCAAAAAATTTTCGACTGTTTTCGGCGCGTTGTCTGAAAACAGTTCAATCAATATGTCGCCGGATGAAGTCTCCAGCAACACCATGGGATTGTCGGCCATGTCGTGTCCTTGTGTTTGTTCGTTTATCAACCATTCTCCGAAATCAGTTCATAGAGCTTGTTGGAAAGCACCTTGAGATCCGGCTTGGTAAACTGCGCATTGGCACCCACGCTCGCGCATTTGCGCGAAAGGCTGTCGTTGATCATGGAAGAAAAGATCGCCACGGGCAACTCCTTGAGGATGGAGTCTTCCTTTACATGTTTGCACAGGGCTAGGCCATCCATTGAAGGCATTTCAATATCCGTGATAATTCCCTGAATATACGCGGTGACAGGCTGGCCGGTTTCTTCACATTTAACGCGCAGCTCCCTGAGGTAGTCCCAGGCTTCCTGACCATTGACGCGCTGCTCCAGCGTGAAGCGCCCTTCCCGAGTGAGAAGATCCAGAACAAGCGAGCGGATGCTGCTTGAATCATCAACATGCAGGATATTATATGTTTTATCCCCAAGGCTGAAATCGCGCCTGTCATCAAAGCGGATGGCCATGGCCGGATGCAGTTCAGCCACAATGGCCTCAAGGTCAAGCAAAAAGACGACACGCTCCTCAAGGCGGACAACGCCGGTCACCGAACTCTTGCTGATATTTTGCAGAAAATTGCCGGGGGCCTTTACGTCCGTCCAGCTCAGGCGATAGATGCGGTTGACGCCGGACACCAGAAACGCGGTGCACACCGTGTTGAATTCCGTAACGATAACCTTGGCGTCTTCGTTTGTGATGGGGCCGCTGCCAAGATAACGGGCCATGTCGATAAGCGGCACAATGCGCCCGTTACGGTGGGAAAACGCGCCCAGAACGGCCGGGTGCGGCATGTCCGGCATGGCGGTGACGCTCTGCCTGCGCCCTATTTCCACAACTTTGGCGACGTTCAGGCCGTAGTGGCCTTCGTAGCCGTCCAGGTTGACGAAAAATTCCACAATTTCCAGCTCATTGGTGCCGGTTTCAAGTAATATGTTAGTCTGCGCCATACTATGACACTCCGTTTGCGGAAAAAAATCTCCCCGCTCTTGAAAATATCGGCACTGTGACTCCGGCCGAAAACACCCACAGCGCCAAACGCCGGCTGTTGAAAAACAAAGCCTGACGCAAAAACGGCTGCAACGCCATGGGCACCTCTATGTATCTTTTCGGCAGCCCCTTGAAAAAAATTATACAGACAATACGGAAAAGAACCAATTAAAAAATTCGCGCAGCGCGTACACCCCGCGAACCGGTTGATTCATCGCGCGGAAACATGGCAACTGAATTGGCTGCAGTAAAAAATACATACAGGTATATTTTAAACGCGATAGACGAAATTATCTGCATTTTTGTAGAATATACGGATTTTATCATATTTAACATAGTGTTATTACATGCTATATTTTCTGGCATCCACTTTGCTAACGCAGAAGCAAGGAGAATGCGCCATGAACAAAAAATTGTTTCTGCTTTTTGGAGTGATTGCGGTTTTGACGCTGGCTGTCAGCGCCGCCGCCGAGGCCGCGTCTTTACGCGCTGACAGTATCCCTGTACTTCACAGCAAGGAGGATGGAAGAATTAAAGGAAAATACTATGTTCCCTCGACCATAGAAAACGTCCGATGGGGACGATTGCCCAACAAAAACACCAGGACGGTGCTGGACGTTCCCTCAGGCGCGGCAGTCACCTTTGACACGGTTTCGCATGAGGGCATTCTGGAGGATCAGGGGAAAAACCCCGTCAAATATTACGGAAGCCACGGCGTGGCCGCAAAGGACGTGCTGCAGGACGCCATCGCCATTGCCGCATCGGCCTTGTCGCATGATTTTGACAAGGATGGTCCGCATATTGTGACCGGACCTGTCAACGTCAAGGGAGCCAGGCCCGGGGATGTGCTGAAGGTGGAGGTGCTGGCGCTGGAACCGCGTGTGCCTTACGGCGTCATCTCAAACCGCCACTACAAGGGAGCGTTGGTGGGCGAATTCCCCGAAGGAACCACACGGGAAAAAGACGCAAGCCCGAAGCGCCCCGAACGCTACGGCAACGTGTCCATCTTCACGCCGATCAAAAAAATTGACGGCAAATGGTTTGGCTACCTCAAAAAGTCGGACAAGGAAATACGCTTTCCCCTCAGCCCCTTTGTCGGGATCATGGGGGTTACGCCCAATACCACGGAAAGCTGGAGTTCCGTGCCCCCGGCCAATATAGGCGGCAATATAGACGTCAACGAACTGGGCGTCGGCTCGACCCTGTATCTGCCGGTGGAAGTGGAAGGGGCCAAATTTTATGTGGGTGACCCGCATTTTGTGCAGGGCGACGGCGAAGTGGCCCTCACGGCGCTTGAAGGCTCGTTGCGGGCCACGATCAGGTTGACCGTGCTCAGAAAAGGCTCCACCGCCATTCCCAAAACAAACAGCGACAATTTGCTCTCTCCCTTTGCCGAAACGGAAAAATTCTGGATTCCCATCGGCCTGAACGAAGATCTGGACGAGGCCATGAAAATGTCCGTGCGCGAGTCTATCAGCTTCCTCAGCAAGCAGCTCGGGATCGACCGCCGCGTGGTCTACGCCTATTTGAGCGCGGCCGTTGATTATGAGGTTTCGCAGGTTGTGGACAAGACAAAGGGTGTGCACGCTCTGATCCCCAAGGTGGATTTCACCGATTACCTGAAGCTGGATCTCAAGGTCGGCCAAAAAAGCTTTGCCGTCAAAGCGCTGAACGGCTCTTTCTATGTCCCGGCATCGATATGTGCGGAGCTTGGCCTGCACTACTTTGTGGAAAACGGGAATATCAGCGTCCGCACGCCAAAGGGCGCGGTGAAAATGACGGTGGATTCCAACAAATATGCCGTTGGCCCGGAGAGTTTCTTCCTTGAGGTGTCGCCTCTGGAAAAGGACGGCGGTCTGTTGCTGCCGGTTCTCACGTTGGGAGAAGTGCTCGGCGTGAGCGTAAACTGGTCTACCGAAGGCCACAAGATTATCGGCGTCGCGCAGATATTGTAGCGCGATTGCACCTTCCACCGCCGAACCCCGGGCAGCGCGCCGGGGTTCGGCGAACAACCGTTTGCCCGTTCCTGTTTGCCCGTTCCTTGCCAAAGCGCCTGCGGGGGGATATTCTTCGTCGCGCAAACGACAGGAGAACGCCGCCATGATCCGCGCTGACATACACGCCCACACGCTCTATTCCCACGGCAAGGACACGCCGCAGGCCATGTATGCCGCCGCCCTGGACAAAGGCCTTGAAATTTTCGGTTTCACCGAGCATTGCCCGCGTCCCGCCGGATTTGATTACCGCAACGAATACCGCGAGAACCTCGCGCGACACCTGCCGGACTACGCGCGGGAAGTCACCGAACTCAAAGCCGCGCCCAGGGAAGGAAAAAACGGCCTCTGCCGTGTGCTCTTCGGCATGGAAATGGACTGGCTGGACGGACAGGAGGAATTTACGCGCGCCGCCTGCCGGGCTTACGATTTCGATTACTTGCTGGGCAGCGTGCATTTTATCGGTCACTGGGGCTTTGACGACAACACGCAAAAAGACTGGGCGGCATTCTCCCAGGAGGAATGCGAAAGCCGCTACACGGCCTACTTCACAGCCTGGGAGGCGATGCTGCGTTCCGGCCTGTTCAATGTCGCCGCGCACCCGGATCTGATCAAAATCTTTTCTGTCGAACAATTCCATATCTGGCTTGCCAGCCCGGAAAGCCGCGCCCTGCTCAAACGCGCCCTTACCGCCCTGCGCGATTCGGGCATGAGCATGGAAATATCTTCGGCAGGCCTGCGCAAGCCCTGTTGCGAGATATATCCCGCACCGCCTGTCCTGGCTCTGGCCGCGGAACTCGACCTGCCCGTAAGTTTCGCCTCCGACGCGCACAGCGCACTTGACGTGGCTTTCGGCTTTGCCCGCCTTGCCTCGTACGCCCAATCCTTCGGCTTCAAAGAATACACAGTCTTTGAAAAAGGGCGGACGCTGCGCCGGCCCCTGTAAAACACGCCATGCCGACGCCCCTTGTCACCGTTGACCATGTAAGCCTGTTCCTGCCGGGCGATACGCAACAAAAACCCGTTCTCCGCGACATTGTCTGGCGTCTTGAACGCGGACGGCACTGCGCCCTGATCGGCGCGAACGGCGCGGGCAAGTCCACGCTGCTGCGCCTTTTGCGCGGCGAATTGTGGCCTTGCACCGGGCATATTTACTGGCTCACTGAAGAAGGCGCGGAACAATCCCCTCTGGCCGGACGCGCCATGACCGCCATGGTTTCTCCCGCCCAGCAGAGGCAGTACCAGCGCCAGGCCTGGGACATCACGGGAAGAGAACTGCTGCTCACCGGCTTTGACGACACTCCTCTGCTGTACAGCGACTCCACGGCGTCGCGGGAAGCCTCCGTGAAATCACTGGCGGCCCGTCTGCATCTGGAAGGCCTGCTTGAAAGGACGCTGCCCACGTTCTCCCAGGGGCAGTTGCGCCTTTTACTGCTGGGCCGCGCGCTTTTGCGCGCCCCCTCCCTGCTGTTGCTGGACGAATGCGCCGACGGCCTGGACATGTTGAACAAACGCCGCTTCTACGCCGTGCTGGAAGAAGTTGCCGCGACCTGCACGGTGGTTGTGACGTCGCACAGGCAGGACGGCATCCCCGCGTGGTGCGCGCAACGTCTTTACGTCAGGCAGGGGCGGCTGTCGGCGATGGCCTGTGCCCCCCGGTGCCGGACGCAGAAAACGCGCGAAAAAATTTCCGCATCGCCCGCAAAAGACAGTCTGCTGTTTTCACTGGAAAACGTGACTGTCTTCATAGACCGGCGGAAAGTGCTGCGCGACATAAACTGGAGCATGCGCGCAGGCGAGCACTGGCGGATAACCGGCGACAACGGCTCCGGCAAATCCACGCTGCTGCGCCTGCTGGCCGGGGACGAATTCGTTGCCGACGGCGGCAGGATACGCCGCGTCCTGCCGGACAGGGGAAACAACGGCGCGCAAACGCTGGCCGATATCCGCAAAAGGGTGCGCCTTGTTTCCGATCTTTCCCAGGCGCTCTACAGTTACCCCCTGGACGCCCTTGAATTTGTCTGCACAGGCTTTGACAACACGGTGGGTGTCTATCGGGAATATGCCGCGCGGGAGCGGGAAGAAGCGCTGAACAGCATGAAACTTCTGGATATCGCGGCGCTGGCGGGGCGCTCCATACGCATGCTTTCCAGCGGACAGTTGCGCCGCCTTTTTCTGGCAAGGGCGCTGGCGGGCAAACCTGAAATTCTGTTACTGGACGAACCCTGCTCCGGGCTGGATGCGGAAAGCCGCACGAACTATCTTGATATTCTGGATAAACTCGCGGATCAGGGCATGCACCTTGTCTTTGTCACCCACCATGAAGATGACGCCCCGCTCTGCATCAACAGGCAGGCGCATATGGAAGACGGGCGGCTGCGCGTCATACGGTAGATTACATCATGCGCCGCCGCGCGCGCACGCCCTCGACAAGCACCGGCAACACGGACACGACGATGATGCCGTACACGATCAGGCTGAAATTCTCCCGCACCCACGGGATGCTGCCCAGAAAATACCCGGCGGAAACCAGCGAGCTTACCCAGAAGGCGCAGCCCGTGACGTTGAAAAAAAAGAAGGTCGGGGGAAACATGAGGGCAATGCCGGCCACAAACGGCGCAAACGTGCGCACAATAGGCACAAAACGCGCAAGCACTATGGCCTTGCCGCCGTGACGCGCATAAAAGTCGTGCGCCTTTATCAGGTAGCGTTTTTTGATAAAACGGTTTTCACGCGCAAAAACGGCCGGGCCGACATGGCGGCCGATGCTGTAGTTTACGGCGTCGCCCAGCACGCCAGCCGCAAACAGCGTCAGCATGACTTCACCATAGCCCATAAGCCCGATGCCGGCCGCGACACCCGAGGCGAAAAGCAGTGAATCCCCCGGCAAAAACGGGGTGACGACAAGGCCTGTTTCACAAAAGACAACAATAAAGAGAATGACGTAAATCCATACGCCGTACTTCTCCGCCAACTCAAACAAATGCGCGTCAATGTGCAGCGCGAAATCCACAAGCTGCCAAAGTAGTTCCATCCGGTCTCCCCGCTTTCCGCATTGCGGCCATGCTCCAACCCACATCCGGATTGCCCGAAGTAAATTTTCATAACCTTGTACTGCAAGCCGCCTTATGGCACAACAAGAATTATGACGTTCCGCCATGTTGTCGTATATGTCCTCATATTCCTGCTTGCCTTGTTCGTTTGCGCGGACGGCGCGCAGGCGGCCGGTTCCTACAATGTGGGATTCCGCACTCTGGGTCAATGGACGGCGGAAAACAGCCGGCCGCTCAACGTCAATGTCTGGTATCCCAGCACCAGCCCGGCCCGTGAGCTCAACTACGCACCGTGGGTACTCACCGCAGCGCGGAACGGCAACCCCGCGCAGGGGCGCTTTCCCCTGCTGCTGCTCTCCCATGATTCCACCGGCACCCGTTTTTCATATCACGACACGGCGGCTTTTCTGGCCTCCAGCGGCTTTGTGGTGGCCGCGCCCACGCATCTCGGCGACAGTATGGACAATATGGACGACCTGTTTACCGGAAGGCAATTGAAGGACAGGGCAAAAACCCTCTCCGCGACCATAGATCTGCTTCTGGACAATACGGACGTTGCGCCGGGCATTGACAAAAACCGCATCGGTGCTCTGGGCTTCGGATCGGGCGGAACTGCCATCCTGCTTCTGGGCGGCGCGCTGCCCGACTGCGGCGGTTGGGAAAATTACTGTGCAGGCGCTGCGCCTAAAGATATATATTGCAACCCGTGGGCAAAAAATCGTCTGAACGCGCTCTGTGGCAGCCTGCCGCTCACAAAAAGCCTTGCCGACAACCGCGTGGGCGCTGTGGCCTCTGTAGCGCCCGGCTACGGCATGCTTTTCAGCCGCGATTCCTTCCGCTATTTTTATCCGCCCCTGCTGCTGATGGCGGCGGAGAACGACGCGGTGAATCTTCCGGCACTCCACGCGGAAACCTTGTACCGCCTTCTGAATCTCCTGGACAAAAAACCTCTCTATCATATCCTGGCGGGAGCCGATGCCAGCGCGCTGACGGCCCCCTGCCCCTATCCCATAGACGCGGAGCTGCCGGAACTCTGCCGTTCGGTGTCGCTCAAGCAACGCCGCAGCATCCACCAGAACATGCAGTCGTCCCTGAGCGATTTTTTTCTGCGCCACCTCGGCAGCAGCGACAGCCCGCCCGACATCCCGCCGCCGCCGGATCTGACGCCGCCCCCTCCTCCGCCGCCTCCTCCGCCGCCGCCGCCCGCGCAGCGCGGCCGCCCGCAACGCCGCGGCAACAACAGATAACAAGGCCCAGCCATGCCGGTATTTGGATCCGATATTTTCAGATATCTTGACAAAGGCGAGGCAAGCGACTATCTCTCTTGGCAGCCGGGCACACATTATCTGACGCGCGAAGAGGGGATCGGCAGGATGAAAAACGGTATCATTTGTCTGCTCTTTTTTTTGCTGATCGTAGTTAGTCCGTCGGCGCACGCGGCGTCGAAAAATCCCTCCCCGGAGCGAAAAGACGATGCCGGCTGGACAATTATGCCCGTTGGCGCACGCCCGGCCTATATGGGAATACACGGCGGAACCATGCCGGTCAGCCTTCTGGTGAGCGGCGACGGTTCCTCTCTGGTGACCTTTGTCGGGCGCACGGGCAACGATTTTCTTGAAGAACTGCGCAAAACGCCCATGCCTTCCGCGCTCAACGCCACAGTGCAGCGCTCAATGCCCGTTGACGGCATCCCGCAGGAATCGGGAGACGCCACACTCACGGCAGGCGGCGGCACGGACAGCCTGCCGGTGATCTGCCTGAGCGGGCGCGGCGGACGTATGGCCTCCCTGGCCGAACACCTCCAGCCCTTCGGTTTTTCGGACAAACCACTGTCCATTGAAGGCAATGTGTCAAAACCGGCAGGACTTTCCCCGACAAAACAGTTTCCGCAATTTTTTCAGCCACACTATCTGCAGCCACGCAGAAATCCTAACTGATTCCGGCAGCGCGCAACGCAAAACGGCGAATGTCGAGCATTTCACAACAAAGCGCCTCATAGTCAAAACGGCTGTATCGCCCGTCCCGATACACTATTTCACCGTCCACCATGACAAGCCGTGTTTCCATGCCCGTTGCCGCATACACCATATGAGAAACGGCATTGTACATGGGTTGCAGGTTTGGCGCGGAAAGATCAAGCGCGGCGCAGTCCGCCGCCTGTCCCGGAGCAAGCGAGCCGAGTTTCGGGTTGTGCATGGCCCAGGCTCCGCCGCGGGTAGCCATATCCAGCACGCTGTCCGCCGGAAGGAGTGCCGGGTTACGCCCGGCAAGCTTGTGCATTAAAGCGGCGCGCCCCATTTCGGTGAACAGGTTCAAACGATTGTTGCTGGCCGGTCCGTCCGTGCCCAGAGCAACGCGCATCCCGCGTTCAAGCATGTCCGCAGCGGGGGCCACGCCCGAAGCCAATTTCATGTTGGATGAGGGATTGTGCGCCACCACTACGCCATGATCAGCCAGAATATCCATATCTTCAGGGGTGACGTCCACCACATGGGCCAGTGTGCAGGGAACATCCAGCAGCCCCAGATCGCGGCATAGCACAACCGGGCGCTTGCCGTGATTTTTAAGGCAAACTTCTGTTTCATCACGGCTTTCTGAAAGATGGATGTGCAAGGGAAGATTGTATTCCAGGGCAAGGTCGCGGCAGGACTTGAGAATCTCCGGTGTTGTAGTGTAAACGCTGTGAGGGTTGACGGCCACGGCCAGCCGCCCGTTATCCCGGTATTTTTCCGCAAGGGCACGCGTGCTTTCAAGGGCCGCTTCCGGCCCGGCGCAGGCCGCGGTGGGGAAGGCGAAAACCGCCTCGCCGCCCAGACAGCGCAGACCGGCCATACGCGCGGCCTCAAAAACGGCGTCCTCAAAAATATACATATCCACGCAGGCGGTCACGCCGGTGCGCAGCATTTCCGCATGCCCCATCAGGCTGCCCAGACGCACGATTTCCGGCGTCAGCTGCCGCTCCACAGGAAAAATGCGCGTGTTCAGCCATTCCATAAGGGGCATGTCGTCGGCCAGCCCCCGCAGAAACGTCATGGCCGAGTGGGTATGGGCATTGACAAGGCCCGGAAAAATCAGGGCATTGCCCAGATCTATCTCTTGCGCGGCTCTCCAGCGCGGCGCGACTTCCCCACGCGGGCCGACGGCGGCCACCAGACCGTCGGCAACGGCCAGCGAGGCGTTTTCCATAACGCGGCGATCCTCATCCTGGGTAACGACGAACGCGGCGTGGAGAATAACATCGCACTGCGGCATACTGAAACTCCCGGGTTGAGTGCTTGCGCCGGACGTTGCCGCACAGCGACGCCTGAAGCGCGGGGCAGAAATGTGTATGCCCTATATATGTTTTTGCGGCAAGGTTATTGACGCGATACCGCGCCTGTGGTAAACAGGGCAAAATTGGGGCGACGGTGTTTAAGGATTTTCTTAAACAGCAGCAGAGCGGCGTGGAAGCTCTGGTCACTACCGGGACTATTGGTCTGCATCTTGTCAGCGGCCCCCTGGTGGGTTTTGCCATAGGCTACGGTCTGGATTACTGGCTTGACACTGGCCCCTGGTGCAAGTTGTTGTTTTTTTTGCTTGGAATTGTCGCCGGATTTTTGAATGTTTACCGGGACACGCGGCATCTTTTAAAAAAAATGGCCGCTGCGGATGCTCAAAACCAGCAGAAACGGAATGAAGACGATGCTGAACAGCCCTGAAACCGGATACAGCGCCGGGCATACGCCGCTGCACGTCCTTGACGCCTGGCTTTGCCGGCGGGGCATAGGGCATCCGGTGGTTCTTCCTGTGGTGCGCAACGAACTGTTGCTGACGTTTTTTTTCCTGCTGGGCGGCGGCCTTGTGTTTTCCCTGACGACCTGGTTTTTCTGGTTTGGCGTGGGCGCCGGCGTTATGGCGATGACCTTTTGGGGGCTGGCCCGTTTTTTTTTGCGCGCGGGATTTGCCGGGTACACGTACGGCCTGCTGTTTTCCGTGCTGTTGCGCTGGAGCGCCAGGCTGGTCATGCTGGGCGCGGTGCTGTACGTGGCTCTGGTTATTTGTAAAGCCCAGCCATCCGCCATTCTGGGCGGTCTGACGGCGGGCGTTGTTGCGGCGTTTGTCACCTTTGCCCTGGTCAGGCAGCGGGTGTAGTTCTTGAAGTGACGCATTAATTCAGGAGGCATGACTCATGGCAGGTGGTTTGCCGCATCCGGTATTGATTTCCACTTTTTTGGGCATGGACGAGATCACCATCGGCGGACGCGTGGTGGAATTCAAACATGTTTTTTATTCCTGGGTTTGCATGGCCGCGCTGTTTTCCGTCGCCTGGATTCTTCGGCGGCGGCTGACAATGGTGCCGGGAGGTCTGCAAAATTTCTTTGAGGCGCTCATCGACGCCATAGAAAAATTTGTCTGCGCCACCATGGGCGAAGCAACGGGGAAAAACTATACGCCGCTTCTCGCCGGCATGTTCATTTATATTTTCAGTATGAACCTTATGGGGCTGATTCCCGGTTTTGACGCGCCCACGGCCAATCTCAACACCACCGTCTGCATGGCCCTGTTCGTTTTTGCGCTATACAACGCCATAGGTCTGATACACTGGAAAACCCATTACATCCATCAATTCACCGGGCCGTCAAAAGCTCTTATTCCACTGATGCTGCCGCTTGAACTGGTTTCGCATCTTGCCCGTCCCCTGTCGCTGTCCCTGCGACTTTTCGGCAACATCAGGGGCGAGGAAATCGTCATGATTCTTTTTTTCGTCATGGCGCCGCTTTTGGGCACGCTTCCTATCTATGTTCTCTTCCTTCTGGGCAAAACCATGCAGGCCTTTGTGTTCTTCATGTTGACCATGCTCTACATCAAGAGCGCCCTGGAAGGTCCGGAGCATTAAAAATCACGTGGGGAATGGTCGCGCGCGACCCAACAATACAACAGTGTAAGGAGTTCTTGTATGCGTAAATTTTTTATGACAGTCCTGAACACGGCGGCGCTGCTCGGCGCTGCCACAGCGGCTTTCGCTGCGGACAAACTTGATTCCGCCTCTCTTGGCTACACCTGCCTTGCCGCTTCTCTGGGCATAGGCATTGCCGCCTTTGGTTGCGGCATCGGCATGGGGTGCGGTCTTAACGGCGCTTGTAACGGCGTTGCCCGCAACCCGGAAGTGAGCGGCAAAATTACAGGCACCATGATTCTGGGTTTCGCCTTTATTGAATCTCTGGCCATTTACGCTCTGGTCATCAGCTTCATCCTGATTTACGCCAATCCGTACGCGGCGACATAGGCAATATGCGACGAAGGGGGAGGCGTCGCCTCCCCCTTTTTTTATCCTGAGGCGAATGCCGCCATGACAGCCGGACAAAACTGCCGCCATTTTTTGGACGCCCTGTCTTTTTTGACGCGCCTCGTCCCGCCGCGCCCCATATCCCTTGCCGCCTGCGTGCCGTGGTTCGCGCCGGCCGGGCTACTGCTGGGTTTTGTGCTCACGCTTGTGACCGTGCCTGTCTTCGCCTGGATTGTTTTCTGGTCTTCTGTTTCCGGCAGCGCGCTGCTGGCCGCATTGCCGGCAGCCTGGATATGGCTTTGCCTGGAAATCCTGATGACACGCGCCCTGCACTGGGACGGGCTGGCCGATCTGGCCGACGCCTGCGGCAGCGCCGCTTCCGGCCAACGCTTTTGGGAAGTTTTGCGCGACAGCCGCCTCGGGGCTTTTGGCGCGCTGGCCTTGTTGCTGGTTTTTTGCGGACAATGGGCGGCGCTTTGTCTGCATCTGGCGGCCTGGCATTGGCTTGTGCCGGTTCTGGCCCCCGCCTGGGGGCGCGCCTGCTCCGTATGGCTTGCCTGCGGCGCGTCCGCGCATGATCCCGGCTCACTGGGCGGCCTCGCCCTTGCGGGAGCCAGCAAACGCCTGTCGCGTCTTCACTGGGGCGCCGCCCTGCTGTGCCTTGCCGTACTCTGCGCCCTTGGCCTGCATGTGTGGCAGGCGCTTGTCCTGCTGATCGGGCAATACTGGATGCTGCGGCAACTGGCCGGGATCGCCCGCAAACAGGGCGGTCTTTCCGGCGATTTTCTCGGCGCGGGCATTGAAACCGGGCAGTTGTGGTTTTTACTGGCAACGCTGTAACGACCTTGCCATCCGCCGTGATCCCGTATAAGCATAGCGCAGAGTGTTCAATCATCCCCCGTTAACAATTCAGGAGGAGCTTATGGACTTTAAGGAACTTGTGGAAGCGGCCCGCACCTGCCGCCGCTTTGAGGAAGACAAACCCTTGAGCGTGGCTGATCTTGAATGGCTGGTCGGTTGCGCCCGCCTGGCGCCTTCCGGAATGAACGCGCAGGTGTTGCGCTACATTCTTGTCGGTAAAGGTGAAACGCTGGACAAACTCTTTCCGCTGTCGCGCTGGGGCGGCGCGCTTAAAGACTGGGGCGGGCCGCACCCCGGCGAAAGGCCGACGGCCTTTATCGCCCTGCTCCTGCCCGAAAAAGCGACGGAGCTGATGTGCTTTGACGCCGGCATAGCCGCCCAGACGGTGCAGCTTGCAGCTACAAGCAAGGGCTGGGGCTGCTGCATCATCAAGACTTTTGATCATGCCGGAGCCGCCGCCCTGCTCAAGATTCCGGCGGGGATGCAGATACCTCTGCTGCTGGGTCTTGGTGCGGCAAAGGAAAAACGCGTGATCGCGCCCATGCCCGCTGACGGCTCCTTCAAGTATTGGCGCGATGCGGACGGTGTGCACCATGTGCCCAAACGCGACCTTAAAGAACTTGTCGTCGCGCGGTATTAGGGCAGTTCAACTTTGAAAAAGTGTAACTGCCCTCACTGCCCGTCAGGGCAGTGCGCCGCGATACGCGGCGCAGATTTTGGAAAAAACCGCGTTTTTTTCCAAAATGACCGTAATGAAATTGAACAATTTCATTACGAAAGTGCTATAAAAAACAACTCCCGGATTCTCCCGTTATCCGCAATACGCGCGCTGCCGCGAATACGGGCGAATCCGGAGTTGGCGCGGCCATGCCCAAGCCGGTTCCGGTACTGAACGTCACCATCCCGGTGTACAACCGTTTTCGTCTGACGCAGCGGACCCTGCTGTCCTTGCGCCGTTGCGTGCAGACCATCCCCTTTGTCGTCACCGTGGTGGACAACGGCAGCGACAAGGCGCTCGGGCAGCGGCTGCTCGAATTTCATAAAACAGGCATCATCGACCATCTTTTCCGCCTGCCCCGCAATATGGGCATAGCCGTGGCCGCAAACATCGGCTGGCGGATGGTGGGCGCCCCGTATTATATGAAACTGGATAACGACATTGAAATTCTTGATCCGCAATTACTGTCCAAACTGTTCCGCCTCTGGTCTTATGGAAAACCACTGTCCACCCTTTCGCCGCTGTGGGAAGACCGCAAACACATACTGGAGCAGGACGACGCCGTCAAAACGCCCGATGGGGCGCTGGGCGTTGATTCCACCATCACCAACGGAGCCGGGGCGGGCATACTGATTCCCAGACCTCTTTCTGAAATACTCGGCCTGTGGAACGAGGACTATGGACTTTACGGGGCTGAGGACGGCGACTACGGCTTGCGCATGAAATGCGCCGGATTTCCCCAATATCTGTATCTGGCGACAAATCTGACCGCACATATGGGCGTGAAGGAGTCCTTTGAGGATGCCGGCCTGAGCCAGGCGCACAAAAAAGTGGAGCATCGCAAACTCTTTGTTGATTCGGAAGGGGACCCCGGTCTGTTCAAAATCAATCATTATCTTTTTGACATGTGTATCCGCGCCTGGAAAACCCCCTTGCGCTATGAAATAACGGACATAGGCGCAGACTGCCTGGTTCGGCTTAAAGAGCGCGCGGCCTACAGGGAGTTTCGCGCGGCGCTGGAACGGTGCAGAATTCTCATAAACACGAGGCGCAGGAAGAAGGGAGCCAACGCCATATGCGACGGCGACTTTATCGAAGACCTGAAAAATATCATGCGCGCCTGCGGGGAAGGCTGCGATTCCGCTCTGCCGAAGCAGGGCTGACGCGGCAGGCAGGGGGACGGCTCAGGGCAGACGCAGTATCCTCCGCGCGTTCCCGTACATGATTTTTCTGCGCGCTTCGTCGCTCAGCGCAAAGGATTTATAGGCGTCAAGGGCGTCGGCCAACTCCACGAAAGGATGGGCGCTGGCAAACACCACCTTGTCGCTGATCGTCGTTTGCATGGCCTGCACGTACACGTCCACCATGGGCGCTCGCTCGTATTCCGATATGTCCAGATACACGTTGGCGTTACGCTGGCATGTGTATATGGCTTCATTGACAAAGGGATAGCCCCCGTGGCTCATGACAAGCGTGAGTTCCGGGAAATCGCGCGCCACGACATCCACATGGCGCGGATCAGCGTAGTCCAGCACAGCGCCGGGAACCTGCGGCGGCGGGGCCATGGTGATGAACACAGGGATATCAAGCTCGCAGCACTTGCTGTACAGCGGATAAAAACGCGCCTCGCAGGCCGGAAGGTGCGCCAGATACGGATCAACGGCGATGCCCTTCATGCCGTATTCGTTCACGGCGCGCTCAATTTCCCGCACCGCGTCCATTTTTTTGTGCGGATCAATACCCCAGAAACCCACAAATTTTTCAGGACAGGCGCGGCAAAACTCCAGCACGCTCTTGTTGTTGGCCGGAAAACCGTAGGTCGTTTCGCAGTCGCGGCCTGTTATCACGGCCAGTTCCACGCAAAGCCGGTCAAGATCTTCCACTATCTCGGGCAAGGATTGGCTTTTGCGCTTGTCAAAGCCGATCACCTTGCAGGCCGCCTTGAACATGGCGCTGTTTTTTATGCCGTTGATAATTTCCGGCGTGTTGGGACGGAAACGGAAATCAATGATTTTCAGATCACAGGCATCAGCTTCGGGACGGGCATCACGCAATTGCGCCATACGGGTGCGGAAATCAACAGCGTTCATGTCACAGGTTTCCATTTGCATAACGGTGAAGCGGCTATTTGGCGCCGCCCAGGAAAAACAGGGGCACTTCCGGCACATAGGTGATAAGCAGCAGCACAAGAATCATCAGCCCTATCATGGGCAGGGCGGTACGCGCCAGGTCTTCTATCTTCGCATGGGAAACGCCGCTGGCCACAAAAAGATTGACGCCTACCGGCGGCGTGACAAAACCGATAGCCAGATTGACCACCATGATGATGCCGAAATGCAGCGGAGAAACGCCGACGCCGACGACAACAGGCAGCAGAATGGGCGTCAGGATGACAATGGCCGCCAACGCTTCCATAAAAACGCCCACAATAAGCAACAGTATGTTGATAAGCAGCAGCACGGCGAACTTGCTGCTGGTAAAGCCCAGGATGGCGCGCGCGATGGAACCCGGCACGTCCTCAATGGTCATGATGTTGCCGAACAGGGTGGCCATGGCCATGAGCACTATAATAATAGCCGATGTTTCGCAGGATTCCACACAGCAGTTGAGCATGGATCGCAAGTTCAGTTCCCTGTAAACGAACAAACCCACGACAAGGCCGTAAAAAGCGGCTACGGCGGCGGCTTCGGTAGGCGTCATAAACCCGCCGTATATACCGCCGAGCACAATGACAGGAACCATGAGCGCCCATTTGGCGTTCCACATGGCGCGGCCCACGGTGGCCGCGCTGCGGTGGCGTTTTTCGCCCCGCCAGTTGCGGGCGCGGGAATAGAAAAAACTGTAGACCATGAGCACAAAGCCGATGAGCAGCCCCGGCATGATGCCGCCGATAAACAGATCCCCAATGGACACTTGGGCGGAAACGCCATAGACCACAAAAGGATTGCTCGGCGGGATCATGACGCCAAGGGCTCCGGCGGCCGCCACGAGCGCGCCGGCAAAAAGCTTGTCGTAGCCCCGCTCGATCATGGCCGGGATGGTAAGGGAGCCGATAGCCGCGACAGTGGCCGGCCCGGAGCCGCTGATAGCCCCAAAAAACATGCAGGTGGCAACGGTGGTGAGCGCCATGCCGCCATACAGCCCGCCCAGCATTTCGTCGGCGAGTGAAAGCAGGCGGTGCGACAAGCCGCCGGCCCCCATAAAAACGCCCGCCGCGATAAAGAAGGGGATGGCCATAATGGGAAAGTTGTCTATGGAGGTAAAGGAGGTCTGGGCCAGATATTCGATCGGCAGGGTGTCCGCGCAGATGACCGTGGCAAGCGTGGACAGGCCCAGAGAAATGGCGATGGGCACGCCAAGCAGGCAAAGAACCGCAAAATACCCGAACAGCACGGGCAGCGGCTCAATATAGTCGGTGACAACCATTGGTATCGCCAGCAAGGCTGTGCACGCGACAGCCGCCAGACTGTCCTTTATGCCGCAAAGGCGGACTTGCGCGTACAATCCCTGGAGCAGCCTCAGGCTCATAAGGCCAAAACCCAGCGGCAGCACAAGATACGGAATAATATAGGGGATGCCGAGGGCCGTGGTGTGCTGGGGGTATTTCAGCAGGCGCTCGATCTGCGTCCAGCCCATGCAGCACACTGTGAGGGTGAGGGTAAGAAAACAGATCTCGACGACAATCCAACTGGCATCCTGGCAGCGTTTGGGCAAACGGTCATACAGAATGTCCACCCGGATGCTGGAGCGTTTTTTGACGGCTACGGAAAGCGCCAGATAGGATATGTATATAAAAATATAGCGGGAAAGTTCTTCAGTCCATACCGCCGCTCCGACGCTGCCGGAAAAATATGTGACCAGATACCGGTAAACTGTCTGAAATGTAATGAAAAAGATGATGGAGAGCAGGCCGGCAACCAGAAAAATTTTTTCAAAATTATTATCCAGCCAGCCAGTCCAGCCACGCGAAGAAGGCATTTTGCCGAACGCAGCGTCGCTTGCGCCAGTCTGATCCATATGGCTACCCTCCATTGTTTATGTTCCCCGGCGGCCTGCGCCGCCGGGGAACGCATGGCATTATTTCTGTGTGGCTTCAAGCAGTTTGAGCAATTCCGCAGGAACCTGCTCCGCGAATTTTTCCCGCACGGGCTTGGTCAGTTCCCTGAGCTTCGCTTTGTCTTCCGCGCTCAGCAGGGTGATCTGGATGCCTCTGGCCTTGAAAGCATCCCACGCCTTCTTTTCCAGCACAACGCTTTCCTGACGCTGCCAGACAAGGGCTTCCCTGGCGGCATCAGTGATAATCTTCTGCTGTTCGGGCGTCAGGGACTGCCATTTTTTCAGATTCATCAGCAAAAGGTGCATGCTGTAGTTGTGGGCCGAATCTATGGCGTACTTCAGCACTTCCGTATGCTTTGCGTCGTTGAGCAGCGAAAAGGTGTTTCCTTCGCCGTCCACAGTGCCCTGCTGCAGGGCGGTGTACGTTTCCCCCCAGGCCACGGGCGCCGGGTTCATGCCGAGCGCCTGCGCAACGGCGACCTCAACAGGGGAATCAGTGGTGCGCACCTTCATGCCCTTCAGGTCGTCCACCTTGGTCAGGGGCTGTTTTGCGGAAACGAAATTGCGGTAACCGTACTCACTGTACATAATGTTTTTAAAGCCGATGCCCTCGGCAACCTTGTCAAGATATTTGCCAAGTTCGCCTTCATCCAGCGCCTTGTACAGTTTTTGCTGGTTCTCGGGGGATGTGACGTAGGGCAAATCAACCGCCATGTACACCTTGGAAAAGCTCGCCATGTTGGGCGAAGAGCTGGATGTCAAATCCAGCGTGCCCGCCTGGGCGGCTTCAGTTGTGACGCGGTCGCTGCCGAGCTGGGCGTTGCCGAAAATCTGGATGCGGATTTTATTCCCGCTTTTCTGCTCTACAAGTTCTTTAAATTTCTCATAACCCACAGTCACATTGTTGCCCGGCGCCATGGGATGACCAAGGCGCAGGGTCACAGGTCTGTCCGCCGCCCGAACAGTCTGCGCACCGGTAAACAACAAGCAGGCCGATGCCGCCAGAACCAGCAGCAGAGTCAGTTTCTTTGCCATGTGATCCTCCTTGAAAGAAAGTTTGTAACCTTAAATACCCATCCTACAGACTTCGTATGTTGCACAATATGTGCCATGCGGCCGGAAGAAAAACCTCCTGGGCGCTTAATATATTTTTATAATTTCAGTATGATATAATAATAAATTTTATGGTCATTTTAGGTGGGAATAATATGGTGCAAATATGCAACATGTCGTATCTCTCCAGTGGAACGACAGGGCATATTGTGTGCTGTATCCCTGCAATGCGGGCAGTCGCAAATACGCGACTTTTATTTTGCGAATGGCTCCTGAATGATGCAATTTTGCGTCATTTGCCCCCGTGTGCCCGGCATACAAAAAAATGCCGACATTTTGATAAAAAAAATCAATTTATTATCAACGTGGCACGAAGTATGCTGTTTACCGTTCAGGCCACCTGCAAAGGGCGATGGAAGAACAATGCACAGTTAAAGAGAGGAGACAGAACCATGTCCATAACAACATGCGAATGCATATCCCCCCAGGAACAGCGTTTGTACGATACAATCGAAGGTAAGGAAGACAAATTCCGCAAAACCCACGCCCGCGTTTTCAAACTGCTGGAACGTTTTGAAGGCCAGAAGCCGCGCATCGACATTGAGCGCGCCCTGTACTTCACCCAGTCCATGCAGGAAACCGAAGGCCAGCCGCTTGTGCTGCGCTGGGCCAAAGCCTTGATGCACATTGCCGAAAACATCACCGTCCACGTGCAGGAAGACCAGCTTCTGCTGGGGCGCGCCGGCTGCGACGGCCGCTACGGCATCCTGTACCCTGAGCTGGACGGCGACTTTCTGGATATCGCGGTGCGCGACCTGCCCACGCGCGCCACATCACCGGCCACCATCACGCCTGAAGACGCAAAGCGCGTTGCGGAGGAAATCGCCCCCTACTGGAAAGGCAAAACCTACCATGAGGCACTCAACGCGGCCCTGCCGCCGGAAATTCACAAACTTACCTACGATGACCCTGAAGGGCTTGTTTCCCGTTTCATTGTCAACGAAACATCGTCGTTCCGCTCATCCATCCAGTGGGTGCACGATTACGGAAAAATCCTGAAACGGGGCTTCAACGGCATAAAAAAGGAAGCCCTGGAAAAACTGGCCGCGCTCGACCCCCTGAGCGCCGCGGATTATTGTGAAAAAAAACCTTTTCTTGACGCTGTCGTCATTGTTTGCGAGGCCATAGTGCTGTGGGCCAAACGCCACGCGGCGCTTGCCCGCAAAAAGGCCGCCGGGGAAAAGAACCCCGCGCGCAAGGCGGAACTGCTCCGCATGGCCGAAAACGCCGAGCGCGTTCCCGGCGAACCGGCCCGCAATTTCTATGAGGCCTGCCAGAGCCAGTGGTTCATCCAGATGTTTTCACGCCTTGAGCAAAAAACCGGCACCACCATTTCAAACGGGCGCATGGATCAGTATTTTTATCCCTACTACAGGAAGGACAGGGAGGAAGGCCTGATCAACGACGCGGAAGTCGTTGAACTTCTGGAATGCATGTGGGTGGGCATGGCCGAATTCATAGACATGTACATCTCTCCCACCGGCGGCGCCTTTAATGAAGGCTATGCCCACTGGGAGGCCGTGACCGTCGGCGGGCAGACGCCGGACGGCCGCGACGCCACAAATGAACTGACCTACCTGATACTCAAGTCCAAGCGCGAATTTCCGCTGCACTATCCGGATCTGGCCGCGCGCATCCATTCCCGCGCGCCGGAGCGCTACCTGTGGGATGTGGCCGAAACCATCAAGTACGGCTCCGGCTTTCCCAAACTCATCAACGACGAAGAAATTGTCCCCCTGTACGTTTCCAAGGGCGCGACGTTTGAAGAGGCCCTGGACTACGCCGTTTCCGGCTGCACGGAAGCCAGAATGCCGAACCGCGACACCTATACCTCCGGCGGCGCGTACGTCAATTTCGCCGCCGCCGTTGAAATGGCGCTGCGCAACGGCCGCATGAAGAAATACGGCGACGCGCAGCTTGGCGAAAAAACGGGCGACCCGCGAAAATTCAAAACCTGGGAAGACTTCTGGAAGGCCTATGTCAGACAGCACACGCTCTTTATGAAGACGGCCTTTATCCAGCAGCACATTATCATTCACCTGCGCGCCAGGCACTTTGCCCAGCCGATGGGCTCGGCCATGCACGACCTGTGCATGAAACACTGCATTGACCTGCACCAGCCGCGCATTCCCGAAGGCATTGATCTGGGCTACTTTGAATACATGGGGCTCGGCACGGTGGTGGATTCGCTGGCGGCCGTCAAAAAGCTTGTGTTCGAGGAAAAAAAGCTGACCATGGATCAGCTTCTCAAGGCCCTGGACGCCAATTTTGAGGGCTATGACGATGTAAAGGCCCTGCTGCGCTCCGCCCCCTGCTACGGCAACAACGACCCGTACGCCGACGAAATCGGCCGTGAAATCGACAGAATTTCCGTGGAATACGGCGGCAAATACAGCATGAAGGATCTTGGCATCCACAACGACGTGCGGTATGTGCCCTTTACCTCCCATGTGCCTTTCGGCAAAGTGGTTTCCGCCACTCCCAACGGCCGCACGGAATGGTTCTCTCTGTCTGACGGCACTTCCGCCTCGCACGGCGCGGATGTCAACGGGCCGACCGCCGTCATGCTTTCAAACTACAACACCAAGAACATGGGCATGCGCGACCGCGCGGCGCGTATGCTGAACATCAAGTTCACGCCCAAATGCCTGGAAGGCGACCAGGGAACGGAAAAGCTTGTGTCCTTCATCCGCGCCTTCTGCGACCTCAAGCTGTGGCATGTGCAGTTCAACGTCATAAGCCGCAACACACTGCTTGCCGCGCAAAAAGACCCGCAGAAATACCGCAATCTCATTGTGCGCATTGCCGGGTACAGCGCCTACTTTGTGGACCTGTCGCCCGATTTGCAAAACGACCTCATCGCCCGTACGGAACACGGGGCGATGTAACGGCGGGACGGCCGGTTATGGATGCGCGGGACGATCAGGGAAAAGAAGGACTTGTCTTCAACATACAGAAGTATTCCGTCCACGACGGCCCCGGAATCAGAACCATCGTCTTTCTTAAAGGGTGCGCCCTCTCCTGCCGCTGGTGCAGCAACCCGGAATCGCAAAAATACCGCCCGGAACTGGCCTACAACGCGGGCCGTTGCCTGGGCTTGGACAAATGCGTGCGCTGCCTTGAAGTGTGCGTGCGCGGCGGGCTGACCCGTAGCGACGACGGCATGCCCTCCATTGACAGAACGCATTGTGAAGACTGCCACATGCCCTGCGCGAGCGCCTGCCCCGCGCAGGGCATCATAGTCTACGGACAGAAACGCACGGTGGACGATGTGCTGAACGTTGTGGAGCAGGACGCGGCCTTCTATACGCGCTCCAGCGGCGGGCTGACCCTGTCCGGCGGAGAACCGCTGTTTCAGGGTGATTTCGCCCTTGCGCTTTTACGCGAGGCGCGGCTGCGGTGCATCAAAACGGCCATTGAAACCTGCGGCATGGCCCCGGAAGACATTGTCCGACAAGCCGCCCCTCTTCTGAATTACGCCCTTTTTGACATCAAACACGCGGACAGCTCCGTCCACGAGGCGCATACAGGTGTGCCGAACGCCCGCATTCTCGCCAATTTCCGTATTCTGGCCGAAGAATTCCCCGATCTTCCCATCCTGGCGCGCACGCCCGTTGTGCCCGGCTTTAACGACACGGAAGAAGCGATAGCCGCTATCGCCGCCTTTCTCGCGCCCTATGCCCATGTGCGCTATGAACTGCTTGCCTACCATCGCCTGGGAACGCAAAAATACCATTTTCTGAACAGAACTCCGCCTATGGGCGAAGCAACGCTTGCCAACGGACGCATTTCTCGGTTACAGTCTGTAGCATTGGGTATTTTGCGCGAACGCGTGCAAATGCCCTGAACTGTTCCTTGGCGCAATAGTCTTTTTATCCACTGCCGACAGTTTGTTCGGGCAGGCCATTATCGTCGCGCGGATGCTCGCGCGCTATTTTTTGGAGGCGCTTATGCCCCTTGGGTATGCTGAAATGGAAAAAATTCTGATGGAGGAACTCAGACTCTACCATCACCCCATTGCCGTAACCTGGCTTTTTACGGACGCCGACGTGGAAATGTTCAAAGCAAAAACAAGCCATGTCACGCCGGTCAAACCGCTCACGTTCTGCCAGTGGGAAATTGCCGCCCGCATGCAGGGCAAGACCGTGCTCGCAGACAGGGAAAACCTCGGATGCGCAAATGCCCGGGTCAGTTTCGGCTGGAAAAACATTGACGAAAAGGAAATTCAATCGCAGAACAAATACTGCGTCGATCCTGACCAGGCGGAATGTTTTCTGCGCTCAAAACCCTGTATGCCGCCTGATTCGCTGAAGGCAATTGCCGTCGGCCCTCTGGGCAAGGCCGCGCTCGCTCCGCATGTTGTGCATTTTTACTGCGACAACATGCAGTCTTACCATCTGGCCGTTGACTATATGGCCGCCACAGACACACACCCGTTGCGCCCGCAGATAACCATGAGTTCTTCCGCATGCGGCGGAAGCGTATTTACTTGGAATGAAAACACGTTTAACTGCTGTCCGGCCTGTTCCGGCAGCTACAACGCCGGCAAAACGGAGCGCGGAGAGGTCAATGTGTTCATCCCCGGCGGACTGATTGAAGCCGTTGTCCGGCGGCTGCTGCAGCGCATTGAAAAATCCGGTTCAAGTTCAATAACCCGTCCCGGAGATCCCTTTCCCGGCGGCGACATATGCAAGAACTGCCCTCTGATTGTTTTCAAGGAAAAAAACTGCGCATCCTGTGAACAAAAAATTAACGGAGTGCCCCAATGAAATCCGCCCTGTCCCTGCTGCTTGCACTCACGCTTCTCGGCGGCGCTTGCGCTGTCGCCGCTGAAAGCGCCCCGGCCGGCGACTCGTCGCGGCAAGCCGCCGCCGTAAAACAGAACGCCGCCGCGCCTGCCAAAGACGCCCCCAGCCGCCTTGAGGCCGCCATCAGGCAAGCCGTCAACGCAAAAAAAAAATTGACGAAACGGCAAAACCCGGACTTCTCGGCATCCCCGGCGCTCCGACTGTCAGCCCTGTGCTGTCCGTGCTCTGGGCCGTGTGGGTAGGCCGGATTTTCTCCACTGTGGGCGCGTTTGGCGGCGTGATGGCCTCGGTAGGACACATCAGCGTCTTTCGTCTGGGAGACTATGCGGCGTCTCTCGGCAATCAACTTACGCTGAATAAAGTTGTCACCGATTCCCTGCGCGTGTCCAACCAGTGGCTTGTGGGAACGTCCGCTCTGATTTCCTCCATCAAATACGCCTCATTGGGCCGTATTGTGCTGCCGCTCGGCATCGCGCTTGGCGCCGGCTCAGTTGTCGGATCCATCCTCACGCCCCTGCTTACCCAGGGCAAGGTAGATTTCCGTTCTTACGTGGGATATTTCGGGATTTTTGTTCTGGCGCTCGGCTGCTACCTTTTTTATGAAACCACCCCGAGGGCGAGAGAAAAAAGGAAACTGGCCGCTGCCTCTGGCCCTTGGCTGGATGAGTTTGCGTTTTGAGGGCATCCCGCTGTACACTCTGCCTGTCCGGGACATCCAGGCCGGATATGTTTTTGTGCTGCTCAGCCTGTACATCGCAATGCGGATCAGTTTTGGCCGGATCAAAAAATTTCTGCCCCTGCTGCGTCAGGTTGAAAAAATCCGCGAGGAGCAACGCACCAAACGCGACTAGAGTATTTTGAACTGCCCCAACACGCGGGGATTGAAACATGATCAACCTCTCGACAAGCTCACTTTGCGCGCATTTTGAGAGCATCCTTGACGCCCTGCCGGAAGGCATCTTCATTTCCGATGTCCACGGCACAAGTTTGCGCATCAACCGCATGTACGAGCAGCTCACGGGCCTCAGACAGGAACAGGTGCAGGGCAAGAACGTCCGCACGCTGGTGCAGGAAGGCGTTTTTGACTATGTGCTGAACCCGGAGGTCATCGCCACAGGCAAACCCGTCACCCATGTGCAGACCCTGCAAAGCGGAAAAAAACTTGTCCTTACGGGCTTTCCCGTGTTTGACGACGGCGGGCGGCTTGCTCTGGTCATCACGTTTGCCAGGGACATCACCGTGCTCACGCAAATGAACGCCCACATGACGGAGCAGCGCCGGCTTATTGAACAGATCAGCGAGCAGCTTGCCTACATATCCCATGAACAAAAAAAACTGACGGAACCGGTGTACGCCAGTCCCTCCATGGATTCGCTGATCTCCCTGTCGCGGCGTTTCGCGGAAAGCGAGGCCACGGTGATGATTCTTGGAGAAACCGGCGTGGGCAAGGATGTTTTTGCCCGCCTGGTGCATTCGTTGAGCGACCGGCGCGACAAAATTCTGCTCAAAATGGACTGTGGCGGCATTTCGGAAACGCTTACCGAGTCTGAAATGTTCGGCTATATGCCGGGCGCGTTTACCGGGGCCTCCAGCAAGGGCAAGGCCGGATATTTTGAAATCGCCGACGGCGGCACCATTTTTCTGGACGAAGTGGGAGAATTGCCCCTTTCCATGCAAACGCGACTGCTGCGTGTGCTTCAGGACGGTGAAATCATGCGGGTGGGGGCGTCGACCCCGCGCAGGGTGGATGTGCGCGTCATTGCCGCCACCAACAGAAATCTTGCCGAAAATGTGGAAACGGGGACGTTTCGCCGCGACCTTTTTTACCGCCTCAACGTGGCCACGCTGCGGGTGCCGCCCCTGCGGGAGCGCAGGGAGGACGTCCGCCCGCTGGCGGAGTATTTTTTGCGCCAGTACACGACAAAGTATCGGAAAAGCCTGGCGTTCATGAACGTAACGCTGGACGTGATGATCCGTTACTCCTGGCCCGGCAATGTGCGCGAGCTGCAAAACCTGATACACAGCCTTGTCATTACGCTGAACACCCCCCTGATTTCCCCTCGCGATTTGCCGCCGCAGATCACCGGCGTGGCCAATGACAGGACGGAGCGCGCGGCGGACATTCAAATCCGCCCCTTTAAAGAAATCGTGGCGGAAATGGAGCGGGACTTCCTGCTCAGGGCCATTGAAGAACACGGCTCCGTGCAAAAAGTGGCCGAGCTTTTTCAGATAAACCGCAGCACCATTTTCCGCAAAATAAGGCGGAGCGGTTGAGGGCGACCTTGTAAAATCCTCCGCGCGATGGTAGATTTTACACCATGAACAAACGCACACTGTATGCCCGGCTGATGGAAGCCCTGTCCGACACTCCCGTTGTTTTTTTGCGGGGGGCGCGGCAAACCGGCAAGACGACATTGGTGAAGCGGCTGGCCGAAGAGTCATTTGGCGCGGATAACATCCGTCAGTACATCAGCCTCGATTCGGCGACAGCTCTGGCCGGCGCGCAGAGCGACCCCACGGGCTTTTTACGGGGGCTGAAAAAGCCGGTAATTATCGACGAGGCCCAACGCGCGCCCGCCTTGATGCTTGCCGTCAAGGAAGATGTGGATCGTGAACGCCGCGCCGGGCGCTACCTGCTGACCGGATCGGCCAATATCCTGACTTTGCCGGGCATTGCCGACTCTTTGGCGGGGCGCATGGAAGTGCTGACCCTGTATCCGCTTTCACAGGGAGAAATAGCCGGCATGCGGGAAGACTTTATCCATGCCCTGTTTCATGAGGATTTTCCTCCCGTGAGCGCGCAAACGGCTTTGTCAAAGGAAGCGCTTCTGCAAACCATCGCGCTGGGCGGCTACCCGGAAGTGTTGTCCAGGGCCAGCCCCAAACGCCGCGCCGCCTGGTTCGATTCGTACGTCACCACCCTGGTGGAACGGGACATCCGCGACATCGCCAACATACAGGACATCAGCGGGCTGATCCGCCTGTTGCGCCTGCACGGCGTCCGTTCCGGAACGCTGCACAATCAGGCCGAAATCTCGCGGAGCCTGGGGATGCCCGCCAGCACTCTCGGCAGGTATATCCCGCTGCTTGAGGCCTTGTTCCTCATCTGGTTTCTCCCCGCATGGTCGAGCAATCTTGGCAAACGGCTGGTTAAGGCCCCCAAGGCGCATGTCTGCGATTCCGGCCTGGCCTGCCATCTTTGCGGCGCGGACGCGGAGCGTCTGGCCGGCGACCCGGTTCTGGCCGGGCGGCTTCTGGAGTCTTTTGTGGCCGGGGAATTGCTGAAACAGAGCAGTTGGACGGAACACCCCGTGTCGCTGTACCACTACCGCTCGCAAAGCGGCGAGGAAGCGGATGTTGTGCTGGAGGACAGGGCCGGACGCGTGGCCGCTGTGGAGGTAAAGCTCGCCGCCAGCGTGGCCCCGCGCGACATCAGGGGGCTTGTTTCTCTGCGTGACGCGCTGGGGGATCGCTTTGTCCGGGGCGTGGTTGCGCACACCGGCCGGGAAGTCATCCCCATGGGCGACAGGCTGTTGGCCCTGCCGGTCGGGATGCTGTTCGCCACCCTGCCCGCGCCGACAGGGTAGCCAAAACGCAACCGACAACGCGGCTGCAGATTGGAAGGCCGCGAGATGTTCCGACAGCAACAGAATAGGCAGCAGGTTCGCGAACGGCCAAGCCGCTCAATGGGCATGGCCGTTAAAAAAGTTGACATATGCTTAGCATATGTCAAAGTAGAGCCACTATACACGCACGAGGAGATTTTTCTATGCGCACCGTTGCAATCTTCACAAACAAGCGGAACCAGGCGGTACGTATTCCGCGAGAATTCGAATTTAAAGGAATCTCTGAGCTTGAAATAGTTAAAGAAGGGAATGCATTGATTCTTCGCCCGGTTCGTCCGTCATGGCGTTCATTGCTTGATGAGCCGAAGGCAGGCCCGGATTACATGAGAGAGCGCAAAGATATTATTGATGAATCCAGATTTATTGAGGATTTTTGATGACAATCTATATGTTGGATACGAATATTTGTTCGTTCATCATGCGTGAGCATCCATCTGCTGTTATTGAGTATCTTGAAATTGCTGTAAAAGAAAAATCAAAAATTGTTGTTTCAGCAATTACATATACAGAAATGCGTTATGGAGCCATTGGCCCAAAAGCTCCAAAAAAAATTGAAGGCATGGTAAGTAGCTTCATCAGGCGTCTTGATGCTGTTCTGCCGTGGGATAGCGATGCAATAGACAGAACTGTTGAACTTCGCAAGGAGCTTGCTCGACGTGGAACGCCGATAGGTCAGAATGATGCGGCTATTGCAGGTCATGCTTTGTCGTCTAATTCCATTTTGGTCACAAACAATACACGAGAATTTTCCAGAGTGGACGGTCTTCAAATCGTGGACTGGTTGACACCTGCGCAGGATTAAAAAATACGAGAGTGTCCATCAATAGATAGTTTTGGCGCAAAAATTTTTATAAAATCAGTCTGTTATCTGGACACTTATCAAACCGTGAATTTACCAGAAAAAGATTGTAGTTCAAGTATGTTATCGCGACAGCGCCTATCCATAAGTAAACACTCTCCAGTTCTAATCCCATTGACGCTTGACCGCGCTAGCTTGGCAAGGCTACACACACTTTATGAGCACGATTGTAAGCGTCCCATTCAGAAAGCACATTTATATCATCGCCGGGCCGAACGGCGCGGGTAAAACCACCTTTGCCCGGCGCTTTATTCCTGCCTCGGCGAACATTACCCAGTTCGTCAACGCCGACCTTATTGCTTTCGGCCTGTCCCCCTTTGCACCGGAGCGGGAGGCCGTACAAGCCGGAAAGCTTATGCTCCGACAAATTGACAAGCTGGTAACCCAAGGGGAAAGCTTTAGTTTTGAAACCACCTTGGCGGGCCGCTCCTATGCCCGCATGATACCCCAATGGCAAGCGCAAGGTTATGCGGTCCACCTACTATTTCTAACCCTGCCGGACGCGGAAACAGCCATTGCCCGCGTTGCCGCCCGTGTTGCCCAAGGCGGCCACGCTATACCGGAAGATGTAATTCGGCGCAGATTTACCGCCGGATTGCGTAATTTTCATTCCGTGTATAAATTACTGGTGAACGGCTGGACTGAATACGACAACTCTGGCCGACACCCTGTTCAAGTTGCCGTAGGAGAGAATCATGTCAGCACAAACAACGCCATATAGCCCTGACTTCCAGAGCTTTTTGCAACTGGTGGACACGTCACTTGTCCAAGCAGCCGAAGATGCTCGTGCGCTTGCCGAGCGCACAGGCACCCCTTTGATTGTGTATGACACGCAGGAAAGTAAAAGCGGCGACCACATGGGCAATGGAGAGTGTTGCCCCTATATATAGATTGTTACACCTTAATCATGTGAAATATAAAGGGAACATCTAAAAACTCTGACTGCTTTGCCATGGGATTCCCCAGAATATTTCTTGATAG
>JAISZT010000129.1 GCA_031284485.1 Desulfovibrio sp.
GATTTGGACTTGTCATCCCCGCCAATTCCGTAGTATTTTACAAAAATATGCGCTACAAACAAAAAAGCCTATAAAATCAGAGAACAGCCATGAACGACGCCATCAGCATAAACCGGACGCGCGACACGGCCTTTATCAGGGAAGTGGAGGAGCAGAGCGGACAGAAAGTTTCCGCCTGCTACCAGTGCGGCAACTGCACCGCGGGCTGTCCGGCCGGTTTTGTTTACGACATGCAGGCAAACCAGGTCATGCGCGGGGTGCAGCTTGGCTTGAAAGACCAGGTGCTCGACAGCCGCTCCCTCTGGATGTGCCTTTCCTGCGCCACCTGTACGCAACGCTGCCCGAACAACATTGACGTGGCGGCCGTTATGGAGACGCTCCGCCACATGGCCCGCAAACAGAACCGTGTGCGGGTGCCGAAAGTGGAAAAATTCTGGCTTTCCTTTCTCAGCACGGTGCGCGCCTGTGGGCGCTCTTACGAAATCGGCACGATGGCCCTGTACATGATGCGTTCCTTGCGCGTGTTCACAGATCTTGACCTTGCGCCGGAAGCCCTCAGGAAAAACAAGCTGCCCTTTGTTCCGCATGTTGTCAAAAACGGCGGCGCGGCCAATGTGGCCCGCATCATGAAACGGTACAAGGAGCGCGCCATACGCGAGGGGGTGAGACCATGATGGTTGGCTACTACCCCGGCTGTTCGGCCGGAGGGTCTTCAGCTGATTATGAAAAGTCCACCGAGGCCGCGTGCGACGCGCTGGGACTGCGCCTTGCCGAAATCCCCGACTGGAATTGCTGCGGCTCCACACCGGCGCACGCCGTGGACACGGAACTTTCCGCCGCCCTGTGCGCCCGCAATCTGGACATAGCGGCCAAGCAGGGCGTGACGGAACTGCTCACCCCATGTCCAAGCTGTCTTTCCAACCTGCGGCACGCGGCAAAACGTATGGAAGACGCGGCCTTTCGCGCCCGCGTTGACGATCTGCTGGACACTCCGGCGGCGGAAAAATTTCCCGAGGTCATTTCCGTCATGCAGGGCATTGCGCGGCACTGCGATGAACAGGCCATTGCCGGGCGCGTGAAAAAAAAGCTCAAGGGGTTGAAGCTGGCCGCCTACTACGGCTGTCTGATGAGCCGTCCCGCCGAAATCATGGATTTCGGCGATCCGGAAAACCCCACGCTCATGGAAAGCCTGCTTGCGGCCTGTGGGGCTGAAGTTGTTGCTTTCCCCTTAAAAACATCCTGTTGCGGCGCGGCCTTCGGCATACCGGAGCGCGCCGTGACCGCGCGCCTTTCCGGGCGCATTCTGGCGCTCGCCGCGGATATGGGTGTTGACGCGCTGGTGGCGGCCTGTCCGCTCTGTCAGATGAATCTTGATCTGCGCCAGAAGCAGGCCGAGAAAGCGGCGGACAGGCTCTTTAACCTGCCCGTGCTCTATTATACCCAGATACTGGGGCTGGCCTTCGGCCTGGGCCCGGAAAAGCTGGGTCTTGAAAAACTCTGCGTCAGCGCCGGCGGGCTGCTTGAAAAAATAGAGGCGGGCCTCAAAGCGGATGAAAGCGCGGCGTCCGCTGAAGGAGACAGACCATGAGAATAGGCGTCTTCATCTGTCATTGCGGCAGCAATATCGGCGGCACGGTGGATTGCGCCGCGGTTGCCGAAAAAGCCCTGACCTTCCCTGACGTCGTCCACGCCACCGATCCCATGTACACCTGCGCCGAACCGGGACAGGCCGCCATTGAGGCCGCCATCGCCGAGCACAGGCTGGACGGCGTTGTCGTGGCTTCATGCAGTCCGCGCATGCACGAGCCTACCTTCCGCCGCACGGTGGAGAGAGCCGGGCTGAACCGCTACATGCTGGAAATGGCCAACATACGCGAGCACGTTTCCTGGATCGGCAAGGATGTGGAGGCCAACACCAACAAGGCGGCGGAACTTGTGGCCATAGCCGTGGCCAAACTGCGCGGCAACACGCCCCTGCAGGCGAAATCCTTTACCGTCAACAAGCGGGCGCTGGTGATAGGCGGCGGCGTGGCCGGCATACAGGCGGCGCTGGACTGCGCCGACGGGGGCATCCCTGTTGTGCTTGTGGAGCGGGAGGCGACAATCGGCGGCAAAATGGCCAAACTGGACAAGACCTTCCCCACGGTGGACTGTTCGGCCTGTATCCTCGGCCCCAAGATGGTGGACGTTGCCCAGCACCCGCTCATTACCCTGTACGCCTGCTCGGAAATTGAAGATATTTCAGGCTATGTCGGCAATTTTACAGTAAAAATCCGCAAACGGGCGACCTATGTGGACTGGGATAAATGTACGGGCTGCGGCGCGTGCAGCGAAAAATGCCCCGGCAAGAACACGCCGGACGCGTTCAACGAGCTGACCGGGCTGACCACGGCCATCAAGATCGCGTTTCCGCAGGCCATTCCCAAAAAAGCGGTCATCACCGCCAGCCATTGCCGGCAAATGACCAGGGGCAAATGCGGCGTGTGCGCCAAAATTTGCCCCACCAAGGCCATCAACTATGAAATGCAGGACGAGATTATCACCGAGGAAGTGGGCAGCATTGTGGCGGCGACAGGCTATGACCTCATGGACTGGACAGTGTACGAGGAATACGGCGGGGGCCGCTACCCGGATGTGATCACGGCCCTGCAGTACGAGAGGCTGCTTTCCAGTTCCGGCCCGACCGGGGGCCACATCAAACGCCCCTCCGACGGCCGTGAACCGCGCAACATCGTTTTCATACAATGCGTCGGCTCGCGGGACTGCTCCATCGGACGCCCCCACTGCTCGGCCTTCTGCTGCATGTACACGGCAAAACAGGCCGTGCTGACCAAGGATCATCTCCCCGAATCACAGTCCTACGTTTTTTATATGGACATACGCGCGCCGGGCAAGATGTATGAAGAATTCACGCGGCGCGCTGTCGAGGAATACGGCGTGGACTACATCAGAGGGCGCGTGTCCTGCGTGTATCCCGACGGCAGGGGCGGTTATGTTGTCATGGGCGTGGACACGCTGCTCGGCAAGCCTGTGGAAATCACGGCGGATCTGATTGTTCTGGCCGTGGGCATTGAGGGCAGCCGGGGCGCGGCCGCCCTGGCGGAAAAACTGCGCATCTCCTACGACAGTCGCGGATTTTTCATGGAAAGCCATGTCAAGCTCAAACCTGTGGAGACAAACACCATAGGGGTGTATCTGGCCGGCGTCTGCCAGGGGGCGAGGGACATTCCCGCCTCCGTGGCCCAGGGTTCCGCCGCCGCCGCCAAGGTATTGGGGCTTTTTTCCAAAGACAGACTGGAAAACGATCCGCAAATCGCCAATGTGGACATACGCCGTTGTGTGGACTGCGGCAAATGCATACGCTGCTGCCCCTTCGGCGCTATTGAAGAAGTGAGCGTGCGCGGCGAGCAGAAAGCCCATGTCATTGAAACCGTGTGCCAGGGCTGCGGCCTGTGCGCGGCCACCTGTCCGCAGGGCGCCGTGCAGCTTGCCCATTCCACGGACAACCAGATTCTTGCGGAGGTCAACACGCTATGCCGGTACTAGAAGGCAAAGAACTGCGGATTGTGGGTTTTCTCTGCAACTGGTGTTCTTACGGGGGCGCGGATTCGGCCGGTGTGGCCCGCGCGGCCCAACCCACGGATTTGCGCATCATCCGCGTGCCCTGTTCGGGCCGCGTTGATCCGCTCTTTATCGTCAAAGCGTTGCTGAACGGCGCCGACGGCGTGCTGGTGTCCGGCTGTCACCCGCGCGACTGCCATTATTCGGCGGGCAATTACTACGCCCGCCGCCGTCTGGAAGTGCTCAAACAGTTTCTGCCCGTGCTCGGCATTGACGACAGGCGTTTTGAATACACCTGGGTCAGCGCTTCCGAAGCCCAGCGCTGGCAGCACGTCATCACGACATTTACCGGCCGTGTGCACGCGCTCGGCCCGGCCCCGCGTTTCGGCGATTCCCGGCCCCTGCTGAAAGTCGCGGACATGGCCCTGAGCGCCCTGCGTCCGCTGGGCACGGGCAAAGCCGCCGCCCTGGACGAACTGAAAAAGGCCATAAAGGCCAGACTGCCGGAACTGGAATGCGTGATCGGCTGGCAGCAGGGCTATGACGGGGCGCATACCGTGCCGCTTTTCGCCAAAACGCCGGAAGATGTGGACAAGCTGGTCTGGGGGCCGTTCAACGTCAACAATCCCGCCGTCTATCTGCCGTCCTTCAAGGGAAAAAAAGTGGGCATTATGGTGAAGGGCTGCGACGGCCGTTCCGTGGTGGAACAGTTGCAGGAAAATCTGATCAATCGTGAAGACGTCGTCATATTCGCCATGCCCTGCGAAGGAACGCTGGATATGGCGCGCGTGAGCGAAAAACTTGGCCGTTACACAAGCATTGACGCTGTTTCCTGTGACGAGGCGGCTGTCACCGTCACAGCCGACGGCAAGGAGCACCGCTTTTGCATGGCCGATTTTGCCCAGGGCAAGTGCTACGGCTGTACGGCGCCGCTGGCGGCGACGGCCGACGCGAGCGTCGGCGGCCCGGTCAGCGTGAATCCCGGCCCGTATACGCCGCCGGAGCTTGCCTTGCTTGATTCTCTGTCCCTGCCGGAGCGCATGCAGTTCTGGAGCGGGCAGATGGAGCGCTGCCTGCGCTGCTACGCCTGCCGGAACGCCTGCCCGATGTGCGTGTGCCGCGATTTTTGCGTTTCCGACAGCCGCGACCCGCACTGGATGAACCAGAAAGACGACGAGCGCGAGAAGCTGTTTTTCCAGACCATTCACGCGCTTCACTTGGCCGGACGCTGCACCGGTTGCGGCGAATGCCAGCGCGCCTGCCCCGTGGGAATCCCCATTCTGGCCCTGCGCCAGCAGATTTCCCGCGCTGTGGGGCAGCTTTTTGACGGCTACAAGGCAGGTTTTGATCCGGCCGCGACGCCTCCCCTGCTGACCTATGCGCCGGAAGAAAAGAATATTCACGAGAGGGACTGGAAATGAGCACCACGAGATTTGTCGCGTCAGACGGTTTGCCCGCGTTTCTGTCCTTCCTTGTCAAAACAGGCCGCCGCGTTCTCGCCCCGGCGGAAAAACCGGCCGTCAAATCCTCTGTTGTTTTTGAGCCGTGGAGCGAGGGCAAGGCATTTACCCTGCAAAAAGCCACTGTGCCCGCCAAGGAAGCCGTGCTGCCCCAATGCGAAACCCTGCTGACATACAAAAAAACCAGAGAAGGCGATTCCGTGAGCCTGACGCTTGACGATACGCCCGAAGCGCAGCCCACGGCGGTGTTCGGCTGCCGCCCCTGCGACGCGCGCGGCTATGCCGTGCTGGATCGTCCCTATCTGCGGGGGCCTTTTGTCGACCCCTACTACAAGGCGCGGCGTGAAAACCTTGTCGTGTTCACGGTCACCTGTTCCAGCGGCTGCAATACCTGTTTTTGTCACTGGCTTGGCGGGGGGCCGTCCTCACCGGAAGGTTCGGACGTATTGCTGACCGAAATTGAAGGCGGTTATGTGCTTCAATCCGTAACGGACAAGGGCGCGGAAGTGCTTGGCACCTCAAGTCTTGCCGACGGCGCGGACAAGTTCCCTCTGGTGGAAGCCGCGCGCAAGGCGGCATGGGCGAGCCTTGTGCCCGCGCCGGACATAAAAGGCGCGCAGACCGCGCTGTCCGCGCTGTTTTCCGATCTGGATTTCTGGCAGGCGCAGACAGACCGTTGCCTTTCCTGTGGAGCGTGCACCTATTTTTGTCCCACCTGCTATTGCTTCAACATCACCGACGAAGGCGAGAGCTTTGACGAGCAGGGCGGCAGACGTCTGCGCTCCTGGGACAACTGCATGTCTTCCCTGTTCACGCGTGAGGCCAGCGGGCACAACCCGCGCATGCTCAAAGCCCAGCGCATGCGCAACCGCGTTTCCCACAAGTACTCCTTCTATCCTGAAAACTGGGGCGCGTATTCGTGCAGCGGCTGCGGCCGTTGCGTCAGCAATTGTCCCGTGTGTCTGGACATTCGCGCCATAGTGCTTGCCGCGATTGCCAGAACCGCCGATAAATAAAACGCCTTTATCTACCAAGGAGCAAAGGCATGGTCGCAAAAAAAACCTCCGGCAAAAACACAGCGAAGCCGTCGAAAAAAAAGGCTGATCTGCCCGTTGTTGCCCGGCCGTCCGCGCCGGCTGTGCGCGGGAATAATGCGGACGTTGTGGCGCATGAGACAAACATTCCGGTTGTCCGGGAAGAATCCCCGCCGCCTGTTGTGCCGCCGGACAAAACCGTCGCCAGGGTCACTGTCAAAACAGTTGCCAGGCCCTCCGTGAAAACGGTGGCCAAAACCGCTGCTGTCGTCAATGCGGTCAAGACTGAAGACGCGGGCGCGAAGCGGGGATTTTCTCCCAGGCCCATGCCGGACGGCAATCCCTACGCGCCCACGCCCGCCACAGTGGCGGAGGTGATCAGGGAAACAGAAAACATCAAGACCCTGCGCGTTGTGCTGGAAGGTTCGGCCATGCGGTCTTTTGCCTACGAGCCGGGTCAGGTGGGCCAGCTTTCTGTTTTCGGCATGGGAGAATCCACCTTTGTCATCAATTCGCCGCCCTCACAGAAAGAGTATCTGCAATTCTCCGTCATGCGGGCGGGGGAAGTGACGTCGGCGATCCATCGCCTGTCTGCCGGCGACAAAGTGGGCGTGCGCGCTCCACTCGGCAATTTTTTTCCGTATGCGGACTGGAAGGGCAAGGACATCTTTTTTGTGGGCGGCGGCATCGGCATGGCCCCCTTGCGCACCATCATGCTGCATCTTCTGGAGCGCAGGAAGGACTACGGCAAAATCAGCCTGCTGTACGGCGCGCGTTCTCCGCTGGACATGGCCTTTGCCTATGAGCTTGAGGACTGGATGCGGCGGCCCGATCTTGACTGCACACTGACGATTGACGCGCCTTTTGAGGGCTGGCGACACAAGGTCGGACTTATCCCCAACGTGCTGCTGGAGCTTGCTCCGGCCCCAAAAAATTGTCTGGCCGTGATTTGCGGGCCGCCGATCATGATAAAATTTACCGTGCAGGCTCTGGAAAAATTGCAATTTGCTCCGGAAAATATTATCACCACTCTGGAAAAAAGGATGAAGTGCGGTATTGGCATCTGCGGCCGCTGTAACATCGGCGGGCGCTATGTCTGTATGGACGGGCCTGTTTTCAGTTGGGCGGAACTGCAAAAACTGCCGCCGGAATTGTAATTTCAATTCCAAAACAAATTTGGATACGAGAATGAAAAATTGGCTTGTTTTTTTGCTTGTCGTGTTGCCCACAGCGGTTTTTGCGGACGATAAAATCGACCCCAATGAGTTTATCTGCGCCGAGCTTGTGGCTGCGCCGGTCTTCTCGGAGGAGCCGCCCCTGTTTGAGCTTTTGCAGGTGGATGGTTACGCGAGCGCTCTTCTCGGCAAAACCGAGGCGGACCCGCAGCGCATGCTGCCGCTTGCGCTTCAGGTCTATGAGGGTTGTCAGGCAAGGCTCGAAGAAAAAGTGCTGACGCTGTGGAAGGCGACCCGTCTGGCCTATCCTGACGCCCCGGACAGCGCCTGGAAAGCGGACAGGACAACCTGCGCGGAATACAGCGCCAATGAGGAAGACGGCAGCGGCTTTGTGATCTGGCTGGACGGCTACAACCGTCAGAAAAATCCGGACGCCGCCTCTGTGCTGGAAAACGACGATGTCCTCAAAGCCTATATTGAGGCCTGCGCCCGGCGTCCCGACGATTTGATGCTGGACGTCATGCGGGAGAAGACGAAAAAATAGGCGCTTGATCGGCGGACAGGCGAAGCGTCTTTTGCGTTGCCGCAAAGACAGCACACCCTCAAGAGAAAATTTTCCATATCACGATTGCCGGGCGCTGAGGCCACGGTTCTCTGTGTGCAACGGTCAAGATTTTTTGGCTGTCATCCAGTTGCGCTTACCTGCTGTTTCTTGACGGCTGGTTTGGCGTGGTCTGCGGCCCGGGCGTGGCCGGCGTTTTCCTTCCGGAGGCGGCGGGCTGCGGCGGCGCGTCACGCCCGGCTTTGGGCGGTTGCACCGTCACTTCGGGCAGGACGCGGAATATCTGTTGTTCTTTCGCGTCCATGGCGGTTATAATGTCCCCGGTGATGTCCACCGAACTGGAGGCGTCCAGCAGGTTTTGCCGCGCAATGACCACGCTGCCCTTGTTCTTCAGCCGCCAGTTCCGTACCGCGCTGCGCATCTGCTCCAGCACAACGGCGCTGGCGGCGGCCTCCTCTTCCGCGATCCGGGCTTGCAGCGTTTGCAGGCCTTGGTTCAGCGCGCGCTGCCGCTGCTCCTGCGGTTCGTTGCCGGACACCGTTTGCAGCTCGTCCCAGCCTTTTTGCAGAACCGCCTGTACGGCGGCCAGATGTTCGCGGCCGGCCCGCGACGCTTTTGTCTCTCGCAAGACTCGTTCCACGTCCACCACGGCCACCAGGGCGACGGGTTTCTGCGATTCCGGCAAGCAGCCCCACAAAAGGGCGAGGGCGCAGAGCAGGGCGGGAACAACCGTCACACGCATTTTCATTATAATTCCTTGTTTATATTATCCCGTAAAAACAGGCGTCAGACGATATCCAGGGCCTTGAGCAGGGGCAGGCGTTTGTCCCGGAACTCGGCGTACGTTTCTTCCATCATGCGCGCCGCCTGTTGCTCGTCTTCCACAGGCCGGCCTTCGGCAAGCAGTTTTTCTCCGTTGCGGGCCAGTTTTTCCAGCGCGTGCTTCACGGCGTCGCCGCCTTCGGACAGGGGGGCCGCCAGAAAAAGCTGGTCCAGGCGCGACACGCTGACGCCGCCGCCGGTGACGGGCGAGACGAAAAAGTGCCCGGCAAGCGTCATTTCGTCGAGCGCGGCATTGCACGCCCGCGTTCTGGAGCGGTTTTGCCGCGCCACTTCTTCCGGCTGACAGGGCGACACGGCACCCAAAGTGATCAGGTTGGCGATCGCCCCGAGCAAATCCGGCAGGCCCCGCGTCAGGCCTCCGGCCTCCCCTATCGCCGAAAGCGGCTTGGGGGCGAATTCCTCCGCGGCCAGCGCCGCCACCACTGGCTTGTAGACATCCTTGTCCAGAGTTATGGAACCCATGCCCATGTTCATGGTGTAGGCGATGTCGTCCGGGTGTCTGAGCAGGACAAAACGCTCGCGCAGGAACAGCTCCCGCTGCCGTTGCGGGGTCAGGGCGACGCCGCCGCGCACGTACAGATCCTTGTGAAACTGCGTGTTCTCGAAATAGTCCTGCATCTGCCGGTACATGACCGTGTCTTCAATGCCGGAGAGAAATTCCCTGGCTCTGTCGGTCAGGCCGAAGCCGCTTATGTTCCCGGACGGCACGGCCGAGGCGGCAAAGCGCAGCTTGGCCTGGGCCAGTCTGTCCGCCACGTCCACAAAGTACATTGTGTCCCAGTTGCTGTTGAAATACTCGTGGGCTATGTAGTCGGGGCTGTGTTTTTTCAGGTTTTCAAGGCGTTCGCGCAGGCCTGTGGCGCTTTGCAGGTAGGCCGGGCCAGCCTCGAAAAGGCTGTCGCAGAAGGCCAGGGCGTCGCGCGTTCTGGCGGCGTGGCTCGTGTGCGGGGCGATGCGCTCGTGCAGGGCCAGCAGGCGGCCCAGGGGGCCGGCCGCGCCCCAGCCCGGCATGCTGTTGTAGGAAACGTAAAACACGCCGCCGGCCTTGAGGTTTTTTTTGACAAAGTCCACAATGTGCCGCCTGTTGTCGTCCGACACCCATGACCAGACCCCGTGCATGCCTATGTAGTCAAAGGCCGGCAGGTCGCGTTCCAGAAATTCCTCGAAGCTGTCGTCGTAAATGTTGCACGCGCCGCCGCTTTTGCCGGCCAGGTTCGCGGCAAAGGCCGCGTGTTCCGGCGTGAAGTCCGTGCCGTGGAACGCGCCCGCGCCGGCGGCGGCGTGCATGTTCAGGGACAGGCCCTGGCCGAAGCCCAGTTCGCAGTAGGCGTAGTCTTGCGCCGGCGGCGGCGTGAAGCGCCGCATCAGCAGGCAGAAGCGCATCCAGGCCGGGGAAAGCTCGTTGTAGTATCCGTAAGTGTAGGGAACGCCGGTGATATACCCTTCGGACCATTGCTCGGTCATCTGTGCCGTCCTGTAGTTTCAGGGTGTAAAACAGGGGGCGGCGCGCCGCCCCCTGTCTGTTTGTCGTGTGCCGGGCAATTGACCTGTTGCCCGCGTGGAACACCTAGAACTCGTACCGGAAGGTGCCGAACACGCCGTGGCCGGTTGTGTGCTCGGAAACCTGCAAGTTGTAGTTCAGGCCGAAGCTGACGTTCTGCGTGCCGAACTCCAGGCCGAGGCCGCCCTGATAGGTCACGTAGTCCATGATGCGGGTGTCGAGTTCCGCGCTGCGGTCAGTGCCGGTAAAGCGTACCTTGCTCTTGCCCTTGATGTCGCCCGCGGCCGGTATGACCGACAGGTCGAGGCTGGGCTTGAAGAACCAGCCGTTGCCGGTGTTCACCGTCTTGTAGAAGGCCACGCCTATGGGGAATGACCAGATGTTCTGGTGGATCGCGTCGCCTCGCAGCACTGTGCCGCCGCTCTTCACGTCGTAGGCGTCCGTGGTCAGATTCATGAAGCGCACGCCTATGTGGGGCACGATGTCCATGACCGAGGTTTCGAACTTGTATTCGCCGCGCAGGCCGACGGCAATGGCGTGGGCCGTGATGTCCGACTTCAGGTTGTTCATGCCCATGCCGCCCGGCAAGTCCTGTTCCACCTCGTTGTAGGTGTGGGTGTAGTTGACGTCCGCGCTCAGGCCGAAGTTGTTCATATTGTAGCCCAGGTACGCGCCGATGCCCCAGAAGTTGAACCTGTTTGTGGTGTCGGCCAGATCGCCGCCGCCGTTCAGGTAGCCTCCACCCATGTTGAAGTTGATGCCTGCGCGCACGGCGCTTTCAAAGGTGTAGTCCGCGCCCAGGGCGACGCCGCCGAAGCCTCCGTTCCAGTTCATGTCAAAATGTCCGGCTTCCATGCCGTTGACGTTCTGGCTCTGGTAGAGCGGCATGATCCACAGGGCCGCGCCCGTTTTGTTCATGTTGGTGACGCCGCGCTCCACAGTGCCGTCGGCCGCCATGCTCTGTATTCCGTAGGACAGGCTGTCCTGCGGGATGGCTATGCTGGTGCGCTGGGTAACGGCCGCGCCCGCGGCGTTGTTGATAAGGCGCGTCATTTGCGGCGCGCCGCTGAGAGCGGCCATGCGGGCCGCGCTTTCAATGGTTTTCGCGGCCAGGTCGCTGTCCGCGCCGATGAAGGCGACGTTTGTCGCGCGAGAGAGGAAGCGTACGCCGCGCTCGTTGGCGTTCGTATTGTTGTCGTCAAGCGCGTACACACGGTCCACCACGCCCACAAGCTCGCTGTCCAGTTTGGGCATCCAGTTGGCGGTGGAGTTCAGAGTTGTACGAAAGGTTCCGGTATCAGCGACACGCGCCAATGTGATCATGCGTGAATCCGTGCTCAGATTGCCGTCTCTCCAGCCGGATTTGTCGCCGTCATAGTTGATGCCGCCACCATTATCAATATTTTCGCCCAGAACTCTGTAGTCCCTGCCCACCTTTGCGTCGGTGATGCGCAGTTTCGCGCCCGCCTCAACGGTCGCGGTCGTGGCCTGTGTCGCCGACAGCGCGCCGTTCGTGCTCGACGCCGCTTGCGCGGTGACTACCAGCAGAGAGTTGCCGGCGAACGTGACAGTTTCCGGCGTTGCGAAGGCGGCTACAAGATCGGCATTCATTTTGCTGCCGTCAACGATCAGGCTGTAACCGGTACCACTTTTATCGCCCAGCACCAGCGGCGTGTATATGCCCATCGCGGCGGTAACGCCGTTTTTCGTCAATCCCGCGCCGTTGGTCACGGCGTTCACATTGTCCGCAAGCCATTGTCCGCCGTCTTTCAGGCCGAACGTCAGCATGGAATTTTGTCCCACACCGACGTTGCCGTCCATCACATACGCGTCGCCACTACCGACGTCGGTTTTCAGCACCTCAACATGGTTGTACGGTGCGCCCCATGCGGGGTCAACAACAAGGTTGCCGCCGCCAAGAGCAAGTGTGGTCACCGACAGGCTGCTGCTTACGGTGTCAGCGCTGTCGCCCACGGCAATGGTTTTGCCGCTCTCGCCGGTCAACGTGTCAATAACGGCGTGCGTGCCGCCGGACAGTGTCGCATTGTCGCTGAATGTTACTTTCTCGGCGTCAAAGGCGGTGTTTTCCATGGTCGCCACGCCCGTTACTTCCAGATCGCCCACTGAGGCTATCGCGTCGGACAGAAACAGCTCGCCGCCAACCGTGCTCTTACCTGTGCCGGTCAGGCTCAGCGCGCCGTCCTCAACCGTTACGTCTTTTGCGGCGGTGAGGGTTGTGGTGCTCAGCTTGCCGCCGTTGGAGACAGATATGTTCTGTGTATTGATTGTGCCGGTGACGTCGATCGTGCCGTTGTCGGCGTTCACAAGCCCGACCGCGTCGCCCTTCCCGATGTCGCCCGTGACGGTCAGCGTGCCGCCGGAATCGGCCTGCACAGCGCCTTCATTTGCAGCTTTGGCGGTAATGTTGCCGTCAATGGTATAGGTTGCCGCTTTCACGGCAAGGGTAGCGTTGCCAGTAGAATCGCCGAGGACGACATTGCTGTTCAGCGTGGCGTCGCTGGATGTCACAGTGGGGTCGGCGGAGCCGAGCGTGATGGTTTTGTCGTCCCCAACTATGACATCAGAGATAGCGGTAGATTTACCTGCGCTGTTGTCGGTCGCCGTGATCAGATCTCCGTTCGTTCCCAACAGGGTAAGATTGTCAGCCACTGAAACTTTAACAGAGTCCTCGGGTTGTATTGAATTGTTCACCACAACCGCGTCCGCGCCGTAGCCCCCCGCTACTGTCGCATCTCCGCCGGTAGCGTCCGTCTCCGTCGTTACGCCTTGCAGTATCGCGCCTGTGAGGGAAGCGGCAGTATCCTTGATATTGCCGTCAGGCGTCTTGTCACTGTCGCTCAACTCGATTTTCGCGCCGACATAGTTGATCAGGCCGGCGCCAGTGGTCAGGACGCCTTTTACGCTAGCCATATTCTCCGTAGTAACTGTTTGCCCTGAAACGTCGTTCAGATTCAGGTTCGCGTCAGTTTCGAGCCAGATTTTGTTCAGATCGGCTGCTCTGCCCAGGCTGGATACCTTAGTGGTTCCCGTGATTGATTGATCGAGAAACGTCAGGGTTGCGCCTTCCAGTATGCTGTTGGCGAACACGTTGATGCCGGTAGAGCCGTCACCATCACCGGCGCTCTTCAAAATGCCGCTGTTCGCGATAACCAGCGTGGCCTTGGCGCCAGTAACGCCCACTTTCAGTACGCCGTCCGTATCCACGGCAATCGTCTTGCCGGCCCCCAGCGTCCATGTGCCATCTTGCACATTCACCGAGCCTTTGGTG
>JAISZT010000040.1 GCA_031284485.1 Desulfovibrio sp.
CCAGCTTCGGGTACAGCTTGGAATTGGCAAGACCGGCCCCCATTGCCGATATTCTTACCAAAGGTTCCACTATCCCTGAAAGTGAAGCTGTCGCGTTACTCTGATCGCCTGTGGAGCTATAGTAAGCTACACTGGCATCATCCAATAAAACAATATATCCCCATGCTTCGGCCCGTTCTTCTTCCGTAGCATTTTCATCATTCCATACTTCTTCCGCTATCTGCATCGCCTCATACAGATCATGCCCGACGCCTCGTTTTGCTTCGCTCATGGCCTTGGTGGTCAGCAGCAGTTCCGTGACCATTCCGTTCGGCTGCCGGATGTTCAGCAGATAATCCTTGTATCCGGAAGAAGGCATATCAAAGCGGTTCTTCTTCCGCACAACCTCGCCGCCCGCTTCCTTCACCAGCCTTTAGATCTCCGGCAAGGCGTTTTCCACATCCGTCCGGCTGCCGTAAAGGATTGTCCCGCCCAGCACGTCCAGAACGCGCTTGGCGCCGATTTCGGGATCATCCCGGTCTATCTTCTCCTGGGCGCGGTTTCGCCTCTTCAGGCCGTCTCCCGGCCTGAACATGGCCTGCCCGCCCGTGGCTTCGGCAATAGACGTTACCCCACCTTGAAAAACATCTTTGCTTTGCGCGGCAAGGGCGTACAGATCGTCAATAGACTGAACGCCGGTATGCGTCACCACCTCATCGGCGGGCTTTGCAGAAACGCCGGAAGTTTGGCCCTGCGTTGAAGGGGAGGGCGTTTCCCGCGCCGGCGGCACGGGCATCAGCAAAAGCACTGTTGAAAGACGGATTGCAAACGGTAAGTTACCGAAGCCCCAGGTCAACGCCGATAACGGCTACAGGTACTGGTTCCGGTCAGACCTGCCGAAGTCCCTGCATTCCCAGATCGACGCGCACTATGAATCCGCCAAGGCGTCCAAGTAGTCGGCCCAGGTCTGCATCATGGCAATGCGCTCGGTTTTGTATTCGGCCTTGTTGTAGGTGGCGCGCACCTCGTTTCTGTCTTTATGCGCCATCTGGGCTTCGATAATCTGTGAAGGAAAATTCATTTCGTGCAGGTGCGTAGAGGCTATGGTTCTGAATCCGTGAACCGTCTGGCAGAACTCGAACCGCTTCAAGGCCACCAGTGGGGCCGCATCGGTTATGCACTTGTTTTTGTGGTAGGCGGCTGGAAATAAATAGTCGCTGTTCGAGCCTTCTTTCAATTCCCACAATAGCTTGACTACCTGCCTTGCCAGCGGAACAAAATGCGGCGGCATGTCTTTCTTGTCCTGCTGTCTCCCCTTCATGCGTATGCCCGGAATGAACCATTCGGCGGCGTCCAGATCAAATTCATCCCACATGGCGCAGCGTAGTTCCGTGTTCCGAACAAAAACATATGGCATGATATTCAAAAAATACCAGACACTCCTGTTGGCTTAGCCGGGCATGCGGATTGCCTGAAGAAGCGTCTTCACATCTTCCGGCTTTATCATGGTGTTCTGGTTGCTGTAATTCGGCTCCGGAAGGACTGATGACAAATCCGTTGCCACAGAATATTCAATGCGTCCAATATTGATGGCGTGTTTGAATATCATCCCCAAGCAGTAGCACATATTCAGGGCCGTGGAGATTGCTACTTTCCCTTCATGCTTTGCCCTGTCCTTCGACGGCTCGAAAAGCGTATTCTCTTTCACCAGCCCCACAAGCTGAAGGCGCTTGATTTCCCTTATGTCCATATCCCCAATTTTCGGCAGAATGTGGGTATCAAGCATGTTCCTGTATACGGATATAGTCTTGTCCGCCCTGTTCACCTTGTAAACGGAAAACCAGTCTTCAGCTATGCCGGAAAAGGTGTTTTGAGTATCTTTGTGCTTGTTGGCCTGCTTCTGCGCGCCGGGATCAACGCCCTGGTCAAGAAGGTCACGCGCATCCTGCCGTGCCTTCCGAGCATCTTTCAGGCTCAAGTTCGGGTACTGGCCCAAGGTGAGTTTTTTTTGTTTCCCGTCGAAGCGGTAAGCATACACCCACGCCTTTGCGCCCGAAGGGTGAACCCGCAAAAATAAACCCGCTCCGCCAGAGAGCTTCATTTCCTTGTCGCCCGGCTCAATAGCCTTGATAGCCGCGTCTTTCAGCTTCATATGTTGGCCTCGTCGAAGTTGTGTTGCCCCAACTTTAGCAAAGGCCAACTTTCAGGCCAACAAATTTTTGCGTACACCTGCCTATGGTTTCAGAAAATTTGAATACGGTTTTTCCCAAATAGAAAGGCCCGGCAAGCCTTTTCGAGACTTAAACCGAGCCAAACTAATTTATTTGAACCGCTTTGAATTGCTAAGTGGTGCCGGGGGACAGAATTGAACTGCCGACACGCGGATTTTCAGTCCGCTGCTCTACCAACTGAGCTACCCCGGCACAACGCAGTTATCTACCTGTTTGCCGCCTCTTTGACAAGCAATTTTTTCCCTTCATTATACACGCGCGGATTTGCGCCGCCCATACGGCAAAGTATTTCATAAGGGATGGTGCCAAGCTCGCGGGCCATTTCAAGCGCGCTGACAGGCCGAACTCCGGGCGCGCCCTGCCCTCCCAGAATCCATGCCGTATCCCCAACGCGCACATCGGGAATGGCGGAAACGTCCGCAACCAGAAGCCCCATGCAAATCCGGCCTATCTGCGGGGCGCGCCGCCCGTCAATCAGCACGTCGATATGATTGGAAAGCCCGCGGGCGATGCCTGTGGCATACCCCGCCGTTATAACAGCCACTGTCATGCTGTCCGGCGCGGTGAACTGACGCCCGTAAGAAACACTCTGCCCGGCGTTTATCCGGCGCACCTGAACAACAGGTGCGCTGACGCTCATAACCCACTCAAGCATACCGCCGCGATCTTCCCACGCGGTGTCCGCGAAAGGGTTGCCGCCATAAAGGGCTATGCCCGGCCGGCACACGTCAAAATGGCTTTCCGGCAGGCCCAGAGTTGCCGCCGAATTGGCCAGAGAACGCTCAATGTCGGGAAAGGCGACGCGCAACGCGGCGCACAGTATTGTAAAACGCTCTATCTGGGCAGTTGAATAATCCAGATCATCGGGCATATCGGCACAGGCCATGTGCGAAAGAACCAGCACGGGCGAAAGCCCCGGACGCAGACGCAGATGCTCCAGCACATCGGGCAGATCATCCACCGAAAACCCAAGGCGGGCCATGCCGGTATCAAACTTGAGCGCCACGCGGAAAAGACGATCATGACGGCTGCAGGCCGCCGCCTTGTCCATATCTTCAAAACAGCCGATTACCGGCGTCAACGTATGGGCAGCGGCGGTACGCCATTCGTCCAAAGTCATGCCTCCTGTCAGGGGCACAATTTCCTGATTGAAGCCAGCCTCGCGCAAGGCAACGCCCTCCCCCGCCGTACCCACGGCAAAACGCCGCGCGCCGGCGTTGGCCAGAGCGCGGGCCACGGGGAAAAGCCCATGCCCGTAGGCGTCGCTTTTGATAACCGGCATCAGGGACGCGGGGCTTCCCAGACGCGCAAAGTTGCGTTGCAGCGCGGCAAGGTCAATATGGCATCTGGACGGGGTAAACGAGACGGCGCTCATTCCATTATCGCGGCTTTCCGGATAAGCACGGGCTCCAGGGGCACGTCATCATGATATCCCTTGCGCCCCGTGCGCACAAGGGCGATCTTGTCCACCACGTTCTGCCCGCTGATAACCTGACCGAACACGGCATAGCCCCACCCCTGGGCGGTCTGGGACTTGAAATCCAGAAAGGCATTGTTGCCGACGTTTATAAAAAACTGCGCTGTCGCCGAGTGCGGCTCATTGGTGCGGGCCATGGCGACAGTGTATTTCAGATTCTTCAATGCGTTGTCCGCTTCATTCCGGATAGGCGCGCGGGCGGGCTTTTCTTTCATTTCAGGAGTAAAACCGCCCCCCTGAATCATGAAACCCTTGATGACGCGATGAAAAATCGTATTGTCGTAATGCCCCGATTTGACATACTGTATAAAATTGGAAACCGTGTTGGGCGCTTTGCGGGCATTCAGCCGCAGCACAATATCCCCAAGGCTGGTGCTCAACTTCACAACAGGATCAGGAGGCGACGACGTTACCTGATCCGCCGCGCAAACCACACCGGCAGGATCGGACAGCAGCGTCAAACCAAGAAGCAGAAAAAAGACTGCGCGAAAACGGAAGGGTGGCATAGGCATCTCCATGTTGCGGCTTTACAATGATAAAAGTCTAGCACGGGGTCTGACAACAAACAAGCCCGTCGAAGAAATTGCCTTTTGCAATTCCTGCTGTTAGTGTATGATAATATAAAAACACGGAAAGGGTGGAACCCGACATGGTCAATGAGCAGATCGATCAGGCTGTATACAAACAACTCAGCGTGAACATGCGTGAAGGGTTGAAGGATATTTATCAACAAATTTCAAACGCGTCCGCTGACAATGCTCCGTCTGCCCCCCTGGCGACGGACGCCCTTCTCCATGAGGCCTCGGATCAACTGGACGAAGTGCTCAAAACCACGGAAAACGCCGCCATGACCATCATGGAGATTGTGGAAAAACATCTTGACCTCCACGAAGAAAACGCGGCGATTCTGTCCGCCGCGCGTGAAGGCAACTTTGGCGCGGAGCAGATTGCCCGCCTGACGGAAATAAACGCGATACTCGGCGAAGATTTGAGCAACGTGCTGACCGCTCTGAGTTTTCAGGACATCACGGGGCAACGCATCAAGAAAGTCGTCGCCGCGTTGAGCAACATTGAAAAAAGCGTGGTGGAACTTTATGTTTCGTCCGGTCTGATCATGGACAGCGCGGAAAAAAATCCCGCCAGGGACGCAGAATCCCTGCAGGACGAAGCCCGTCAGGCGATGGAGGATTTTCGCCGGAAACGCAAGGTCACTTCCACGCTCAAAGGGCCGGACAGCAAGGGCATTTCCCAAAGATCCATCGACGACATGCTTGCCCAGCTCAATATGTAGACATCCAAACAGGTCAACGTTTTGTCCCCCGCTGGCGAAAGCCGCTTTCAAGAAGCGCGCGCACGGCGTCGTCGCGCGCATCCCTGCTTTTCGCGCCCAGCACAACGGCCAGCAGGCGCACGCCGCCTCGTTGTGCCGTGACAATGATGTTATATCCCGAGGCTTGTGTCCAGCCCGTTTTCAACCCGTCCACGCTGTCCACAACATTGAGCAGGCTGTTGGTGGTGGGCAGCGTGCGGCCCCTGTGCAGGAAAAAATGCGCCGCGTGAAAACGCGCCGCCGCCGGATGCGCGCGCAAGTAGGCGCGGGCCAGCAGCATCATATCCCGCGCCGTTGTTTGCTGGCCTAGGGCCGGCAAACCGTTGGGAGTTTTGAACAGGGTACGCCGCATGCCCAGAACGGCGGCCTTACGGTTCATCATGGTCACAAACCTGCTTGTGCTTCCTCCGGCAAGCCTTTGGGCCACAGCGACAGCCGCATCGTTGCCCGAGGCGACGGCCATGCCGGAAAGCAGCAGATCAAAGGGAACGCGCTCGCCGGTGCGAAGATACATGGACGAACCGCCCGTATCGGCCGCCGCGCGGCTGATCCTGATTTTTTCGGAAAATTTGACGCTTTTTGCCTTCACCGCGTCAAGGGCCAGAAACAGTGTCATCACCTTTGCCAACGAGGCGGGGGGAACGGGGATGTCCGCGTGCTGAGCGTAAAGAATCCGCCCGGTGTCCCGATTGACCAGAATGGCGGAACGGGCAGGCACTGCCGCCCGCGCCGGGGCGCTTAAGACACAACATATAAGCGAAAATAGAAAAAATGCCGGAAGCCGCCGGACAAAACGCCTGCTTCTAGAGGCCATTATAGAAACGGTTGCCCTCCTCCAGCGCCTGTATGGAGAAAGTCAGCAGAACAGGCCCGGCTATTAGCCCGACAGGGCCGAAAACGGCAAGACCGCACAGAATGGCGGCGAGCAGAACGAAAAAAGGCGCATTGATGCCCTGACGCAAAAAGAGCGGACGCAAAAAGCTGTCCACATTGGACACGGCCAAAAGGCCCCAAAGCCCCAGGCCCACCGCAGCCGCCGTTTTGCCGCTGAACCACAGCGAAAGACACAGCGGCAGCCAGACGATCGCCGTGCCGACCATCGGGATGGGAGCCGTCAAGGTGGAAAGCAAACCCCAGAACGCGGGCTGCTTGAATCCGGCCACCGCGTAGCCGATCCCGCAAAGGAACCCCTGAGCCAGGGACACCAGGAGAATGCCCAGCATGATGGCGCGCAACGCCCTGTATATGGCGACGACAAAACGCCGCAGCAAGGTCTGGGGCAAATGGAATATACGGGCGGCTATTTTTCGGATCTGTTTGGAATACACGGCAAACAGCACCGTGAGCATAAAAAAGAGAATCGTCGTCCAGAGCACCGTCATTGTGCTGCCCAGAAAATCCGCTCCCCGGTTGATCAGAAGGCTCATGGCGTCGGAAAAGAGCGCGTCCAGATCCTGGAAAAAATCGTTGACGATTTTTTCCAGGCGCGGATATTGGGCCAGGGATTCCCGCCCCTGCCGAATATATTCCACCCATTCCGGGGGTATCTGGAAATTGTTTTCACGCAATTCCCGCAACCGCGCAAGACCGGCGACGGCCTGCGGTGAAACAAGCAGAACAAGGGCGGCCACAGGCACAAGGACAACACCGATGACAAAGACCGTATACCCGTACACCGGAGCGACCCGGGCTGTGGAAAGCAAAAAACGCCGCATCCTTCCGTCCCGGCGATCCCGCTTCAGCCGGGCCATCCATGCGTACGCTCTCGGCTTGAGGCCGCGATAAACGGGCAGAGTCAAACAGGCAAAACAGGCCGCCATAAAGATGGCGACCGGATGCGGCTGAAGCAGCAGGTACAGGGCAAATGCCGCCGAAATATAGAACAGGCGCGGCAACAGTGCATTCATGCGGGCCATACTGACCCCAAAAAGACGAATTGTCCAGCAGGACTTGCAACACGACTTGCCAGCGGTAAAAGCCTGACGTAGCATGCCCCCATGTTTCCCGTATCCTCCCCTCTGTTGACGGTGCTGCTGACCGCTGAAAAAAATCCTCAAGCCTGCCTTGAAGCGCTGGACAGCGCCGGCGCGCCCGATAAAACCGTTGTCCGCCTTGGAGGGCAGGATCAGGAAGCGGTAACCGCCCGCAATCAGGCCGCCGCGGAAGCCTCCTCACCTTTTTTGCTTCTGCTCTCCTCCACTGTTCTGCTTGGGCCAAATTCCCTGCCGCCCCTGTTGCAGAGGCTCGCGTCGGAACCGGATCTGGCCGGGGTGAATCCCCTGCTGCTTTCTCGGGATGGCCGCCATGCGCTGCATCTCGGCTATGCGGCGGACAGCCGGGGACAATTGCATTCCCTGTATGAGGGGATAGCGCCGGATCATCCACTGGCCGCCAAACGGCGCACTTTTCAGGCGGGGCACGAGGCGGCGCTGCTGCTCAGGCGGGAAGATTTTCTCGCCGCAGGCGGATTTTTACCGAACCTGGAAGGCATTGCCGCCACAGATTTCTGCCTGCGTCTCACCGCCGCGCGTGGGGGCGGTTTTTCCACAGAGCCTGCGGCGCAAGGCTCGCTGTGCGATCCCTTTGATTCCTGGAAACACTGCGGCCTCTGGAACAGCCTGCTGCAACGCGGCAAAATAGACCCGGCCGCACTACGGCCGGACTACCACAAACACCTGCAAAACGACGGCCTTCCCCTCACTGTCACTCCCTGGTTGCATCCCTGCCCCCTGCCGTCAGAAGAAGGTGATACCCCTGACGCGGCCTGGCTGCGCTGGCGGCGGACAGGGAATCCCGCGGCTCTGCTGGCGCTTTTGCGCGCCCTGCCGCGGCCTGAACAGACCTCTGCCGCGCACATCTGCCGCGAGCTGCCCTCCTCCCTGCCCCGCGCATTTTCCTGGTACAGGGCGCAGGCCGATGTCATGAGCGCCTTTGCCGAGCGCGAAAATCTGCCCGCGCTCGCGGCCCAACTGCGCAGTTGGCGCGCGCGGGCCAACATGTTTCGTGAACGCCTGCTCAAACCGGCCATGGCCGCCTTTGCCAAAAGCGGCATATACAACTGCGCCCTGGACAATTCTCCGGCTGTCTATGACGCCTGGCTGGAATTGAAAGAAGATCGCGGCCCTGCACTGGAAACAGGGCGCGACTGGCCGAAAATCGCCGTGATCATGCCCGTGTACAACGGCAACCCGGCTTTTTTGCGCGCCGCGCTTGATTCGGTACTGGCACAGCACTACGGCAACTGGCAGCTCTGCATTGCCGACGACGCTTCCACCCGGCCGGAAATTCCTGCAATACTGCGCGCATACGCCGCGCGGGACGCGCGCGTCCGCGTGATTTTCCGGGAAGAAAACGGGCATATTTCCCTGGCCTCCAGCAGCGCCATAGCCCTGACCGACGCGCCCTTTGCCGCGATGATGGACCATGACGACGCTTTGTCACCGAATGCCCTGCTGGAAATGGCGCGCGCCGTTGCGGACAGTCCGCTCTTGCGCTTTCTGTACAGTGACAGCGACATTATTGACGAGAGGAATGTGCGCCGCACCCCGCTGTTCAAGGCTGCCTTTGATCCCTATTTGCATTTTACCGGTCATTTGTCGGTCTATTCCACGCAAACCCTGGGGGCTGCGGGCGGATTTCGCGCCGGATTTGAAGGTTCACAGGATTTTGACCTGAGCCTGCGCGTGACTGAAACCCTCAAACCGTCTGAAATCGCCCATATTCCGCGCATTCTTTACCACTGGCGCGTTCACACCCAAAGCACCGCGGGCAGTGTGGGCGCAAAGCCCTACGTGCTGGAAGCCACGCGCAAGGCTCTCACGGAACATGTCCGGCGGCGGCGCATGACGGCTGAAATTGTCCCGGCGGGCAGAAACAATTTTTTCACCTTTCTTCTGGATGTTCCGCGCAATCTGCGCCTGAGCGTCATTTTGCTGGCTTCTTCCGCCCGTCCGGATGAGCCGGGCTGGGCAGGCAAACTGAAGCGACAACTGCGCCTTGAGATACTCCGCCAACCGCCCACCTCTGACGGATCGTACGCGAGCGCCTGCAACGCGGCCGCCCGTAAAGCGACGGGCGAGGTCGTCCTGTTTCTGGACGCCGCCCTTGCCCCGCTTGCCGGCTGCCGCCCGGAGCAACTGGCGGCCGCGGCCCTGCGCCCCGATCTGTCCATGGTCGGCGGCTGTCTGCAACAAAGCGGGATGATCCACCACGTCGGCCTTTACCCCGACGTTACCGGCCTGCCCTTCCCCCTGCAACGCGGCTTCGCTCCGCACCTGATAATCTCGCTCTGCTGGGGGCAGCTTTTGCACGCGCGCCGGGCGCTGGCCGCCTCCTGGCGCTGTATGGCCGTCAGGCGGGAGGATTTTTTGCGCAACAAGGGTTTTGATCCGGCAATGGGGCCGCTGGCCGTGGCCGATTACTGCCTCAGGCGGGAACAGGAAGGGCTGTCCTGCCTGATGTCGCCCTGGGCATGGTGGGAATTGCCCCCGGATGCCGAAGAACAGGCGATCACGCCCGCCCTTGAAAAAAACTTTCTGAAACGCTGGGGTAAAGCCGTGGCCAATCACGGCCTGCGCAACCCCAATTTGCGCGCAGCGCCGGACAACGGCTGGACGCTACAACTGGAGAACGTATGATTCCCTATGGTTCCCTGCTTGTCTATGTCACCCCCAGAGGCAGACGCCATCTCAAACGCCTGACGGCGGGCGAAACCTGGCACAGCAACGACGGCGCGCTGCCAGCCGATCAGGTGGCAGATCTTGATTTCGGCGCGGAAACGCGCACCAGTCTTGACGTGCCCATACGCGTGCAGGAGGCCACGCTGTTTGACCGCCTGCAAGGCGTCAAAAGGCTCACCCAGGTCATCTACCCCAAGGACATAGCCTACATCTGCCTGCGCCTCGGGGCCGGGCCGGGGCGCACTGTTGTTGAGGCAGGCTGTGGCTCCGGCGCGTTAACCATGGGGCTGTCGTGGTTTTGCGGGCCAACGGGCAAGGTCATAAGCCACGAGGCCCGTGAGGAATTTTTGCGCCTTGCCCGGCGCAATCTGGAATGGGCCGGGCTTGGGCAAAATGTGGATCTGCACAACAGGGATATTGCCGAAGGCTTTGCGGCGGAGGATGCGGACGCGCTGTTTCTGGACGTGCGCACCCCCTGGGACTATCTTGATCAGGCGGCGACGGCGTTGCGGCCCGGCGCGACGCTGGGGTTTCTGCTGCCCACCGCGGATCAGGTGAGCAGGCTGCTGCTCGGCCTTGAGCAGGGGCAATTCGCCGAAACGGAAGTTTGTGAACTTTTGCTGCGCCACTGGAAGCCGGTGGCCGACAGGCTGCGGCCCGAAGACAAAATGACCGCGCATACGGGTTTTTTGATTTTCTGCCGCCGCCAGTCGCGCAGCGCGGATTTTGCATCGCGCCGCCCGCTGGGCACGCGTGAGCGCAAGCAGGAGGCGGCGCGTTTGTCACGGCTTTGCAATGATAATGATCCGGTTTGTCTTGAGCCTACGTCAGACGGCGCTGTGTGCTTGTGAGACACACTTTCATACGAGACGGGCGTCTGGTCAAAGGATTTCTCCTACAAGGTACGAGCGTATTGAGCAAGCCGTTCTGCTCCGCTGTTAACAAACTGTTCAATTTTTCCAATTCAGCTAACCTGATGAGGTTCCCGCCGGTATATCAAGGTAAGTTTGACTTGAAATTTTATCAAAGCAAAATGCCCCCACAAGACGAACTTGCAGGGACAAATCTGCCCATGCCTTGCGACATGGTTACCGTGGTTACGCTCCAAAGTTCTCCGTACCTTCAAGCGTTATTTTTTCTATACTGTCTTGATTGTTTTGTCAAACCCTATATATAAAAAACTATATATAAAAACTTACCGGCTTTCGTGTCCTGATTGTTCCACATCTGTATGCGCGGCCCGGACAGCCAGACGCAGTTGGCACATGGCTGCCGACTCCGTGCGCACAGGGCGCGTCCGCCAGGCGTAGAATCCGCTGATAGAAACCTTGAGCATCTTGCAAATCACCCAGACAGGATACGCGGGCGAAACCGCTTCCGCCATGTCCGAAATGAGCGCCACGGCAAATGAGGTCGCGCGCAGTTCGGCCAAGGCTTCTGACAGTGCCGACGGCACAACCTGGAAAGCAAACGAAGGCATGAACACGGTTTCCGCCGTCAAAGGCGCCATCGCCGAGGTGAACCGCAAAACCGATCTGCTGAAACAGACCATCAACGAACTGGGTGTCCAGGCCCAGGGCATCAACCAGATCATGACGGTGATCACCGATATCGCTGACCAGACCAATCTGCTGGCCCTCAACGCCGCTATTGAGGCTGCCAGAGCCGGTGAAGCAGGGCGTGGTTTCGCCGTTGTGGCGGACGAGGTGCGCCAACTGGCGGAAAAAACCATGATCGCCACCAAGGAAGTGGCCACATCCGTCGGATCTATTCAGAAAGGCACGCGGGAAAGCGTCGCGGGCATGAACGAAGCCATCCACTCCGTGCAGCGCAGCACGGAACTGGCCACAGCGGCGGAAACAGCCCTGCACGAAATCGTCGCCACGTCCCGGGCCACAGCGGATCAGATCAGGTCCATCGCCACGGCGGGTGAGGAACAATCCGCCACGAGCGAAGAAGTCAGCCGGGGTGCGGGAGAAATCAACCGTATTGCCTCGGAAACCGCCGCAACCATGGAAGACGCGGAAAAAGCCGTGGCCGGTCTAAATGATTTGGCCCACAGGCTGGAAAAATTGATAGCGGATATAAAAAATACCTAAACAGCCAGAGCATTTTGCTTTTGAAAATGCTCTGGTCAGAAGATCATGCATGGATGTCTGACTTGGCGACTTTCTCTTCAGTTTGTATCTGCATTCCTCCTTAACCCTATTTTTTAGTCTTTTTCTAAAAAAACCAAGAACCGACATGCCTCCGGGCCGGTCTTGAACTGCCTGATAAAATCCTGTATTCTGCGTTGAGACAGACACTGGCGGCGCAACACAAACAAAACAGGGTACACTTATGCTCCTTTCGTTTCTGATCTATCTGTGCTGCGGCGCGGTTGTCGGCATTCTGGCCGGACTGCTCGGCGTGGGAGGCGGCACTGTGATTGTTCCCCTGCTGGCCGCTGTTTTTCCCACCCAGGGCGTGCCCGCGCAGTACGTTCAGCAACTGGCCCTGGGCACCTCGCTTGCGAGCATCATGTTCACTTCCGTTTCCAGCATGCGGGCGCACAACGCGCGCGGGGCCGTGCACTGGGATATTTTTCGCAACATCACGCCGGGCATTCTGCTCGGCACGTTCGTGGGCGGGCTTGTCGCCGCGAACGCCCCCCCACGCTTCCTGCAAGTGGTCTTTGTCTGTTTTCTTTTTCTGGTGGCCGCCCAGATGCTTTCCAACTACCGCCCGCCCGCCGGACGCGAGATGCCCGGCTTCTGGGGCACGGCAGGCGTCGGCAGCGGCATCGGCCTCGCGTCCAGTTTCGTGGGCATCGGCGGAGGCGCGCTTTCCGTGCCGTTCATGAGTTTTTGCAATCTGCCCCTGCACCACGCCGTCGGCACTTCCGCCGCCGTGGGTTTTCCCATTGCCGTGGCCGGCGCGCTGAGCTACGTTGTCGGCGGGTGGGACAAGCCTGGCCTGCCCGCGAACACGCTCGGTTTTGTGCACCTGTGGGCGCTTTTCGGCATTGCCGCCGCCAGCACCATTACCGCCCCTGTCGGGGCAAGGCTTTCCCACTCCCTGCCGACAGACAAACTCAAACGCGGATTCGCCTTTTTTTTGATCATTATAGCGCTGAAAATGCTCTGGGGCATTCTTTGATAACGCCCGCGCCAACGCTCGTACTCCGCGCCAGACACCTGCTGACGCTTGCCGGGGAAGGGCCGGCCGTCGGCGAGCAACTGTTCGCGCCGCTGAAAAAACTGGACAACGCCGCCCTTGTCGTGCGTGACGGGCTTGTGGCTGAAGTGTTGCAAAACGGCGGTGCAGGGCTGCCCGCCGGGGCGCAGGTGCGCGACATGGGGGATGTGTGCATAGCGCCCGCCTGCGTCAACGCCCACACGCACCTGCAGCTTTCCCATCTTGAAGGGCGCACGGTCTGGCGCAAGGGCTTTGCGCGGTGGCTCGCCAGCCTGATTCCTCTGCTTGCCGAACCGGTCAGCCGGGCCGCAATTGACGATGCCTGCCAGTCCATGGCAGGCGTCGGTACAGGGCTTGTCGGCGATATTGCCGGCTCTCTGCCGGACGGATTTGCCCTTGCCCGGCAGGCCTGTCGCGAAACCGGTCTGAACGCGCGCTTTTTTTGCGAGTGGTTTGGCTTTGCGACGCCTTTTCCGGACGAGCACAACCCCTGGCCGCCGCAGTGCTGCAAAGACATCGCTGATAATCTGGAATTAAAAACATGCTGCGCGCCCGCGGGGCACGCGCTCTATTCCACTGCTCCGGAAATTCTTCGCATTGCTCAAAGCTACTGCCGCAAGATAAACAGTATATTTACATTCCATTTAGCGGAATCTTCTGAAGAAACGCGACTCCTGACGAATGGCGACGGCCCATTGCGGGACTTGTACGAAGGCATTGTGCTGCCTGAAAACTGGCGCGCCCCCGGTTTGCGTCCGCTGGCCTACGCCGAAGAACTGCAATTGCTTGGGCCCGGCACTCTGGCCGTTCACGGCGTACAGCTCAATCCGCAGGAAATACGCCGTCTGGCCGCAAGCGGAGCCGCGCTCTGCCTTTGCCCGCGCTCCAACTACAACCTGGGGCTTGGCGACCCGCCGGTGAACGCCCTGTTGGAAAGCGGCGCTCTGCTGTGCCTGGGTACAGACGGCCTGACCTCCAACACTGATCTGGACGTGCGCAAGGAGGCGGTTTCGCTTCGGGAAGAAATGGATGTGCCGCCGGAAGCCCTGGTACGCCTTTTGACGGTCAACGGCGCGGCGGCGCTGGGCATTGAGGGGGCAGGGCAACTGACGCCGGGATGCCCGGCGGCTTTTTGCGTCCTGCCCTCGTCGCTTGTGTATTAGAGCGGCGTGGATTTTTGGAAAAACCGCGTTTTTTCCAAAAATGATTCAAAATGAAATTGGGCAACTTCATTTTGAAAATGCTGTAACATCGCCATTTGCCCGGCAAACGGCGGAGTGAAGGTTTTATGGATTTTTCGGCGGCGCCGCCTTGCCGCTTTTTATAAATTTTGCCATGATGCATCAAATTTGAGGAGGCAGGCATGCTCAACCCCGGTCAATGTATCCTTTACAGCGGAGGCGCCGCTGGCACCGAACAATTTTTCGGCTCTCTGGCGGAGAGCTGGGGCATTGATGAAGTCAACTATAGTTTTGAAGGCCACCAGACGGAGCGCAAACGCGGCCTGCGTATGCTCACGTCAAAAGAACTGGCTCTGAAAGACGTCAGCCTGGCCTACGTTTCCAGGCTGATGGGGCGGGAATACACCCAAGCCCCGATTTTCCGCAAAGTTTTGCAATCCATCTGCTGGCAGGTCAGCAGCGGCGATCAGATCATTGTCGTGGGCGCCATCCAGCCTGACGGCACGGTCAAGGGCGGCACGGGCTGGGGCGCGGAACTGGCCAAGATATGCAACAAGCCGCTGACAGTGTTCGACCAGAACAAAAACGCGTGGTTCGTCTGGCGTGAAGACATCTGGACAGAAACAAAAAAACCGCTCGTTGAGTCGGCGCATTTTACCGCGACAGGCACGCGTTTCCTGGAAGACAACGGCCGTATCGCCATCCAGGATTTGTTCGCCCGCTCCTTTACCCGCCAATAGCGCCCGCAAATGACGCAACAGTTCAGCGAGGCCGAACGCGCCATTTTACGCATTGTCCAGGCGGATCTGCCGGACACGCCCACGCCCTACGCCGACATCGCCCGCATTGCCGGCGTCGGTGAAGACGATGTTCTGCAACTGCTGGCGCGTCTGAAAAAATCCGGGGCCATCCGCCGTTTCGGCGCAAGCATCAAACACCAGAAAACCGGCTGGACGCACAATGCCATGGTGGTCTGGAAAGTGGACAAGGCGCTGGTGGACGAATGCGGACAGGCGGCCGCGCGGCACGGGCGCATTTCCCACGTCTATTATCGCCCCAGTTCGGAGCCTGACTGGACATTCACCCTCTACACCATGATACACGGCCATAGTGAGGACGAATGCCGGGACGTGATCGACGAACTGCGGCGCGTCGGCCCCTTTGGTGAATACGCTGTTTTGAAGAGTCTGAAAGAGTTGAAAAAAATCTCCATGACCTACTTTGCCTGAGTACGCGAAAAATGGCAGGGGCGGCAGGAACCGGTGGCGGAGTTCATTTTTTTTTTGCAGCTTCAATCTTTTGGCTGGTCGCAGCCGAAGCGGGACATGCGATCCCCCAACTCGAGATAGTGGGCGCGAATGGCCCGTTCTATGTGCTCCCGCGATTTTGAGCGCACTGCCTTTAAAACTTTCTCATGCCGCTCCACAACTTCGGAATGGCTGAAGGCATGGGGCCAGTAACGGAACAGCAGAAATTTGGACATGCGCTGGCATATTGTGCGGGCATGCTCCGCCATCAGCTTGTTTTCCGTTCTTGCGAGAAGTTTTTCATGAAACCCGATATCCAGAAGGGCGAAGTTTTCGGCGTAGTCCGGGGCGCCGCTGTCCAACTGAGCCATTTGGGCAAGCAGGCATTCCAGCGTTGCAAAGTCTTCACGGGTAAGCAAATCACAACTTTCCGCAATCGCCGCTCCCTCAAGCACACCGCCAATGCTGTAGCTGTCGCGGATATCCTTGGCTGAAAGCGCCTTGATGAATTTGCCTTTTTGGGGAATGGACAGGATCAGCCCGTCATTGACCAGCATCTGCAACGCTTCGCGCACCGGCGCGCGGCTGATGGACAGGACGGAGGCCAGACGCACCTCGTTCACCTTGTCGCCGGGTTTGAATTCGCCGTTCAAAAGAGCCTGTTTGATATAGGCGATGATCTGCGCGCTGTACGTCTTTATTTCATTCATGGGCGCCCTTGACCGGTTGACGTTAACAACATCGGCACACCCATTTCTTAGCCGAGTGAAAGTTTGGAAGCAAGCTTCAATTGTTTGCCCTGGCCTGCCGAACCACGGCTTTGGCCAGAACTTCCGCGGCGTCGACCATCGTGATTTCGTACGTTTCTCCCTCCATGATGACGCCAAGCTCCGTGCAGGCCACTATCGCTGTCCGTACTCCTTTGCCCCGCAGATTGCATACGACTGCGGCAAGCGCCTGCCTGACTTCTCTTCCGGTATCGCCTTTCTTTACCCGCCTGATGATGTCAAGCAGGGCTTCTTCCACTTCCGGATCCGTATAAACCGTTTCGATGCCTCTGCGGGTAAGCGCCTTCTCGTACAGACGGGTAATCCTCACGGCGGGAGAGGCCAGAATGCCTATGGCGCCGGTTGCGGGATCCGCCTCCATCGCCTCATCGACCGTCAGATTGACCATGTTGAGAACCGGAATGTCCACAGCCTTGCAGATGTCCTGATAATAATTGTGCGCGGTGTTGCAGGCGATGCAAAGAAAGTCCGCCCCCCACGCCTCCAGTCGCCTTGCCATGTCCGCCATGGCCGGCGCGGGATTTTCACCCGTGCCTTCAATAAGGGCCTTGATGCGGGAGGGAACCTTGGGATTGTTGTCGACAATGCAGCGGATGTGGTCGATGTCATCTTCCGCCGGGGTATTTCTGATTATACGGCGCATCAGGTCAACGGTGGCCTCCGGCCCCATTCCGCCCAGAATACCGGCGACTTTTTCTTGTTTTTCCAACATGATGATTGCCTTTGCTTCAGCCCGGCGGCAAGACCGCCGGGCAATTTCCATCCCATCAACTCTCTTCAGCCGCAAATTCGGGATCAACCTCACCGGATGCGTGCGACACGATGATGGCACCGGTGGAGTCTCCCATGACATTAAGTGTGGTGCGCGCCATGTCAAGGATACGGTCTATGCCTGCCACCAGGGCTATGCCTTCCATGGGCAGGCCGATCTGGGCGAAGACCATGGTCATGACGACAAGGGCTGACCCAGGCACGCCTACAGAACCGATGGAAGCCAGCAGCGACATCAGAAGAACGGTGATCTGCTGGTTAAAGCTGAGGGGTATGCCGTAAACCTCCGCCACAAATATTGTGGCAATGCCAAGATACAGGGCAGCGCCGTCCATATTGACGGTAGTGCCGAGCGGTATGGCAAAGCTGGTGACGTCCTTGCCGGCGCCGAGCTTTCTGGACGCCCGCATGTTTGCGGGCAGAGCAGCTACGCTGGAGCAGGTGGTAAAGGCCAGAAGCAGCGGTTCGGCCATGCACTGAAAATATCTTTTTAGGGACACCTTGGTAAAGGACTTCACCAGAACAATATAAACGGCGAATATGTGAATCAGCGCGGCAAGGTATACGGCGACAATAAGCATGATCAAAGGCAGCAGTATCCTAATGCCGAACGAGCCTACAGTAAACGCTATCAGGGCGAATACGCCGATGGGGGCGACCTTCATGATTATGGAAGTAAGGCGCGTCATGACATGATTCATTTCTTCAAAAAAAAGCGAAACATTGCGCGTTTTTTCGCCCATGGCGCTAAGAATGAATCCCAGGATGATGGCAAAAAAGAGCACCTGAAGCAGGTTGCCCGAGGCCAGCGCTTCAAATGGATTCAGCGGCACGATGTTCAAAAGGGTGGTCACCAGATTCGGCGGCGTCACTTTTTTTACATCAGCGGCGCTTGAGGGGAGGGGAATCCCCGCGCCGGGCTGCAGCACGTTGGCAACGACAAGCCCGATAGCCACAGCCACAACGGTGGTCAGCAAAAAATACACCAGACACCGCACGGCGATGCTGCCGAGTTTCGAAGCATTGCCCATGCTGGCTGCGCCTGAAACAATGGAGCAAAAGACAAGAGGAACGACGATCATGCGGATGAGGCGGATAAAAAGATCCCCCACGGGTTTGAACCACGCCGCCTCCACTCCCGGCACATTCTGAATGATAACGCCGACAATCGCGCCGAGAACAAGACCGATGCCCATCTGCGCCGGAAGGCCGAGTTTCTCCTGAGATGTTGCTGTCATGGCTATATCCCTCTCGGTTAAAAGTGATATGTGGACAGGCGGCGGGGTGATGCGCCCGATCGCCTGTTTTATTCAAAGGTTTCAAGATAGGCGTAAAGCGCGGGGGAACCGCCCGTGTGGAGAAAGAGCAGGTTGCTGCCTGCCGGGAAAGCCCCTTTGCGCACCTGATCAATAAATCCCGCCATGGCCTTGCCGGTATAGACGGGATCCAGAAGGATGGCCTCGGTGCGGGCCAGCAATTTTACGGCTTCCACCATGGAGTCTGTGGGAATGGAGTAGCCGGCACCCACATAGTCGTCGAAGCAGGTTACAGCGGATGCCGGAATGTCCGCGTTAACGCCGCAAAGTGCGGCGGTTTCCTTCACCAGTTTGTGCACCAGATCTTCCTGTGTTTTTTTTGGGCGGCTTACGTTCATGCCAAGGACGGGAATGCCTGCGCCGGTTCCGTACATTCCGGTAACGATGCCCGCATGCGTGCCCGCGCTCCCGCTGGGCGTCACAATGGTATGAATGTCGAGTTTGGAATGGAAGAGTTGCTCCACTGTTTCCTGGGCGCAGGCCACGTAGCCGAGCGCGCCTGTGGCGTTGGATGCGCCGCCCGGGATGATATATGGTTTTTTGCCGTTTGCCCTGAGGGCGTTTGCCGTTTTTTCCATTTCTTCCAGCATGGGTGATCCGCCCGGCGCCACGGTAATGCCCGCGACACCAAGGAGTTTGTACAGAAAATTGTTGCCGGAAGCTTCGGGTTTGTAGCTGCCTTTGACGCGCTCTTCCAGCACGAGGTGACATTCAAGGCCCTCTTTCACGCACCAGGCAAGAGTGAGGCGGGCATGGTTGGACTGTACGGCACCGCAAGTGATGATAGTGTCCGCGCCCTTTTCAAGGGCATCGGCAATGCTGAAGTCAAGCTTTCTTGTCTTGTTGCCGCCGGCGCATCCAGGCAGCAGGTCATCACGTTTGATATACACATTGACCTTGTTGCCGAGCGCTTTGGAAAAATTGGGAAGAAATTCAATGGGGGTCGGGTGCTGTACATAGCCGCGACGGGGAAATTTGCACAGATTCATATTGCGTCCTTTAGTTTGAAGTATGTGCCTGCGGCACAACGCCAAGTGTTTTATGCCGAACATTATACTAATGTCGACATTATTACATTTATTATGCAAAAATGCAAATCTTGTCAACACGCTCGCGCTGACAAGCAGCCTGCGTCATTCTTGCCGTCATTCACGCGTCGTGTTATCTTACGATGAATCAGATGTTTTGAGGAGTAAGGTGTGGAGATCGTATGCCCGGAATGCGGCTTTAGCCGCGATGTGCCGCCCAACCGCCTGCCGGCTGGCGCTGTCATTGCCACGTGCCCGGAATGCGCCTGCCGCTTTCGTTTTTTTCCTGAATCGGGGATGTCGGAGAATCTCTCTCTTCATACGTCGGCTGAAGCCGTGACCGGTGAGCAGGCCGAATGCCGGGATGACCCTCTTCCGCCGGGGGCGGTGATACCGGGCGACGACGAAGAGGATCCGCGCCTGACGGCCAGCCGGGCCTATGCCCGCGAAGCGTCCCGGCTGGAAAATGAAGAAGAGGAAGATGCCGCCGAGGAGGCTGTTGTTGTAAATCCCTGGGCGGAAGCCCCGGAAAAGTGCGGCTGGTTTGCCGCCTTTTACCAGACGATTCTGCGGGTCATGTTTGCCGCGCCGCGTTTTTTCAGCGGGCTCACGCCACACACGCGGCAGACGCGGGAACTCGGGTTTTATATCATTGTCGGCGTCCTGCAGGTTGCGATAGAGCGGTCATGGGGCAGCATACTCGCCTCCGTCATGGCATCGGCGGCGGCCAATGATCCGCAACTGGCGGCAATGCTGCTTTTGCTGGCTCCGGAAGCAAATCCGGCAGTGACGATACTGATCAGAACATTCATGCTGGTTTTGCAGTTGTATTTTTTTTCCGCGCTCATACACTTGGCCTGCCGGTACGCCGCGCCGAAAAATGCCGATTTTTCCCTGATATTTCAGGTATTGGCATACAGCGCCGCGCCCGCATTGCTGTGTGTTGTTCCTTTGCTTGGTTCTTTGGCGGGTTTTGTCTGGAGCACCGCCTGCATGCTGACCGGATGCCGTAGCGCGTTGCGACTGACATGGCCGCAGACGCTGCTTTCCTTTGCGCCGGTGTTTGTAGTGGTACTTGTGATTTTGCAGCTATTTTTGAACGCGCGCGTCTGACCGGACGTGCCTACGGTGGAAGGGGAAAACGCGATGAATGCATTTTGGCCGCGAGCCGGCATCCTGTTTGCGGCGTTCCTGGCGTTTGCGGGTTGCTCCAAAGATCCGATGGATACGCCGTTCTCTGCCTCTCTGGCCGGAGATTTCAGTACGCCCGTGCAGATTCAGGTTGACAATTTTGTGCGCCGCAAGCCGCCGATGGTTTATGTATCCCCGCGCGCGAATGCCGACCAAAAACCGCGCGCCCTGTTTGTGCCCTTGCGCTGTATGCAGCAGATAGCCAACCCGGTAAGCTTCAGCGATATGATTTCGCGCCAGATATGGCAGATGTGGCTTTCGCAGGGCGGGTTTGCTGTGCTGGAATATGCGCCGGACGCCGGACTCTTTGAGCCGCAGCGCGCCCTGTCTCTGGCGCGGCAAAAAGGCGCCGATTACGTCGTGGGCGGATATATCAATCACTATATGGACGGCGGCTCCGGGGGGGAGAGTTCGGTTTCCCTGGCAGTGGAAATGTACGATGTGAAGTCCGGCGCTCTTCTCTGGTCAATGGCGCAGGCCGGTTATATGGAAGCCAGACAGGTACACGACTTCTATCTGTTTTCCATCAAGGAACGCAATCCTCTGGACGTTTCCGGGCTTATTGTGCGCACTCTGGCCTGGGACATGGGAGATACGGTCCTTGCCTGGGCGGACAGGACGGCCAAAAGAAGCAGTGGTTCCGGTCTGGATATCCGCTCCCTGACAGGTGGGCCAAAAGCGTTTTAGAAGCGACAGCGGCGATGGCGTGGATTTTTGGAAAAACCACGTTTTTTCCAAAGCTGTAATCAAATGCAATAATTGTCCATGGAGCGCGTAACGTCCGAGTCCAGCAAATCTTGCAGGGTTCTATCGGCGTATACTTTGCGCAGGGCTTCCCTGGCTTCCTTCCAAATGGGCAAGAACACGCAGTTTCCTTTCAGCTTGCAACGCTGGAGCGGTTTATCCCCTTCACAGTCTATGGTATAGATGCCGCCGTCGATAAACTCGACAATTTTATCCAGGCGTATTGTCGACGGGGCGCGCGCGAGCTGAAACCCCCCGTACTTTCCGCGTCGGCTTTCCACAAAATTGCCCTGGCGCAACTGGTTCATAATGTTTTCTAAAAAAGCCGCAGGGATATCCTGTACTTCAGAGATATCAGAAATACGCACAAGCCCCTCACCCCATCTGCGCGAGAGTTCAAAGAGCGCCCGCAGGCCATATTGACACTTTACCGAAACACCCACAATATCTCTCCATGTTTTGAGTATGGCAGAATGCCGGAACGGTTTACTTTTCTAGTAATACTACTATAAATATTTTAATTGTAAAAGCAATATTACGCAAGCGTATTTTGCGCTGTTTGTAAAAAAAATTTTGGTATGCTGATGCGAGTTGCTTTTTTTTGCCATATTTATTATAAATCCAATCAAATTTATATGAATAAAATTGGCGCCAAACTTTAACCAGAAAACAGGGAGAAAAATCATGTCGGCGAGCAATTCTACATGGGAATTTGAGACAAAGCAGCTGCATGTCGGACAGGAATCGCCGGATCCGGCTTCAGATGCGAGGGCAGTGCCCATTTACCAAACCACATCCTACGTGTTCAGGGATTCCGCCCATGCCGCCGATCGCTTCGGTTTGAGAGATCCGGGCAATATTTACGGCAGGCTCACCAACTCCACGCAGGATGTTCTGGAGAGAAGGCTCGCGGCTCTGGAAGGCGGGGTTGCCGCTCTGGCCGTTGCTTCGGGCGCAGCGGCCCTGACGTATACTTTTCAGAATCTCGCTCTGGCCGGAGACCATATTGTGAGCGCCAAGACAATTTATGGCGGCACCTACAATCTGCTGGCTCACACTCTGCCGCAATACGGCATCACCACCACCTTTGTGAACCCCTATGAAAAAGACGCTTTTGCAAAGGCGATTCGGCCGAACACCAAGGCGATTCTTATTGAGACGCTCGGTAACCCGCACAGCAACATAATAGATATTGAGGCCCTTTCCGGGCTTGCGCACGCGAATAAAATCCCCCTGGTCGTCGACAGCACCTTTACCCCACCCAATCTGCTGCGGCCCATTGAATACGGCGCGGACATCGTTGTTCACTCGCTCACCAAGTTTATCGGCGGACACGGGACGACACTGGGCGGCGTTATTGTTGACAGCGGCAATTTTGACTGGGAAGCGAGCGGCAAATTCCCCTCCATCACCGGCCCCAACCCCAGTTATCACGGCATTTCCTTTACCAAGGCCGTTGGCGCGGCAGCCTTTGTGGTCAAGATTCGCGCCATACTGCTGCGCGACACCGGGGCTTGCATTTCGCCTTTCAGCGCTTTTCTGCTTCTTCAGGGCGTGGAAACCCTTTCCCTGCGGGTGGAGCGCCATGTGGAAAATGCACTGAACGTAGTGGATTATCTTAAAAATCATCCAAAAGTGGAGGCCTTGCACCATCCTTCTTTGCCGAATGATCCCAGTCACGCCCTGTACGTCAAATACTTCCCCAAGGGGGCCGGCTCCATTTTCACTTTTGAAATAAAGGGCGGGCAAAAGGAAGCCAGAAACTTTATCGACCGGCTGCAAATATTCTCGCTGCTGGCCAATGTGGCGGATGTCAAATCCCTGGTAATCCATCCGGCAAGCACAACGCATTCGCAGTTGAACGAGGCGGAGTTGGCCGAACAGGGCATCAAGCCGAACACCGTGCGCCTTTCCATCGGAACCGAGCACATCAAGGACATCCTTGCCGACATAGAGCAGGCTTTTGGGGACTGAGAGCGTAATGCGCCAACCGGCTCCGCTTCCTTCCGGAGGCGGAGCCGTACTACGTTATGTCATGGATAAAGAACAGGCTTTAGCTTTGGCGCGCCAATATGCCGAAAAGGTACGAAATGAGATTCATCCGGATCAAATCATTCTGTTTGGTTCGTATGCGACTGATGGCGCAACACATGACTGCCCTGAATCCCAACGTCTCTTTTTCCCTTGACAATGCCGTGGTTGCCCTCCAAAATTCTCCGTGATGGGCTACAGGCCCGCTTCCTCTTCCCCGCCGGGATGCGGGGTCGTGCCGCCTTCGGTGAGCTTCGCAAGAAGCTCTTTCAGAATATCAAGAAGACTCATGTTGCTACCTCTTGGGGTTATGGGTTTGGCATCCGCTACCACCACGTCAGAACCGGCCCGCCCTTCCTCCACAAGAGCGACGTGGTTTCCGCGAATATTGGTCATGACAAAATCGTAGCTCTGGCCCTGGAACACTCCAGGCTTGAAAACCGGGTCGTATCTGTAGGAAGAGGAAAGCTCGCACTTCGCGGGCTGCCCGTCCTTGGGGTTCAAGCCTTCTATTGATTCCGCGTCCTGAATGATCAGAGCGTTGTAGAGGTAAGGAGCGACGAATTTCGCCGTCGTCCCCAGGTTGCCCGCGCGGAGTTCTTCTTTCAGGTCTTCGGCGCTGATTTTGACGTGTTCTTTCAGCAGGGGCAGACCGTTGAACGTGGCCGCAGCCCTGGCAAGCTCAGAAGCGGGCCGGTAGCCCTTGTAGATGCGGTTCGGATCAAGTCCCAGCTTCTGCCAGCCGGGAATTTCATAGCCGTAGTAGTCGTTGACGGCTTCCTTGCTGATGGGCGTCATGGCGACGTGCAGAAAGCCGTTTTCGTCAAAATGGCGTTGGGATGCGCGGTCGAAGGCGATGCGGTCGGGGTTGACGCGAAGGAGATCGAGGTTTATATTTTTTTCAGAAGCGGGAAGCCTATGCCCGGATGTGCGGATAATGCCACCGGGACGATTCTTCGGGATGGGGATAAGAACCCCGTTAGAGGATTGGTTTCCCGTCTTTTTTATTGCCCTGTCTTCAGCTTGAAGCCCTGCTTTCCTCAAATGGGAAATTTTGTCTTTGTATTGAGCTGCTTCGTTATGAATGAAGCTGTGCGCGTTATATTCAAATTTTCCATCCTTTCTTTTCCCCACATCGACAATCAGCTTTCGGGGCTTACCGCTGTCGTCTTTCATGGGGATCTCTTTTTGAAAGTAATGGTATGACGAATACTTTCCGCCTTGTTCTTTTGGCGGCGCATCGCCCAGATATTTCCCGTTTTCAATGACATCCCGGACATGTTGGATCGCTTCGGCCTTAATGTAGGTTGCCAAAAACAGAGGCCATAAGTCATACCCGCCATAGGAGGATTTATGGAAAAATTACCCCGTTCTCGTTACTCGGAAGAATTCAAGCTTCAAGCTGTTAATTCTAATTTGCGTTAGAAACAGCATTAATTATCCAGTCCCAGCCGGTAATGCTTTTTACTTGATCAGGCTGAGCTTCAAATGCACAAAGCGCCTCTTCCAAATGTCTTGACAGGTTT
>JAISZT010000096.1 GCA_031284485.1 Desulfovibrio sp.
GCTGTGATAGAAATCATGACCGACGGCTGGAAGCTCGCGCCGCCGTTCCGCCGCGACGCGCTGGCGCTGCCCACGCGCTATCTGCCAAAGTACGAACATCTTGACGCGAAGCACTTCAATAAATGATAACAAAGGGGCGCGCCGATACACGGCGCGCCCCTCTCGTTATAACGTGCGGATGCAACGTAACAAGGTGACGAACCATGCTGAAAAAAATTTTCCCGGCCTTCATGGATCATTTTGAAAGCTATATCTGCCAAGTTCTCCTTGTTTTTTTTGTCGGCATTATCTTTCTGCAAATTATTTTGCGCGCCACGGGAGATTCACTGAAATGGACTGAAGAAATAGCCCGTTACGCTTTTCTCTGGTTTATCCTGTTTGGAGCGTGTTATGCCACCCGTCTTGCGGCCCTGAATCGGGTGACAATGCAGTTTTTAAAATTTCCTCCCATTGTGGGGAAAGTCTGCCTGTTGCTTTCGGATGTGATCTGGCTTGTTTTTTGTCTTGTCATGGCCTGGAACGGTTATCTTGCCGTTATGGATCTGGCGGAATTTCCCTATTATACGCCCGCGCTGGACTGGGATTTATCCAAAATATTTCTTGTTTTTCCCATCAGTTTTGTACTTATGGCCATACGCATCATTCAGGTCAATGTGATCAAACATGTGCTGCACAAAGAAATTGTGGATCCGGATCAGCAGGCCATTGAAGACAGCAAACAGCTTTTGGCCGAAGAAGGGGAAGAAGTATGATGGAATATACTTCTGTTCAGATCGCCCAGATTCTGTTTTCGGTTTTCACTCTGCTGCTTCTGCTCGGCGCGCCTATTATGGTCGCGCTTGGCGCGTCTGCGATGGCGTGCTTTCTTGTAGTCGGCACTGATCTGAACACCATGATACAAATGGCCGCATCTTCCATGACTTCCTTCCCGCTCATGGCTCTCCCCTGTTTTGTTCTGGCCGGGGCGCTGATGGAATGCGCGGGCATTTCACGAAGGCTGGTACACATCGCTGAAAACATTGTCGGCCCCATACCCGGCGGGCTGGCGGTGTCAACAGCGCTTTCCTGCGTTTTTTTCGGAGCCATTTCCGGCTCCGGCCCGGCCACAACCGCCGCTGTGGGCATGCTCATGATACCGGCCATGATGCGCCGCGGCTACAATGCCGGGTATGCGGCCGCCGCCACAGCCACGGCCGGCGGCATAGGCATTGTCATTCCTCCGAGTATTCCCATGGTCATATATGGCGTTGCCGGGCAGCAATCCATAGCAAAGATGTTCATGGGCGGCGTGATCCCCGGCATTTTGATCGCCGTCGGATTGAGTTTTGCGCATATTTTACTTTGCCGAAACCTCAGTTCCACCAGCGGGCTGCCCTGGTCGCTGTCAACCCTGCTTACCGCCCTAAAAAAGGGGATATGGTCAATGCTGGCTCCGCTGATTATTCTTGGCGGCATATGCATAGGCTGGTTTACCCCAACAGAATCAGCCGTGGTAGCCATTATCTACACTCTGCTTGTCGGTATTTTCATTCACAGGGAGTTGCATTTCAAAGCCTTTATGGCCTCACTCAAGACCACGTCATGGCTGACGGGCCGCGTGTTGATCATTGTTTTTACGGCCATCGCCTTTGGACGCGTGCTGACCGAATACCGCATCCCCGTTGAAATCGCGAACTGGATTCTTGGCTATACGCAAAACCCCTATGTAGTCTGGTTTTTTGTCGTTACCTTGTTGCTGTTTCTGGGCATGTTCATGGAAACGCTGGCTATTATTTTGCTGGTGACCCCGGTGTTACTGCCGGTCATGCTTGCCTATGGAATAGACCCCATACATTTCGGCGTCATTCTTGTCTGTTGCTGCGGCGTCGGGTTTTCAAGTCCGCCCCTTGGTGAAAATCTGTTTATTGCCTCGGCAATTTCCCGAACATCCCTTGAGGAGGTGGCGCTCAAGGCGCTGCCGATGATGGCTGTCAATGTGCTTGTGATTGTCATTCTGGTCATCTTCCCTGATATTGTGCTCTGGCTGCCGAATTTGGCCATGCCCGCAGGCGGAATGTAGGTTGTCGCAATTATTGGCAAAACGGTGTGTTGAACCGTTTATTTATACAACCCCTCAACCCCAAAGGAACATCAATGAGACGTATCATTTTGCTACTGCTGGCTGTGGCCATGTTCATGTTCGGCGCTGTTTCCCACGTTTCGGCCGCCAAAATTCTGAAAATGGCTCTTGGCGATCCTGAAGATTCGGAAATGGGCGTTGTTGGCAACACCTTCAAAAAATTTGTGGAAACAAAGAGCAACGGCGCCATTGAAGTGCAGCTTTTCTTTGCCGGCTCTCTTGGCGACGAAACTGAAACCATCCACAATGTGCGCTCGGGCACGCTGGATTTGAGCTGCGTGGGCATTGCCAACATCGTGCCCTTCGCCAAGCAGATGGGTGTACTCACCCTGCCCTATCTGTTTAACAATCTGGACGAAGTTGTCGCCGCGACCAACGGCGCGCCGTCCGATCTGCTCAATTCTTACGCCACCAAGGCCGGTTTCCGCATACTCACCTGGACATATACCGACTTCCGCTACTATTCCAATTCCAAACACCCGATCAAGAAAATGGCCGATATGCAGGGGCTAAAATTCCGTGTACCCCAAAGCGCCGTGCTTCTGGCAGCGTGCAAGGCTTTTGGGGGCAGCCCGGTGCCCATTTCCTGGGCTGAAACCTTTACCTCCCTGCAACAGGGCGTTGTGGATGGTCAATGCTACGGCTATATCGGTTTCAAAGCCATGAAATTCCAGGAGGCCAACCAGAAGTATATCACCGAAGTTCACTACACCTATCAGTTGCAGCCCCTGATTATTTCTGAACGTGTGTACCGCCAGATGAATCCGGAAGAACAAAAGCTTATGCTGGATGCGGGAAAAGCCGCCCAGGACGCTGTGCTTAAATATCAGATTGAAGAATCCGGCAAGGCCAAGGCGGATCTGATCAAGGCCGGTGTGCAGATTGACCAGCTTGAGGATGAGGCCGAATGGAAAAAAGCCGCCATGAAAATAGTGTGGCCGGAAATGTCGGAATTTGTGGGTGGCAAGGACGCCATCAATGAATTTTTAAAAGCTGCCGGCAAAGCACCCTGGAATCCTTGAAATACGATTTAACCTGAATTCATTGAGAAATCCCCCGGCTCAGATGGGGGGTTTTTCAATGAACTAAAAATAGAATTGCCCTGTCTTGATGGTATGACTGCAACCGTTGGCGTCATTCGCCCCTCTTGTTCACTGTTTTCCAGAGGGAAAAAAAGCTGCTTCCCCCTATAACGGTATACAGCAACAGCGTCAGCATCTGCAAAATCAGGGCATAGACGACCCCGTCAGCCTGCGTGCCGCCATAGTGCCCCAAAACAAATACCGCCGCAGCCTGATAAAGACCAAGATAGGCCGGTGCCGATGGCAGAGAGCCTGCCACGCACAGGCTGAGTTCCATGGAAAGCGCCGCCTCAAAAGGCAACTGCCAGCCAAAAGCCCGCATAATCTGCCAGCAGGCCATCACATCCATAAAAAATGCGCAGGCCGAAAACAAAAATGCCCGCATGAGCAGCACGGGTGAACCTGCCCCTCGCACCGCCAGAGCCACTTGCTCAAGAAAGGCTTTGGCCTTGCCCCGTATGACGACGGGCAAACGCGACAGCACAATAGTGTCCACACGCTGCGTCCAGTCGCCGCACCGGAAAAGCAGCACCCCGAGGATGAGGAGAACCAGTAAAATCAACGTCAGCGGAATGAGCGCCGTGCGTACCGACGGCACACCGGCCAATACCGTGAAGGCCAGACAAAGCCCCAATATCAGCACACAACAAACATCAAGCAAACGATCAAGCACGGACATGGCAACGGCGCTGCCCAGATTCACGTCAAGGCTTTTGTGAATCTGGAACATGCGGATCATTTCCCCGGCTCGCGCGGGAAAGACCATATTGCCGAAGTATCCGATGCACAAAGCTTGCCAGCACAGCCACAGCCGCTTCAAAAAAACAGGTCGGTTTTCCGGGGGAACGCCGCCTCGCAAAAGCGCCTCCCAACGCAGGGAGCGGCAAACTGACGCGGCAAGAATAAAGGCGATAACCGGCAAAAGGGCGGCCGCGCGTATTCCGCGCAATGTCCGCAAAAAAGCCTGCCAATCCAGAACAGCGAAAAAATAGATCAGTATCCCGAAGCCGACGCCCGTTCCCAGATAGATTATGACGCGCCGTCTGGCCATACGGTCACCGCAATAACGAAGGGGGACAAGAGTCCCCCAAATTTGTTTCTGATGCCGCAAAAAGCAACAGCTATTCCGCGGCAAGCTGTATGCGCGTGAATCCTGTCACTGTGATGTCGTCATTCACGGCCTTGGCCGTCTCGCGCACCACATCACCCACGTTTTTCTTGTCGTCACGAATGTAGGGCTGCTCCAACAGGCAGACTTCTTTCTGAAATTTTTTCACCGCGCCGTCAGCAATCTTGTCCACAATATTTGCGGGTTTACCGTCTTCCAGGGCTTTTTTGCGGTATACCTCGCGCTCACGCGCAACCGCCGCAGCATCCAGACTGGCGGCGTCCAGGGCCATGGGGTTGGCGGCAGCCACCTGCATGGCCAGATTTTTGCCAAGCTCAACCACTTGCGGCTTGTGAACACTCGCGGCATTGCCACAGGTAAAATACACCAGCACGCCAATCTTGCCGTTACTGTGGATATACTGACCAACCACTTCCTTTTCTGAAGCGCGCGCATGACAGACAAATTTGCCTGTCTGCATATTTTCGCCGACAGAGCCGATCAACTGCGTCAGTTCTTCACCCACAAGAGACTGCAGGGCATCGTTGTCCGCAGGATTGTTTTCCAGCACGGCTTTTGTGACGCCGGCGGCCATGTTTTTGAACTGGTCGCCGCGAGCGACAAAATCCGTTTCACACAGCAGTGAGGACATGGCTGTTTTTTTGCCGTCAAAACTTGTCATAACAGTAACAAGCCCCTCACAGGTGGCGCGCCCGGATTTTTTGGCGGCCTTGGCCATGCCTTTCTGACGCAGCCAGTCCACGGCTTTTTCCAGATCACCGTCCACTTCCACAAGAGCTTTCTTGCAGTCCATCATACCCGCGCCGGTTTTGTCGCGCAGTTCTTTCACCATTTGAGCGCTGATTGCCATTGTCATCTCCAAAGTAAAATATACCGCGCTATTCAGCGGCGATTTCCTGAACTGTTTCCTGGGCGGACGATTCCACTGCCTCAGGAGCCGTCTCGGACACAACTTCAGGCGTCTCTGACGCCGCCTGCATGATTTTTTCAGCATCGGCGGCGTCGCCGCCGTCCTTGCCCATGGCCGCGCCTTCCATGCAGGCCTCGGCAAAGGCCGTCACAAAAAGCTTGATGGCCCGGATGGCGTCGTCATTGCCGGGAATGATATAATCAATCATGTCGGGATCGCAGTTAGTGTCCGTAACAGCCACTATGGGAATGCCGAGCTTGCGGCATTCCTTCACCGCTATGTCTTCACGATTCGGGTCTATAACAAAGGCAAGCTGCGGCAAACGCTCCATGTTCTTGATGCCGCCCAGCGTGTTCTCAAGCTTGCGCATCTCCCGTTCCAACAAAAGGACTTCCTTTTTCTGATAGCGGTTGATGGAACCGTCGCCAAACATCACTTCAAGTTTTTTCAGGCGGTCAACGCTTTTTTGAATAGTGACGAAATTTGTCAATGTGCCGCCCATCCAGCGGTTTGTCACATGGAACTGCCCGGCGCGGCCGGCCTCAACCGACACGGCTTCCTGGGCCTGACGCTTGGTGCCGATAAAGAGCACCTTTCCGCCCTTGGCCACGGTTTCCACTACTTTGTCGTACGCGGTACGAAAAAGTTTTACCGTCTGCTGCAAGTCAATGATATGGATGCCGTTACGCGCGCCAAAGATGTAAGGCCGCATTTTCGGATTCCAGCGGCGGGTCTGATGCCCGAAATGCACGCCGGTTTCCAGCATCTGCTTCATGCTGACATAAGCCATTGTAAATCCTCCAGGGGTTTTCCTCCATCCTGGTCAACAGCATATCCTCAACCAGTTTGCAACGAACAGACACCATGCCTGAACGCCGATAACCGGCACCCCGGACAGCAACCAGAATGTGTGTAATCAGAAGCGGATTTTCTAACGCAATATTCGAAAAATGGCAAGCATTGTGTAAAAAAACAGCAGTGTCTTATCTGACAAGGGGTTCAAGATCGCTGTACCCTTCTTTTTTCGAGGGTATTAACTTGCGAATGATTTTGCCGTTTCCATGCGTTGTTGAGCAAGGATTTCAAGAAGCCGAATCAGTCCGGCATGGTTCAGGTTTTACAGGAGAATTGTTAAGAACTTATTGAGAATGATAATTTTTTTGAAAAGAATTTTCCTGTTCCCTTTCGTGAAATCTTTTTTGCCGCCCGGCGGCGCGCCCCTTTTCAAAGCGGCGCGCGCCGCCTATACTCGACGCACTCAGCAAACACAAAGGACACCACTTTTATGAATTCCATAAACAGCAATGGCTTCAGCCTTCTCACCGAACAGCGCCTCAGGGAAATCAACGGCACGGCGCGCCTTTGGCGGCACGATACAACCGGCGCGCAACTGCTCTCAATCAGCAATACTGACGAAAATAAATGTTTCGGGGTGACTTTTCGCACACCGCCGACAGATTCCACAGGCGTGGCCCACATTCTGGAGCACTCCGTTCTTGGCGGCTCCCAAAAGTACCCTGTCAAGGAACCTTTCGTCGAACTGCTCAAAGGATCGTTGCAAACATTTCTGAACGCTTTCACCTTCCCGGACAAAACCTGTTACCCGGTGGCCAGCGCCAACCTGCGCGATTTTTACAATCTCATTGACGTATACCTTGACGCGGCATTTCATCCCCGCATCAATGAAGACACTTTCCGTCAGGAAGGCTGGCACATAGAGGCCGAAGGTCCGGACGGCCCCTGGACATACAAGGGCGTTGTGTATAACGAGATGAAGGGTGTCTATTCCTCGCCGGATTCCGTGCTGGCCGAAAAAAGCCAGCAGGCGCTCTTTCCCGATATGCTTTACAGTCTTGATTCCGGCGGCAACCCCGAGCATATCCCCGACCTGACCTACGAAAACTTTTGCGATTTTCACAAGCGTTACTACCATCCGGGCAACGCCCGTTTCTTTTTCTGGGGCGACGATCCGGAAGGAGAGCGCCTGCGCCTGCTTGCCGCCGCCCTGGCCGACTATGCCGCCCAACCTGCGGACTCCGCCGTTCCCCTGCAAGCGCGCCTGTCCGCCCCCCGTCTTGTTGAAACCGCCTACGCGGCGGCGGAGGGCGAAAAACGGGCCATGTTCACGGTAAACTGGCTGCTTAATGAGCGCGGCGATGTGGAGCATGCCCTGCTTATGGAGATGCTGGAGCATATTCTGGAGGGAATGCCCGGGTCGCCTTTGCGCAACGCCCTCATCAGTTCGGGGCTGGGGGAAGACACCGCAGGGTGCGGCCTGGAAACGGATCTGCGGCAAATGTACTATTCCACAGGTCTCAAGGGCATAGACCCGGCAAACGTTCCGCAGGCAGAATGCCTGATTTTCGATGTTCTGGCCGACCTGGCCGACAGGGGAATTGCCCGGCAAACCATTGAAGCGGCGGTAAACAGCGTTGAATTCGCATACAGGGAGAACAACTCGGGCCGTTTCCCGCGCGGCCTTGCCGCCATGCTGCAAGCGCTTTCCACCTGGTTGTACGACAAAGATCCCCTGGCCCCGTTGGCTTGGGAAAAATCGCTCACATCCATCAAAAACCGCTTGCACAGGGGCGAAAAGATATTTGAGCAGGCCATCGCTGAACATTTTCTGAACAACAGCCACAGGGCCACCGTGGTGCTGCTGCCGGACGCGACCCTCGGCGCGAAGCGGGAAGCAACAGGAAAAAATCGCCTCGACAAGGCGCTTGCCGCTTGTGATCTGAAGCAGCGCCGGGAACTTGCGCAACAGACCCGCCGCCTTCAGGAAGCGCAAAACACGCCTGACAGCCCGGAAGCGCTCGCCACCATTCCCGGCCTTGACGTTTCCGACCTGCCGCATGAAAACACCATTATTCCCCGCCAGATAGCAAAAATTCCCCAAACATGTTTGTGGCACGAGCTTTCCACCGGCGGAATCGCTTATACGGCGCTGCTGCTGCCCATCAACCACATCCCGGATCGCCTTGTGCCGCTGCTGCCGCTCTTTACCCGTTCGCTCACAGAAATTGGCACGGCGAAGCGCGACTTCACGGAACTTGGGGCCCTGATTGCCGCCAAAACCGGCGGCATCAGCGCCGGCCCCCTGTTCACCCTTGTGCGCGGCAAGCGCAGCACTGTTTCCTGCCTGAGCATCGCCGGCAAGGCGGTCTATGAAAAAATTCCTGATCTTTTTGAAATTTTTCAAGAAATCCTTCTTGAACCGCAACGTGACCCAAACGTCATGCAAGGTCGCTTCAAACAAATGCTGCTGGAAGAAAAAGCGCGTCTGGAACACGGCTTGCAAGTCGCCGGACATGCGGCGGCGGGGTTAAGGCTGCGCGCGCGTTTTACCGGGGCGGACGCTTTGAGCGAGCAGACGTCCGGCGTTTGCTATCTTGGCTCGGTGCGCGCCCTGCTTGAGCAACTGGACAGGGAGCCGGAAAAAATTCTTGCGGACATGGAGGAACTGCGGCGTTTGTCAGTGACGCGCAATGAGGCTGTTTTTGACTGCACGGCGGAATCCGAAGGATTGACGAGCGCCGCAAACAAGGCCCGCGCCCTGTTGGCGGCATTGCCGGACAAATCATCCGGCGGCGACGCGCCAATACATGAACTGGGGCGTGAGTCGATGCGCCTGCCGCAGGCCGAAGCCTTTCTGACGCCGTCCCAGGTCAACTATGTGGGCAAGGCCGCCAACCTCTATGATCTGGGATATGCCTATCACGGTTCGGCCGCCGTCATCCTGCACTATCTGCGCATGGGTCCCCTCTGGGAACAGGTGCGCGCGCGCGGCGGCGCCTACGGCGCGTCCTGCAGGCTTGACCGCCTGAGCGGCACGCTTGCCTTCACTTCTTACCGCGACCCCAATGTGGAGGAAACTCTGGCCGCCTACGACGGCATGGCCTCCGCTCTGCGTGATTTCCCTCCTGACAGGGAACAGTTGGCGCGCGCCATAGTGGGCACCATAGGCGATATGGACACTTATCTGCTGCCGGACGCAAAGGGGGCGCGTTCCCTGTCCCACTGGCTGACGGATGACACTGACGACGTTCGCCAGCGCTTGCGTGAAGAAATTTTTGCCACAACGCCGGCGCACTTCGGGGCTTTTGCCGACATACTGGATGAGGCCGCGCGAAATGGCGCAATCTGCGTATTGGGCGGCCAAAAGACAAAAGACGCGGCCGCGGCGCATGGCTGGGCGTCGGAGCAGCTTTTATAACATGGGCGGTCGTCTTTTTCTGGTACTGGGCATGCACCGTAGCGGAACCAGCGTCCTGACCCGCGCCTTACGCATTATGGGCGCCAGACTGGGCGACGAGCATTTGCACGCCCACCCCTGCAATCCCAAAGGATTTTTTGAGGATGCCGATCTCAACAGCTTTAACAAGAGACTTTTAAAGGAAATGAACTCTGCCTGGCGCGACCCGCGCCCGATAGACATTGTGGCCTTGAAACGGCTGTCCGCCGGAGCTGTGGGGCTTCAGGCCCTGGCATTATTGAAGGAAAAAACCGGCAAGGACAGCGCTCTCGCGCTCAAGGATCCCCGCATGTGCCGTCTTCTGCCTTTCTGGAGGCCTGTTCTCGCCGCGGCCGGGCTTGACGTTCACTGTCTCGTCGCCCTGCGTCACCCCAAAAGCGTCGCCGCCTCATTACGGCAGCGGGATCAACTGGTGGAAGAACGCAGCCATGCCCTCTGGATCGCGCATACGCTTGACGCCCTTGTTCACAGTGAGGGTCTGCCGCGCCTGTGTGTGGATTATGACATCCTCATGCAAACGCCCAAGCACCAGATAACCCGTCTCGGCCAATTTCTGAATGCGCGCCCGGACAAGGCGGAACTGAATCTCTTCCTCGCGGATTTTCTGGACAATGGCCTGCGCCACCACACGGTGACGCCGCATGCGGACAACGCGGGGGGCGATTGCGCTGTTTTTGCCGGACGTTTGTACGAAAATCTGCGTCTTGCGGCTATTGACAAACTCGACCTTGAAAGCCCGCGCTTTCAGCGCTCCCTGCGTCTTCGGCAACAAGAAGCGATCGCGCTCTGCGGCAACCTTCCATGACTGACGCGCCCAAACAAAAAAAACCGCATCCGTTTGCGGGACGTCTGGCGGCCCCTTCCTGTGTAATACCCGGCACAGTGGCGGAAAATGCCCGATTTTTGAACGGCAGGACAGACGAGGTCGCTCTCTGTTTTTTTGAAGCGCAGAGTTGCCTCGCATACACCGAAGCGGATCTGCCGCCGGAACTGGCGCAACTGCCCTTGCGCTTTCACGTTCACCTGCCCGTTGACCTGCCCTGGCCGACGCGCGCGTATGATGCGGGCGACATCCATGAAACAGCCGACCTTGCGCTGGCAGTCTGTGACAAGGCGGCGTATCTGCGGCCCCGTCTGGCTGTTTTGCACCCGCCGGAAGGCGACCTTGCCCGAAAACGCAGGCTGCTTGAACAATTCGCCGCCCGATGGCATGGCAAAAGCGCTGTTCCCCTGCTGCTGGAAAATGTGGCCCACTGTGACATTGTGGAGTTGGGACACGGATTTCTTCATGATCAGAACCTGGGTCTTTGTCTGGACGTGGGGCACCTCATCGGATATAAACAAAACTGTCTGCTGGACTCAGAATTACCGGAAACAGCCGTACTGGTTCACTGGAGCGCACCGGGCAAACAGGATCAGCATCTTCCCCTCACGGAGTTCAGCGCGTCGGAATACAGGACAGCCGCCGGAATCATGCGCAGATTTCCGGGTACAGCAACGCATTTGACGGAAATTTTTCACTGGTCGGGAGCAGCGACCTCATTGCCTGTACTTGCGGCCTTGCTCACAGGCAAACCCAAAGGAATCAGCGATGCACAACCCTGACAACCTTACCACAAAGTTGAAGCAGTGGCTGCAAAATCTGGACAAAACCAACCAATGGTGCGTCATGATCAACGCCGATCCTGACGCCATGGCGTCCGCCATGGCACTCAAAAGGATTTTTCTGCACAAGGTCCACAGCGTGGACATCATGCGCATCAATGAGATAACAAGGCCGGACAATCTGGCCATGATCCGCTATCTGCGCATTCCCCTTGCAGTCTGGAAGCCTGAAAATATACATCAATACACGCACTTCGCTCTTCTTGATTCACAACCGCAACACAACAAGGCTTTTGAGGACATCCCCTTTACATTTATTGTTGACCACCATCCGCCGGCCCACGACAGCGCCTGCGCCAAAAAACACCCGGCGCCTGTTTTCTGCCATATAAAACCGGAATTCGGGGCCACAAGCACCATGATGGCCCGCGCCCTGCAAGCCCTGCATATACGGCCTTCAGCACGCCTGGCCACGGCTCTGCTGTACGGCATCCGTACCGACACCGCGGCTTTTGAGCGCTCGGGCGATGAAATGGATTTCCGCGCCTACCAATGGCTTTCACGTCACGCGGATATCAATCTTCTTCGAAGAATCCTGCACAGCGAGTACCTGCGGGAATGGCTGCCCATCTTCGCCCGCGCGTTCAACTCGCTCACGACCTGCCGCAGCAATGGCGCCCATGTCGCGCTCCACTCTGTTAAAAGCGCGGACATGCTGGTGTCCATGGCCGATTTTTTTACCAAAGTGCACGGTTTGCGCTGGATTGCCGTAAGCGGTGTTGTGGACAAGATCGCCATCGTCATCTTCCGCGGCGACGGAAGCCGTGATGTCGGCCGCCTGGCCGACGCCTGCTTCCATGACGTGGGGGAAGCCGGCGGACATTACAATCTGGCCAGGGCGGAATTCCCCCTTTCGGCTGTGCCGCATGAAATCAAACCGGCCGAATTTATATTACAGCGCCTGCAAACCCGAAAACTGCGCCCCACCAAACCCGCCACAGCATGATCAACCTGCTGAACCTGACGTTGCCGGAACTGACTGTCTGGATGCAGACGGAACTGGGTGAACCGGCTTTCCGGGCTGTTCAGGTCTGGCAATGGGTCTGGCAGAAAATGGCGCGTGATTTTGAGGCCATGAGCAATGTTTCCAGGTCATGCCGGGCTCACCTTGCCGAAACGGCCCGCATTATGTGGCCGGAAACGATAGCTGTGGAAAAAAGCGTGGACGGCACGGTCAAATTTTTGCTGCGCCTTGACGACGGATCCCTGGTGGAAAGTGTTCTCATCCCTTCCGACAGTCACGCAAAGCCTGATAACGGCGGGCGGCGCTGGACGCTGTGCCTTTCTTCCCAGGTGGGCTGCGCCATGGGCTGCACCTTTTGCGCCACAGGGCAGATGGGCTTTGAGCGCAATATGACCATGTGCGAGATTCTGGGGCAAATCCTTGTCGCGCGCGCCTGGCTGGGAGATTCGCGCCCGGACAGACCTCTGCTGCGCAACCTTGTCTTTATGGGCATGGGAGAACCCCTGCTCAATTTGCAGGAACTCCTGCGCGCTCTTGCAACCCTGAACAACGAAAAAGGCTTGAATTTTTCTCCCCGCCGCATCACCGTTTCCACATGCGGCATCGAAAAGAATCTGTCCACGCTCGGCGCAAGCGGTCTTGCCTATCTGGCCGTGTCGCTGCACGCGCCAAACCAGGCCTTGCGCGCGCGCATCATGCCGGGAGCGGCGCGCTGGCCGCTTGACGCATTGCTCAAAACCCTGAAAACCTACCCGCTCAAAACCAGGGAACGCATAACGTTCGAATACCTGCTGCTTGGCGGAGTCAACGATACAGTGGAGCACGCGCAGGAACTGGCGCGCCTGATCAGCGACGTCAAAGGCAAACTCAATCTCATCGTGTATAATCCGGTCAAGGGATCGCAGTATGCCGCCCCCGGCGAGGAGCGTGTGCTGGCCTTTGAACGGTGCCTCTGGAAAAAACACATTACGGCTGTGGTGCGCAAAAGCAAAGGACAGGACATCAACGCCGCCTGCGGTCAGTTGAAGGCGGCGCGGACAAAAATTTCAGCCGACGTTCACTGATTTGTTTTCAAAAGGCGACGGCGGACGCCACTTCCAGCACAGTACAAGCAAAGGCGCAATACCCGCAAGTTCCGCCGCTTCCCGGGGCAACGCCAGCCCAGCGCCCAGCCAGAGGCCGACGCAGGCCGCAATCGCCGCAAACATCCCTCCCCATTGCGCAAAATTCATGGGTTTCGCGACATATTGAAAATAACCGACAGTCAGAATGGCCACCCAGACTTTTGTGCCGGTCAGGGCAAGCGCCGCGCCTTCCAGCGGCATTGACGGAATCAGCGTGACGCAAAGGACAATATTGAGCACAAGACCGCTCACATAGCAGCACAGCAGCAGTCTGTGACTGCCCATGCCGATCATGACGTAGGCCGCCAGATTATGCAGGAAACCCGTTACCAGACAGGGGGTGAGCAGGCGCTGCGCGGTGACGGCGTCGCTGTAACCCGCCCCATAAATGAAAGGAAGAAACCGGTCGCTCTCCACGCAAATCAAAAAAACAACCGCCAGCGAAGCGGCCCAGAGCGAACGCGCCGTCTGCCCCGCCAAACTGCGGAAAGCAACGCGATTCTGCCGCCACAACCCGGCCAGAAGGGGGAAAATAACCTTGCCCAGAAGCGCGCCGGAAACCAGCGCGGAAAGCCCTTCCACCGTTTCCCAGGCCACGCTGTAACCGCCAACAGCCGCGTCACCGCCATATTGCTTGAGAAAAAATACGTTGAGCTTGTTGTAAAACATGGCGCAGACGGCCATACAGGTAAAAACCAGACCGTTTTTCATCTGTTTGGCCAAATCCAGCATACCTGCGAAGCCAATGCCTGAAAGCGGATTACGCCGCAGGGCGACAGAGGCAAATATCATGCAAAGGACAGATTCCACCGGCTTGTAAAGCGCCACCATGAGCGGCGATGTGCCCAGCAAAACGCAGACAATGCCGTACCCCAAGCCTATAAGTGTTGAAGGGGCGCGAATGCGCAGCTCCACATCCTGCCGTCCCCTTGCCTGACAAAGGGCAAAAAATGAGTCGGTTACGCCGTCAAGCCCAAAACCTGCCGCAATGCAGAGAACAATCAGGCGAAGTTCAAACGTGTACCCCTGCGCGCCTGTTATCCACCAGGCAACGCCAAGCGCAATCAGGAAAATGCAGCATTTCAGCCAGGTAACCTGGCCAAGCATGGCGCGCGGGTGGACGCCGCGCCGGGCAAAAGTGGAGAGCAAGAAATCGTTAAGCCCCACATCGGCGGCTGTTCTGACAAGATACCCGTATGAGATGGCCAGCATTATCTGACCAAGCATGTCCTGACTATGACGGGCCAGCAAAATGGTGAAAATTGTCCAGGAGAGGTCATGCGTCCACTGCGCGCCGAGAACATATCCCAGACGTTGTGGAATGCTTTTCAGCTTCATGCAGGCCGCTTGGCTGTCGCCATTATTGTTTGGCGCCTTTAAAATACACTACAGCCTTGAACCCCGGTTTCAGTTCCAGCTCGGGATTGGGCACAATCAGTTCCACCGTGTAGTAGGACGGGTTCGACACGCTCATGTCATTGGAAACCCAGGAAATCTCACTGATCTTGGCCGTAAACTTCTTGTTGGACAAAGAGGGAATTTCCACAGTGGCAGTGTCACCTGCCTTTATGTCGCTTACTTCGCCCTCATAAACAGGCACTTCGATCACCACAGGATTGAGCTGCCCCACCTTGACAGGGGCGGAACCGGCAGCCAGTTCACTGCCGGAATTGAGTGTGGACTCAAGAGAAAGCACGTAGCCGCTGATCGGCGAAGTCAGCGCCAGCGTCAGCGGCAACTGCTGTCCCTCCCTGATCGGTTCCCCGTAATAACTTTCCAGTTCCTTGAGGCGTAAAACAAAATTGCTTTCGTTCTTCTGGATGGTTCTGCGCAGAAGTTCTATGCGCTGTTGCAGCGAACGCACATCATCTTCCAGTCTGCCCAAGGCCTGCTGAGACCCCAAACCGGAAGCCGCAAGCTGGCGCGCCTTGTTGCGCTGGGCTATTGTTTCCGCAAGCTGGCGTTCCATATCCAGCACTTGCCCTTTAAGATTTTCAGTCCCGGCGCCTGTCGTCACTTCACGTTGCAAAGCCCGGCCAGCCGCGTCCTGCAAATGATAACGCAATAAAGGCACTCCCTCCTGCACGGCATCGCCCGGCTTTACCAGCACTTCGTCCACCACCGCATTAAATGGCATGAGGGCGGAACGCGTCACTGTGGTCATAACCTTGCCCGTCAGCACAATGGACACGGATTCCGCCGCCGGGGCAACGCCGACAAACAGAAAAAAAAGAACCGCGCAGAGAGGAACGGCAAACGGCATTACATAAGCTCCTTGGCGGGCAGCCCCAAAAAACGCTCTTGCAGGGAATTGGAAAAATACATCCATTCCAGATTTGCCAGATTGTATTCCAGATTCGCTTCAATATTTGCTATTTTCGCGTTTACCACAGCTTCCTGCCGATCGGCCAGTTCAGGCAATTGCAGCGTTCCCGCATCAAAGGAAATGCGCGCTTCCTTGTATTGCATTTCAGCGGTGTCAAACCTGGTTTTGGCCAGCTTTAACCTTGTTTGCGCCAAAGCTATGCGCTGTTCCGTCTGCATCCATACGTTGGAATAATCTGTTCGTTTTTGGGCCATTGAGTGAAAAGCCTGGGCCTTTTGCATTCGGGCCGTCTGCACGTTGCGGTAGCGATGCCCCCAGTCCAGCAGCGGAAAGTCGAAGTTCAGATGCACAAATGCGTCTTCCTTGCCGTTTGGCGGGTTATATTGCCCGGCTGGAGGATATTGGTTGATATGTATGTTCATGTTGGGCACATACTCCGCCCAGGCCACCATGATATTGTAGTCGGCCAGCTTGATCTGCCCGCGCAGCAACAGATCATCTTCTCCCGCGTTCCAACGGTCTTCCCATGTGAGCGCATGGCCGTCAAAACCGGCAAGAATGTCCTCGGCGCTTTTTATGTTCACGTTCAGACGCTGCTGCGGCTCCACACCGGTCAAAATTTTAAGGCGGGTACGCTCCATTATTTCCTGCATAACGGCCTGTTCCACATTGAGATCAAGCTCACGCTCATGCTGTATGGCCAGGTTGAGAGACACGCCCTGGCGTCCTTCCACGGATTCCACCTGCTGCCAGTATTTGACAAGTTCCTTGCCCAACGGCACAAGCGCCTTGTGCGCCTCCAGAATCTTCTGTTGCGTCTGCAACTGCAAATACGCCTGGGCAACCTTGTAGATGGCTTCCCCCACAGCCTTGCGGTGCGTCGCTATGGCCAGATTGACCATAATTTTTTTCGACTGGTGCTGAAAATATGTGGCTACGGGGTTCGGAAAAGCGGCATAGAATCCTACCCTGAATTTTGTTCGTCCATAATCGGAAGGTATTTCATCACTGCCGGTATTGTATGTTGTCAGGTTATTGGAAATCTGAAAGGTCATACGCGGTTCGGGCAGATACTGCCATTTGGCGTCGGTCAAAGCCACGCGTTTGATCTCAAGTTCCACCGCGCTGTTGACCAGCATGGGCGACTGCTGGATAGTCAAAAAAACGCAGTCATCAAAACTGAATACTTTATCCGCGGCATAAAGACTGGGCACCGCGGCTTCCAGCCTGGACTTGTTTTCCACAGGCACGCCGGGAGATTCTTCCAGCCAGTGTCTGACCGGAAGCTCCGGAGATTTGATCCCGGCTTTATTGGAAGCGCAAGCCGTAAGAACCACCATCAGGCCCAGCAGCATACACGCCGCCCTGATATTATATAAAAACTGCGGCATTTTTTACCTTCCGCTTACATAAGATCGGCGTCACAGGCAGGATACGCCGCAACCCTCTGCACAAATTCCAGGTTGTGCACCACCAGTAACACCTTGTTCCGCTCATCTGTGACCTGCGCGTTAAAACGCAGCAATGTCTCGTCATCCCAGGTTTTTTGCAATTGAATGCGCCTTTTGCCTCGCGTCCCGGCAAATTCTCCAAAACGGACAAATCTGGCCACGCCAAGCCGCCACCGCGACAGCGCATCCAGAGTGGCGCTGCCGTTTTCCGCCGGCGCAAATCCCCGAAAAACCACCGCAAGCTGCGCCGCCTGCACAATTCCCTCAAACATGTACAGTATGTCTGTATACCCTGTATCCATATTTTGAGCAATGGGCACTTCAGGGCGGAGAAATAACGCCTGATAACCGTCATCCGGCAAAACTGCGAAGCCGTGCAAAAGTCTCCAGGGCGCGCCCAGCCCCAGCGCGCCGTAAAAGCTTGCCAGAACCCCGCTCCCTTCCCCGTCACGGTCAATATCAATGACAGGAGAAAACGGCGATGGCGCGCTATCCGTCGCGCTTTCCGACGCTATCATCCACACGGCCCCGCCAAGCAGATGCGCATAGGCATTTTCTCGGCGGCCATCGGCCGTCACACCGCGCACATAGAGTTCGGCAGGACACACTCTTGTCATGACGCGATCAAGCCTGAGCCAGGGCCTGGCCTTCACAACAAGACGACATTCACGGGTAATGCCCGGCGGCAAAAATGGCTGTTGATACATGCGCATATCGGCGATGCCGCTCACCACAAGTGAAGGAAAAAGAAGTCTCGCCCCGTCCACCACAGCCTGCATGGCGCGGCTTACAGGCAAATGCGGCAAATGCTCATTCACGGTATTTTGGGTCATGCCGCCATGTGTGGAGAGCGCGCAATCGGCAAAACGGGAAAAATGACAGGCCCCGCGCAAGGTTCCGGCAACAGAAGGCGTGGACTGTTCATCCGGAAAAACAAGGGTGGAAATTTCCGGTTGTTCCGCAAAATCCCTCACAAACGCCCCGCGGCGGCAAGAATCCGGCGGCGCAAGTGTGGGTTGACGATTGTTTTTACGGGCAGGACGCGCTGTTTGCGCTTTTTCATGAACTTCTCCACAGTCCACCCCCAAAACACGCGCCAGATCCCCCACCGTGGAGACACCCAGCAATTTTTCAAAATTGATTGCCAGGCCAAGGCGTTGCTCCGCTTCCAGAATAAGGGCGGGAAAGCGGCTGGAACGCAACGCCAGATCGTAACGCAGATCCATTTCCAGACCAAGTTCATCCGCAGGCCGACCGCAGGCTTTTGCCAGTATCTCCAGAAAATCTTTCAGCGATTCGGAAATGACGCTGTGTTTCGGCGCAGTTGCGGCAGGCGTGCCCCTGCTTTCAGGCCTGCCTGCCGTCTGCCCGATGTCCGGCTTGCGTTTTACATGGCCAAGGCTGTACAACTGCGCGCATACACGCAGCATTTCTTCAGCCTCTTTGCCCCTTCGACCGGCGGGCATACAGAGAGCCTGCGGCTCAATGGCGTCCACCAGACCGCAAAGAATATCCTGCGGGCCAAGTTCCAGAAAATGACGTATGCCCTCCCTGTCCCACATAACGCGCACACCCTCTGTCCAACGCACGGAATTTTCATCCAGATCGGCAATATAACGGCTGATCGAAGACTGATCCTGCGGATAGAAATCCGCCGTGACATCACTGAGTACGGGCAAATGGGGCCTGCGCATCTCAAAAGCGTTGAGCCAGTATAAGGCGGGTTCGCGCAGCACGCGCATGGACGGATGGTGGAAGGCAAGGGCGACATTGAGCACAATCGCCGGAATTTTCCGCACGCGCAAAATCTTGCGGGCCTCAAGCAAAACATCACGCGGGCCGCTTAAAATAAACTGACGCGGCGTATTGTAATTGGAAATATACAGTGAAGGCAGTGACTGGCGCAAATCGTCAATAACATCCATTCCGGCATGCACGGACAACATGCCGGTTTTGCTGCCAGCTTCATTGGCCGCCTCAATTTCCAGATTGACCATCTGTCTGGCGCGCGTTTCCATCATTTCCCAGGCGACTTCCGGCTCATAGGCGCCAGCGAAGCACAGGGCTATCATCTCCCCCAGGCTGTGTCCGCACATGATGGACGGCGCAATCTCAAGAGAGGCGATCTGACTCCACTGTGCGTATTCCAGCACAAAGAGATAGGGCAACTGCCAACGGCTCTGGCTGATTATTTCAATTTCAGTTTCGTCCATGAGCGCCAGCACGTCCCAGTCGGCCACCGCCGCTATGCGATCCATCGCCGCCCTTGCGGCCGGGAGATTGTCGTACAGTTCACGCCCCATGCCCGGCCATACGGAACCAAGCCCACAGCACATGACAGCCAGGAGCGGCGCGGTATCTTTGTGGATGTTATGCTGGTCGGACGTGTGCATGACTTTTCAGGAAAGGCAGATATCCAGCAATCCTTCCGGGGGATCAATGCGCACAATGCGTCCCGCCACATCAATCCCGACTATAAAACAGGGCTGGGCCGGAAACAGCGCCTCCGCGCCCTGCGGCGTGACAATCACCCAGATATCCTGACCGAGATTGCATTCGACGCGTTCAAGACGCCCCAGACGCCGCCCGTCAGGCAGCAATACGTCGCACCCCAGCAAATCTTCAACATAGGCTTCATCATCCGCAAGTTTCGGGAAAGAGGCGCGATCCGCAAGGAGTTTCTGTCCGCGCAGGGCCTCGGCGGCATTGCGATCCGTCACGCCTTCCAGGCGCAGCATCGGGCGGCCTTTATGCCGACGACAGGCAAGAACCCTGACAGCGCAACACGCACACTCACCGTCCTGCCGCCACAGCGGCATATCGGCGCACAGGGGGGAATCCGCATACCAGTCAACGTAAATTTCACCCTTGATGCCGTGCGGACGCGCCAGTACGCCCATGAGGATCATTGTGCTCGGCATGTAATCTTCTGGTATTATTCCAGAATTTCCAGAACTGCACGTTTTTTGGACTTGACGGAAACGGCGGACAGAATGGCGCGCATGGCGCGGGCTGTACGGCCCTGCTTGCCGATAACCTTGCCGACATCTTCCTTGGCCACCTTAAGTTCCAGCACAGTAGTCTGCTCGCCTTCCACCTCGCTGACCTGCACTTCGTCAGGGCTGTCCACCAGCGATCTGGCAACGTATTCAATAAGCGCCTTCATCACGCACCTCGAATATGCTGTGTCAACACGCTAGGACATATGTTTTTTGATAAGCGACCGCACAGTGTCGGTGGCTTCAGCGCCGCGCGCGAGCCACTGCTTTATTTTATCCGCGTCAAGCTTCACATCGGCCGGATCGACCATCGGATTGTAATACCCCAGAAATTCCAGCGGACGACCATCGCGGCGGGTCTCGTCATTAGCGGCAACCACGCGATAGAAAGGATGCTTTTTACTGCCAAGACGCGTCAACTTCAACTTTACTGCCATGTGTCAAACTCCCTTTATGAATCTTATGTTATCGTTGCGCCCACAAAAGGGCAAGAAAGAAAATGCCTACTTTTTTTTACGCTTGGGACGTTCTCTTTTTTTTCGTTTTTTTGCGGCGGATTTGTTGCCGGACGACCGTTCCATCGGAAAATTTCCACCGGGAAACGGCATGCCGCCCATACCCGAAACATGGGGCATCTTTGGCGTTGTTCCGCCTTTGCCGCCCATCATGGATTTCATCATTTTGCGCATCTGTTCAAACTGGCGCACCATCTGGTTCACCGCGGCGACAGTCACGCCCGCGCCCCTGGCGATACGCGCCCTGCGGCTTCCGTTGAGCAGATCAGGATTGCGGCGTTCGGCCATGGTCATCGAATTGATGATAGCCTCTGTACGCGCTAATTCTTTTTCTGGCACTGCCCCGCTTGCTTCGGCCAGCTTTTCCCGGATGCCGCCAAGCCCCGGAATCATCTTCAGAATGCTGTCAAGCGATCCCAGTTTTTTGACGCGCCGCATCTGTGTGCGAAAATCTTCCAGGTCAAAAGAAGCCTTCTGCATCTTGCGGGCCAGAGCTTCGGCTTCTTCGGCGTTGATTGTGGACTGGGCTTTTTCCACCAGCGTCAGAACATCACCCATACCCAGGATACGCCCGGCAATGCGGTCCGGATGAAAAACCTCCATTTCCGAGAGTTTCTCGCCAACGCCCACAAATTTTACCGGAGCGCCCGTCACCGCGCGAATGGAGAGCGCCGCGCCGCCACGCGCATCGCCGTCCATCTTTGTCAGCACAACGCCCGTCAGCCCGAGACGCGCGTTAAAAGCTTCGGCCACCGTCACGGCGTCCTGGCCGGTCATGGCATCGGCCACAAACAAAATTTCCTGAGGATTTATGGCGGCCTTGATGGCGGAAAGCTCCTCCATCAACGGCTCGTCCACATGCAGGCGGCCAGCTGTGTCAAGAAGCAGCACGGAAGCCTGAATATCCTGCTTGCGGCTTTCCTCCAGCGCAGCCCGCGCGATCTCCACAGGGTTCATGCCCACGCTGGATGGAAAGCAGGGCATTTCCAACTGTGCGGCAAGCACGGTGAGTTGTTCAATGGCGGCCGGACGGTACACGTCCGCCGGCACGAGGTAAGGGCGCATTTTTTGTTTGCGCAACAAATTTGCAATCTTGCCGGCCGACGTGGTTTTGCCTGAACCCTGCAGGCCCACCAGCATGATCACCGCTGGCTGCGACCCCTGCAGATTGAGCGCGGCTGTTTCGGCGCCGAGCAGGGCGACAAGCTCGTCATGGACAACCTTCACTACTTGCTGGGCGGAGCTTACGCCCTTGAGAACGTCCTGCCCGAGGCATTTTTCACGCACGCGTTCAACAAAATCCCGGACAACCCTGAAGTTGACGTCCGCTTCCAGAAGGGCCAGCCGGACTTCGCGCAAACCTTCCCGCACGTTTTCTTCCGTCAGGCGGCCATACCCGCTGAAAGAGCGGAACACGCCGGAAAGTCTGTCAGAAAGGCTCTCAAACATCTGTTTTAGTCCACGGGCATATCTGTGCGTTGAAAAGGAGTGTTTACCAGGAGCTACGACACATAGGCTGATTATGCGTTTTCGTCAAGCAGGATTATGGATGACTTCAGGGCAATCGAATGAATGAAGTATCACTCAGGGACAGCGCCGAGAGCAGAGGCGAGGAATTGTTCATTCCATCCGGCCCGCTTTCTTCGTACTCGCATATCCCCGAGTCTGTCAACGAAAGAGTACCGCATCAATCGCCGCCATAAAAGCGTCCAGCGAATGCCTGCCGGGTGTATTGACTGGGAAAAGCAGATTGAACGTCGCAAATCGTCTGTACGGAGCAAGGTGGAGCATCCATTCCTGATAGTCAAACGGTACTTT
>JAISZT010000008.1 GCA_031284485.1 Desulfovibrio sp.
GCTGTGATAGAAATCATGACCGACGGCTGGAAGCTCGCGCCGCCGTTCCGCCGCGACGCGCTGGCGCTGCCCACGCGCTATCTGCCAAAGTACGAACATCTTGACGCGAAGCACTTCAAATAGTGCATGTTACTGAAATGTGGGGAGCGTTTTTTTCAATTGGTGACAACAAGTGAAAAAATAACGCTCCCCTCCTTCAGTCAGGATCGTTCAATTCTTGATTTTTTAGAAAAAGTTTAGAAAATACGGTCAAGGAGGTATGCCTATGTAAACTGAACTGACCAATCTATGGGATTGTCTGGGGCAGATAGACAAGAAGCTGCCAGCGATTGATGAAGATCAACGGCATCGGGCCTCTTAGCGCTGTCGCTCTGGTTGCCCATGTCGGAAACGCCGAACAATTTCGCAACGGACGTCAAATGTCGGCGTACCTGGGTCTGACGCCACGAGAGCATTCTTCCGGCGGCAAACAACGGATGCTTGGTATCAGCAAGCGGGGGAACGTGCGGCTGCGGACACTGCTCATCCTGTGCGCCCGTGCGGTCATTCAGGGTATCGGCAGAAGAAAGAAAGGCGAAGATGGCGAACCACTCAAAATGATGACTGCCCTGGATACATGGATTTTGGGCCTGGTGGCCCGTAAAGGAGTATGCAAGGCGGCGACCGCTCTTGCCAATAAATTGGTCAAGATGGCGTGGGTCGTTCTCGCAAAAGGGGAAGCCTACGATATCTCAAAAGCCTGCAAGGCATTGGCAGCGTAATCCAGTGAACCACGCAAAGGAAATTATGGAACATGCTCAGCTCACCAAGGATATCCCCTTGCCGCTCTTTAGCGCCACGGTGCCTTGCTCCTGTGCGCTGTCAAGGGAAGCTTCGCCGCTACGCGCCCTTGACAGCGCGTTGTCGCATCGGCCCACATGTGGCGCGAGGCGGCTCCGGGGATATCCTTTTTGCTGAGAGCGCAACTATGGAGATGTACCGCCAACACAATACGAATTGAGGTTTTGATGAACAACGGTCGGACCGTCTATGTGAAAACCAGGATAATCCAGTGGCCTCTGAGGTCGACGTGGTGATTTGGACACATAGAGCGGATTTCATCATGGGCACAGGGAAATATCCCGTAAAAGATGCCGGATACATGGATAGCATTCGATTCGGAAACTCAAAAAAACCTTGACTCGGGGGGCGGGTCTATACATGGATTATGGTTTTCCATGTCCGCGCTTGTAAAAAAAAGTAAAGTGTGCTACATAATTCGCCAATAGACGGCACAGGACAGGAGCGACACACTATGGCGCGCGAAAAAAATACCCCGGTCTACGTGGCGGCCCTGCTCCTTTTTTTGGGTGGCGTGGGCTTTTTGGCGTTTTCCGCCTTTACGGAAAACAGCGTTTATTTTCTCAACGTGTCCGAAGCAAAGGCCGTTTCGCCGGACAAACTGACGGCGGCCAGACTGTTTGGTGCGGTGTCCGACCAGGGCATTGAAAAACACTCCGCCGGCACCGGCGTTACTTTTCATCTGCAGGACAAGGACAACGCGGCGCAGGTCATCGTGGTCAGCTACAGCGGCGCTGTGCCGGACACGTTCAAGGGCGGCGCGGAAGTCATTGTCGAAGGCGGCATGGGGGCGGACGGGCGTTTTATGGCTAGGACGCTCATGACCAAGTGTCCTTCAAAATACCAGAAAGAAAACCGTAAAATCTGACAGCAATGCCCGAATAAAGGATTTCCATGTATTTTTTCGCCAATGTCATGCAGGTTCTTGCCCTGCTCTGCGCGCTTGTCTGCGGTTGTACAGCGCTCTATGCCCTCCTGGGAGGGAAGCGTTCTTTTGCCAGCGCGACAAACGATGACGCCTGGGCGCGTCAGCTTGAAAAAGGCCACTGGATCGTCACCGGCGCGCTGCTGCTGGCTTCGGCCCTGCTGCTCCACGCCCTGTACTGGCGTGATTACAGCCTGCAATATGTGGCGAGCTACACGGACAACATTCTGCCGGAGTTTTACCGCCTTACGGCCTTCTGGGCCGGGCAGCCGGGTTCCATGCTGTTCTGGGCGCTGGCTGTCAGCGTCAGCGGCAGCCTTTTTGCGCGCACGCGCGCCTGCAAAACGCTGCGGCCGGCCGTGCGGCTCTGGTATTGGGCCTTTTTTTACGCGATCATGGCCTTTTTCACCCTTGTGCTGACTGTCTGGAGCAACCCTTTTGTGACGCACAGCCCCGTTCCCGCGGACGGCAACGGTTTGAATCCGCTGCTCCAGAATCCCGGCATGATATTTCATCCGCCGCTGCTCTTTCTGGGGTACGGCGGCTTTACCGTGCCCGCCTGCCTGGCGCTGGCCCAGACGCTTGCCGGGCGCGACGACCAGTCCGAAGTGCCCTGGTTCAGGCTGGCGCGCCCCTTTATGCTGACCGCCTGGATTTTTCTGACAGCCGGCATCGTGCTGGGCGCGTGGTGGGCCTACATGGAACTGGGCTGGGGCGGCTACTGGGCGTGGGATCCTGTGGAAAACGCCTCTTTGATCCCCTGGCTTGTGGGCACAGCCTCCCTGCACACCCTGATTGTGGAAGAGCGGCGCGACAAGCTCCGGCGCGTCAATGTGTGCATGATGGCCTTGACGACCATATCGGCCTTTTTCGCCACCTATATAGTGCGCAGCGGCGTTATTGAGTCCGTGCACGCCTTTGGGGACAGCCCGGTGGGCGTGCCTCTGCTTGTCTTTATTGTCGTCGCGCTGGTTGTCGCCTTCCTGACGGCGGCCTTTGCCCCGCGCGCGGGCAAACCCCTTGCCGCGCTGGAGAGCCGCGAAGGGATGCTGACGCTGGTGGCCTGGATACTGCTGGCGCTTGCGGCAATTATTCTGCTGGCGACGATGTGGCCTGTGCTCAGCGCGCTCTGGATGGATGCGCCGCGTGGTCTGGACGCCGCTTTTTATAACCGCGTCTGCCTGCCGCTGGGCGCGGCCCTCATGCTGTTTATGGCCGTCTGTCCCTGGTTTGCCTGGGACGGCGGCTTGCGGCGCAAAAAAATCTTTCTCGCGGCAGCCGGCGTCTTTGTCATTGCCGCCGCCTCGCTTTGGAACCTCGGTTACCGCCAGTTCACGCCGCAGATCACTGCCGCCGCAAGCATAACCATTATTTTCGGTGTGTTGCTGCTTCTGAAAGAACACGGCTTTCGCCGCCCGGTCTTTCTGGGGGCTTGGGGCGCGCATCTGGGCATGGCTCTTATGGCCCTCGGCATTGCCTTTTCCGGTCCCTACGCCGAAGAACAGGACATGATGCTCGCCAGGGGGGAATCCGGCAAGATAGGCGAGTATACCGCCACGCTCCAGGAAATAACCGGCGGGCGGGCAACGGGTTACGAGTTTATCACCGGCCGGCTGCAAATCAGCAAAAATGATGAAATGGTCGGCGTTGTCGCGCCTCAGCGGCGCATCTACGACAAATTCGGAACCATGCAATTTTCCGAAGTGGACGTCATTCCGAGCCTTGGTGATGAAATCTACGCCTCGCTGCTGGGGCTTGACAATGACATGCGGGTGATGGTTAGGGTGAGCGTGAAGCCGCTGGTCAACTGGCTCTGGATCGGCGGAACGCTGCTTTGTCTTTTTCCGTTGGTATCCCTGTTCGGGCGCGGACGAACCGCCGCCGCCGCGGAAAAGGCCGTGGAAGCAGCTGTGGAGGAAATTGCCAGCAAGGCCGCGCCTGTGCGCAAGATCAGACGAAAACGCAGGAAGTGACTGTGAGGATACTCCGCCCCCATGCTTGAGATGCAAGGCATCGCAAAATTTTACGGTGACAAGGCTGTTCTTGAAAACATAAGCTGTTCTTTTACGGCGGGCAGCATTTCACTGCTGATCGGCGGAAACGGCGCGGGGAAAAGCACTCTTGTGCGTATTATGGCCGGGCTTTCGCGTCCGAGCGCGGGAACGGCGCGTTTTACGGGTGAAGCCGCGTCGTCGCGCTCGCGACGCACAGGGTATCTCGGCCACGCCACCTTTCTGTACCCCGGCCTCACCGCTCTGGAGAATCTGCGTTTCTGGAGCGATGCTGGCGGCATGGATCTGGGTGAAGACGATTTGCTGGCCGTTCTCGGCCGCGTGGGGCTTGCGCCCTGCGCGCGCGAGCGGGCGGGCGTTTTTTCGCGCGGCATGGCCCAACGCCTCAACTTGGCGCGCGTGCTTATGCCTGATCCGGACATGCTGCTGCTGGATGAGCCGGGTACGGGGCTGGACGCCGCTTCACGAGTTTTTTTGCATCAGGAGGTGCTGGCCGCCCGCGCACGCGGCGCCTGCGTGGTGCTTGTCAGCCATGATGTCGCCGCGGACGCGCCGCTGGCGGATCGCATTCTGCTGCTTGACAACCGTAAGCTGGCTTTCGACGGTTCGCCCTCGGACTACGATGCCGCCGTCCGCGCGGAGGGCGAGCCGTGCTGCGCCTGACCCTGGCTGTGGCCCGCAAGGATCTGCTTCTGACGCTCGCCAGGGGCAACGGCCTTGTACAGGCTTTGCTGCTGGGATTTTTGCTGTTTTTTGTGTTCAGTCTCTCACAGGGAATCGGCGAACACACAAGCCCGCAAGGCGCGGCAACAATTTTCTGGCTGAGTTCAACCTTTTGCCATGTGCTGATTTTCAGCCAGTTGTACGCCCTGGAGGAAGTCAATAACGCCCGCCTCGGGCTTTTGCTGCTTCCCGCGCCCATACAGGCCGTATGGCTTGGCAAGTCCATTGCGGGTTTCAGCCTGCTGTTGATGGCCCAGGCGGTTTTTTTGCCGGTCGCCATTGTTTTTTTGGGACAAAATTTGAGCGGGGCACTGTTGCCAGCCTTGCTGATTCTTCTGCTTGTGGACACGGGCCTGTGCGCCCTCGGCTCGCTTCTCGGCGCTCTCCAGGGGCAGGGCGCGCGTGAGTCCCTCATGAGCATTGTGCTTTTTCCCCTGCTCGTGCCGCTTTTGCTGGCGGGCATCAGCGTGGGCAGTCAGGCTTTTGGAACGCTTTCTCCCGATGGCCCCGGTATGTGGCTGAAACTCGCCTGCGCTTTTGACGCTGTTTTTCTGGCGGCCGGATTGCTGCTTTTCGGTTTTTTGTACGCGGGAGACGAATAATGCTGAAAAAACCGGACCTGGCGCATATTCTGGTTGTTTTTGGCTGTCTGGCCGTTGCGTGCTGCCAGTGGCTTGTGTATGTTTACGCGCCGTCGGAAGTCAGGATGGGTTTTGTCCAGAAAATTTTTTATATCCATCTGCCCCTGGCATGGTGGGCGCTTACAAGCTTTTTAGTGGTTTTTCTGGGGTCAATCTTTTATATACTGAAACGCGCGCCCGGCGTGGACAACCTGTGCGCGGCGGCGGCGGAAACGGGCGTGCTGTTGAGCGGGCTTGCGCTGGTGACCGGCATACTGTGGGCGAGAAAATCCTGGGGAGTCTGGTGGACGTGGGATCCGCGCCTGACGACAACCCTTGTCATGTGGTTTGCGTATTCGGGATATCTGGTGTTGCGCGGTCTGGACATGCCCGGGCGGCGCAGGAATCTTGTGTGCGCGGTTGTGGGTATTGTGGCTTTTCTGGATGTTCCGCTGGTGTTCGTTTCGGCAAGAATCTGGCGTTCCGTGCACCCGGCTGTTTTTGCGGCGAAGGACGGCGGCCTTGAGCCGGAAATGAAGTTGACGGTCATTGCGTGTGTGCTTGCTTTCGGGCTATTCTGGGTCGGCCTTTTGCTGCTCCGCAAACGCCAACTGGATTTGCGCGACAGAGTGGAAGCCTTGAAAAATATGGCCTGAGAAAACAGATTGGAGAGTGGAAATCGTGGACGGGGTACTTTGGGTTGTCATTGCCAATGCGGCGGTGTGGGTCGGCATGGGCGCATACCTGTCTTTTCTGGCGGCGCGGCAGCGCGCGCTGGCGGCGCGTCTGGCGCAATGGGAGAAGCTTCATGGCTGACCGGATCGGCGGCGCGCCGCGCGTCGTGGCTTTTTTGCTCTTTGCGGGATTTGTTGTCATGGCGCTGGCTTTGCGCGATTTGCCGGAAAATTTTAAGACCGTGCAGATTGCGGCGCAAGCGCCGGCCGCCTCATCGGCCTCCGCCGACAGAGGCGCTGAAGCCATCGGCGCCCTTATGCAAAAAGCGGCGCAAGAACCGAAAAACCAGGACGTGCTGATTCGTCTGGCCGAAGCGCTGATAGGCAGTAAAAACTGGCAGGCGGCGGAAACATTCGTCAGCCGCGCGATAGTTCTTGACGCCAATAATCCGCACCCTTACCACCTGCTCAGTCAGATACTGGAGAATCTCGGGCGTCCTCAGGAAGCGGCCGACGCCATGAAGAAATCACAAGCGATCGTGACAAGCTCCAAGCCCGCCGCCGCGCCGCCGACGGAAAAAGGCGCCCAGCCGCCCATGCCTCCGGAACTGGCCCGTAAAATCGCCGAAGCGGAAAAAGCGACGCTGCTCAATCCCAAGGACGCCAATCGCTGGACGGAACTCGGCAATCTTTATTTTGATACAAATCAGACAAAACAAGCGATAGCGGCCTATGAGCAATCACTTGCCCTTGTGCCCGGCAACCCCGACGTGCTCACGGACCTCGGGATAATGTATCGGGAATCCGGCGCTTACGAAAAAGCTGTGGAATGCTTTCGCAAAGCCTCGGCTATTGATGCCGGACATGTAAATGCGCAGTTTAACGAGGGAGTTGTTCTTCTTTACGACCTGGGTCGCAAGGAAGACGCCGTTCGTGTCTGGAAGCAGTTGCTGCGCGTTAAACCTGACGCGCGCGCATCCAATGGTCAGGCTGTTTCGGAAATACTGAAGCAGGTGCGTTGAGCGGGTCGTGCGGCATGTTTTATTGACAGGCGGAATCAGTATGGACAGATATTTGTTTATTGCATTCCTGTGTGCGATATGTGTTCTGGGCGGCTCTTTTGCGGCGGTTCAAACACCCGCGTCACCCGCGCAGCAGACGACGCGCGTCCCGTTTTCGTCGACGCTTGCTTTTTTGCTGGACGAATCGGGCGACATGGATGTTGAAGAAGTCGCCGCCCCAGACAATGCAAGATATTTCAAGCCATTGTTCCATCTCAAGGCCATGTCCGACAAAAACGGCGTTGTCTGGTTTCATTTTGTGCTGTCGCCGGGGGCGGCAAGGTTTCTGGATATGGGCGAAAGCGTGCCCGGCGTTCCCCTGCTTTATGTGTCGTCTCCTTCCGGTTCCGCGCAGGCGTGGCGTGAAACGCGGACAGTCGGACACAACCTGTTTTTGTTGCCGGAAGCCGGAGAGCCGGTGACCTGCCTTGTGCGCGTTGAGGGATTGCCCGGCCTCTGGTTTGCGCCCGCGCTGCGGACAGTGCAGGACACGGCCGACAACCGGAGCCGTATGGCGCGAACCGCGGCCACGCTGGCGCTGGCCGTGGTGATGTTGCTCTGCCTTTTGCGCGGAGTGTCCGAAAGCGGCCAGTGGCGTGTTTGGGCCGCCCTGTATGCGGGGGTGGCGCTGGCGCAGGCTGTTATCGGCGCGCCTGTGTATGGCGGGTCGCATATCGGCATTCAAGAAGCCGTGGGCATGATGACGCCGGGCATGGCCCTGATGTTGCTGCCGCATGTGGGGCGTCACCTGATAAACGCCGGAAGCCGGTCCCGGGTTCTGGACATCCAGTTTTTGCTGTTGTCATTGCCGGGCGCGCTGTTCGCGCTTTTGCCCCTTTTGCAGAGTTTTGCCTGGCTGGGCCGCAGTCTGGAATTGTGGCCCGTCGGCATGCTGCTCTTTGTTCCAAGTTCACTGGGGGCCTGCATCATGGGCTTCAAGGGAGGCGGGCGTTTTTTGCTGGGCTGCCTTATCCCCCCCCTGTTCACCGCCGCGGGCGTGCTGGGGCTGGAAGGTGACTTTTCCGCAAGTCTGCTGGCGTCGCTTCCTGTGTGGGGCGTGGCCCTGAGCGTTATGCTCATTGCCACCACATCCGTTTCACGCGATGTGATCATCGTTGAAAAAAATGTCCTGCCGGACGGCAAGGCGAGGGCGTCGGCGGAAGGCCTGCTTTCCGGCGCGGAGGAGGCTCTTAACGACCCCAATCTGCGGCTGGTGCCCCCTGACGATTCCGACGACCAGACTTCGGCGGCGGGCTTTGACCCTTCCGCCGGCGCTTCGGCGCATGTTCTGGCGAGCGCCCTGCGTGAGCCTGTGGAATGCCTGATGCGGGACGGCGCGGCGCTGGAGCGTTGCGCGCTGCCCCCGGCGGCGCGCCTGTATGTTGAAAACATGCTGGACGCGACCAGGAATATGGCGGCAGCCATAAGCAATCCCGGACAGGCGGGGCGGAAAAACATCGAAAAAATACCTCCCGCGCCCTTCAATCTTCAACGCTTGATGCGGGAAGCCCACGACACAGCGGCTCCGCTGGCGGAGTCGACGGGCATCGGGCTGGCATGGTATATGCCGCCGCACCTTGGACACATGTACGAGGGCGATGGAGCCGCTCTGCTTGAAACGCTCAATCTGCTTCTGGAAAGCGCGATACAGGCGACGCGGCACGGAGCGGTGCATTTTTCGGCGCGGCGTGTCCCGGAAAGCGCCAACGCCGGGCATCTGCTTTTTACAATTACCGACACCGGTTCAGGTATGCCGCCGTACAATCGCTCCAGTTTGGCTTTGACGCGCGCCTGGGAACTCGCGGGGGAAAATATGGGCTTTCTGGGGCTTGAGTGCGGGCCCAGAGGTGCCACCATAGCCTTTACCCTGCGTCTTGTCAGTCTTGAACAGGAAGAAACGGTTGACGAGATCAAGGAAAGAGCAGTCGCCGCGCCGCCGGCGGCGGCGCAGCCCCATGTGATCATTACGGTCGAATCTGTCGAAGATTGTCAACTGATGGCCGACATGCTGAAAAACCTGCCATGCCGGGTCAGCAGAGCGTTCACTCCGGCGGACGCGCTGCGGGCGCACAGGATGGACCCGGCGCTGCTTCTTGTGGTTGAAGATTCCCATGTCAAACAAATGCCGATGCTGTTTCAGGAATTTGAACGAAGTATCCGTGAGGCGTCGTTGCCGTTTTGCAAGATTTTGGCCATCACTCCAGACGACAGCGAATGGGCGGCCCTGGCCGACGCGGGTTTTACCCACGCATTGCTGAAGCCGCTGGACAGTGAATCTTTTTGTGAGACAGTGCAGGAAATTCTGGACGAGGCCGCGCGGATTGACGGCGCGGCGGACGATTCTCATCCGATACTTTTGCCGGATATATCCGGGCCGAACGACGTCAAGACGGACATGACAATCGGGACGGATTCTTCCGTCGGCGTTGTTTCGTCCGATTCCGCCGGCACGCGGACGCCTGTCGGGCGGCCGCCCTTGCCGGAACCGGAAACGCGCGAAAAAGCTCAAAACGACGCTATCCTGCTGAATATTCCGGATATTACAGCCCTGCCGGATTTGTTGAGTTTCACTGATTCCCTGCGTGACCCGGCGGCCGGCAAAATCGGCGGCAAACCCGATGGCGGCCTGTTCAGCGGCCTGAAGGAAAACGAACCCTTGCCCAATCTGAACGAGTCCCACATTCAGGCGGGATTGCGGGATTTTCTCAACAACATGGACAAACCCAATCGGGAAAAGCCCCAAAAGCCGCCCGCCGTCGATGAAGTCATTTTTGTCAACCCTTACGAACCCGACGATGCGGGCATAAAAATTGTCGACGGTACTTCCGGCGGCAATGCCGCGCAGCCGGATGATCTTCATGCCGTGGACGACCCGAAAGAAAAAAGTGATGCGCCCGGGGACGAAAAAGTGTTGCCTGAACCAATGGCGTTGGCGGATACTGATAAAAATGAAGCTGACGTTATCCGGGAAAACACGGATGTCTCCTCCGAGGTTTTGGCCGCCGAGGCCGCTGTGCGCGGTGTGACGGGAATGCGTCCGCAAACGGACGCAGTTGGCGTTGACGCCCCCCGCTCCCCTTCACCCGATCCGCGCAATGTGACGGCTACCCCCGCCGCGGCGTACACAAGCCCCGTCAACTCCGGTTATGACGAATGGGTGGGAGAGCCTACCCCTATACTGAATGAAAGCGCGTCCGAAAAAATTGCGCCTGAAGAAACTGCATCTGCTCCGGCTCCGGCTCCGGCTCCTGCGCCTGCTCCGGCTCCCAGGCCTGCTCCGGCTCCCAGGCCTGTGTCGGTTCACAGACCTGCGTCCGCGCCTGCTCCTAGGCCCGTGTCGACTCCCAGGCCTGTGCCGGTTCACAGACCTGCGTCCGCGCCTGCTCCCAGGCCTGTGCCTGCTCCCAAGCCCGCGTCCGAGGCTATTTCCAGCGTCAAGGCCGCAACGCAGCAGGCGCTGGCTTCCGCGAAGCAGCACTCGAAAGCTGTCGCTTCAGGCGTATCTTCGTTTATGGATTTTATCGCCGGGGCAGTGCCGGCCGACAGGGACAGACCGGCGACTCCGCCGGCCGCGACTCCGCCGGCCGCGCCTGTGCGGCAGGCTACGGATGGCAGCACGGAACAGTTGGTCATGCATCTGGATGCCGCCATGCAGGATGCGCAGAAGGGCTTTAACGACCGGCACGCCGCGCAGGTGGGCAAGGCGGCCGGACAAATCGCCCGGGAATCTGAAACGCACGGATTACGGGTACTGGCGCGCATGGCCAGTTGTGTTGAACGGGCGGCTCGGGCCAATGATATGAACGCGATCAAGGACTTGCTGCCGGATCTGACCGCCGCCGTTGAACGCAACCGGATTGCCCTTACCCCAAAGAATGGGAAACGCGCGGGATAGCGTAACCGGTGAGGCTGCCTTGCTGCTTTTGCAAACATTGGGTCTGTTGGCCGTGCATGCGCTTTCATGGCTGGCGGTTTGTCACGCCTTGCTGAATAAGCGCGATCCGCGATCCGCTCTCGGCTGGTCGGCCGCTTCACTGTTGCTGCCCGGCGTCGGTCCCCTTCTCTATGCCATCTTTGGAATCAGCAGGGCGGAGCGTCGCGGCAGCAAGATCGTACGCCGTTTTGTCCACGAAGAGGATGGCGATTGCCGGGAAATTCCCGCTGAACGCCTGCCGGAAGGCGTGGCCCATATGGAACATCCGGGACACCGCCTGACGCGTCGGCCCCTCAGCGAAGGCAACGCCCTGACGCCGTTGTTCAATGGCGACGAAGCTTACCCCGCCATGCTCAAAGCCATAGAACAGGCCAAACGGCATGTTTTTCTTGTGACGTACATTTTTAATGACGGCGTCGTCGGCGCGGCGTTTGCCGCGTCACTTTCCGCCGCCGCCGCGCGCGGCGTGGACGTGCGTGTGCTCGTGGACGGCGTGGGCATGTTGTATTCCTGGAACAAACCCTGGAAGAAATTGTCGGAGCATGGCGTTCGCACCGCCACCTTTCTGCCGCCAAGGCTTTTTCCGCCAAGTTTTGCGGTCAACCTGCGCAATCACAGGAAAATGCTGATTTGTGACGAAATTGCCTTTACCGGAGGGATGAACATTTCGGACAACAACCTGCAAAACGCCCGAAAAAATTGCGTCCAGGACATGCACTTCACCTGTATGGGGCCTATTGTCGGGCAGTTGCGCCACGCTTTTTTGCGTAACTGGAGTTTCGCACGGAATGAAGACGATTTTTCGTCGTTTGAAAGTCCGCCTCAGGCGGGCAAAAGCCTTTGCCGCGTTGTAATGGACGGCCCGGCGACGGACACGGATGTTTTGAATGATCTTTTTTGCGGCGTTATAAACGCCGCGCGGCGTTCAATACGAATCATGACCCCCTATTTTCTCCCTTCCCGTGATCTTGTGTCCAGCCTGCGATCCGCGGCGCATCGCGGCGTGGACGTGCGGGTGGTTGTGCCGGCCGAAAACAATCTGCCCTTTGTGCATTGGGCCATGCTGCGCCTTTTGCCGGCGCTGCTTGAGGCCGGCGTACGGGTCTGGATGAGGCCGAAGCCTTTTGCCCATACGAAATTGCTTGTCATTGACGGCCGGTACAGTCAGATAGGTTCGGCCAACCTGGACGCGCGCAGTCTGCGTTTGAATTTTGAATTGAATATGGAAGTTTTTGACGTGTCTCTGTATGAAAAACTGGCCGGACACGTTGACGGCGTCATAGAGCAAAGCCGCGAAATAACGCTCGCCGGGCTTAAGGGGCAGTCCTTGCCGGTCAGACTGCGCAATGCGGCCTGCTGGGTATTTTCTCCCTATCTTTAATTCGGAGTTTCTGTGCTTCAGCCGTTGCCGCGCAGCGGCTTACGGAAGAGATTCAAAATGAAATTGGATAATTTCATTTCAGCGATGTCTGATGCGGGTGCCGTATTCCAGGGACATGCGTATTTCATCGACAGCGAGGTCCTTGGGGAAAAGACAACCGGACACTACGGCCTTGCGGATGCTTGCGCCGGAAAGATTTGCCCCGGACAGATCCACTCCGCCCAGATTTGCCCCGCTCAGGTATGCCCCGCTCAGGTCGGCATGGCAGAGGTCAAAACCCCGCAAATCAAGATTTGACAGGTTGCGGTTGCGCAAGTCGGGAGCTTTTCCCGCCGCCACAAGGGCATTGAACTGTTCCAGATTTTCCTCATACAGTATTTCGGGCTTGGGTTGGCGTTTGATTTCGTTCATGGGAATCTCCTGTGGATTTGGCCGCGGGCATGAGTGTGTCCCCCGTGTCCGGCAGGCATCAAAAGCAGGGTTCAGGGTACGGTGGTAGTATAAACAAATCAACGTAAAAAAACAGAAAGTGTCCATCAATAGATAGTTTTGGCGCAAAAATTTTTATAAAATCAATCTGTTATCTGGAAACTTATCAAACCGTGAATTTACCAGAAAAAGATTGTAATTCCAGTAT
>JAISZT010000044.1 GCA_031284485.1 Desulfovibrio sp.
TCGGAAACTTCAAAAAGCCTTGCCGCGGCTCTCTGCGTCATTTCCTTCACCACAACCGCTCTGACAACTTTCTGCCGGAGAGCCTCTTGCGCGCTTCGAGGCAACTTGCGCGTGTCTTGGTGGTCCATGACCTCATGATACCTCAGGACAGCATAAATTACAAATACTTTATGCTCCAAGTAATAGTCATGACGGTATCTCCTTTTCAAACACCATAAGGTACCGACATAGATACCGTCAAGAGAGTATGGATTTTGATAAATCCTCTTGGAATTTGGAGGAAGCAAAACCAGCCTTATTTGGCTAAAATAAAAGACTTCTCGGAATTACCAAGAAGTCTTTAGTATTTGATGTGGTGCCCGAGGCGGGACTTGAACCCGCACAGCGTTTCCGCCGAGGGATTTTAAGTCCCTTGTGTCTACCAGTTCCACCACCCGGGCGAGACAAATCAATCAACAGTCCGTTGCGCCTTCACGCCGCCGAGCCGCCGGATTTTCAATCCGTCAGGCGCTTTTTGGGGCACGGGGCGTTCCTCTTCCTCCCACTGTCCGGCCTGTATCCAGTAAACATGCAGCGCGTCAAGGCTTTTATGAAGGCAGAGTAGCCGCCCCGTAATGCCGGGCGGCAACATGGCGGCCATCTCCAGGGCGATCTTGCGGTACACATAAAGTTTGTGCGCCGTAAACGAGCACTGCAGCCACAGCTCATCCCCCATCGGCGTAAAATTCAGATGTTCGGCGCCCGCCCTCAACATCAAATTATTCAAATCTGTTATCAGCGGAACTTCCATCCCCAGCAACTGCTCGTACGTCAGGCTGTCATCATACCGGAACTGACCGAAAATTTCGCTGTGGTGCTTTGTCATGGCTGCTATCTATACACCAATGCGCGCCATCAGGCAAGAATCGGACGCAAACTTGCCAATAACCCGCGCGGATCGTACTATACGCAGAAAACAACCTTCACAGGGCAGGACATGCCGATTTTTGACAAATGCGCTCTCTTCTACTGCCGTCTGGGCATTGCGGGTCTTTCCCCCAAGGCGCCGGGCACCTGCGGTTCCGCCCTTGCCTGCCTGCTCGCGCCATACCTGTATCTGCCTTTTTCCACCGGTTGGCGGGCGCTGATTCTGCTGTTTGTCTTTTTGACCGGTAGCCTTGCGGCCACGCGCGCGGAAATTCTGCTCGGCCGCAAAGACCCCGGCGAAGTGGTGATTGACGAATTGCTCGGCGTCTGGCTTGTGCTGCTGCCTTTTGAGCAGCCGGACGTGATCCTTGTCGTCGCGGCATTTATTTTTTTCCGCATTTTTGATATATGGAAGCCTTGGCCTGTCCGCGCCTCGGAAAACTGGCTGCCGGGAGGATTCGGGGTCATGCTGGACGATGCCCTGGCCGGAATATGGGCCTTGCTGTGCGTGGGGGGAATGTATTATTTCATGCGGTAGGTGATGCGCCCGCGCGTGAGGTCGTAGGGGGAAAGCTCCACCTTGACGCGGTCGCCCGGAAGGATGCGGATATAAAACTTGCGCATTTTACCGGAAATGTGGGCCAGCACCGCGTGCCCGTTTTCCAGATCCACGCGAAACATGGCATTGGGCAACGCTTCTTGCACCACGCCGTCAATTTCAATGGAACCTTCTTTAACCATGCAACCTCCACAAAAACACCAAAAGGTTTTACAGAATTGCAAATAAATCAAAGATTGTCAACAGATTTCTGCCGCCGCAAAGTTCCGCCAAAGGTCTTTGCCAAGATCCGATGATGTCATTCCAATTCCAAATTAAAAATACGTTAATTTTTAATTTGAAATTGGAATGCGCGACAGGATGTCCCGCCGAAATGCGAAGCATTTCGAGAGGCAAGGCGGGACCACGTTCCCGCCGCAGCCGGCAGATAAAAATTGCAGGACGCAATTTTTATCTGAAATCCGAATCAGACGCGGCGGTTGTTGTTATTTGTAAAGGGAAGGCGCTATGCTGAAGCACAATGCGGACCGGCTAAATGGCGTCGCCAGTATGGCGGCGTGGGGCTTTTTCAGGAAAAATTTTCGGAGTAATCTTGGGGATTGCCCGATGAGTCTTGCCATAACAACACACCTTTGACCCCGCATGATTTTACGCCATGTCACAAGCCTTTGCCCGCGCTGCCTGCGCCGCCTTGAAGCCGTATACGAGCAGGACGGGGACACCACGTATTTGCGCAAAACCTGCCCGGAGCACGGCAGCTTCAGCGCGCCTGTCTGGGTTTCCGCCGGGCCCGATATGTCAGGCGCGCCCTCCTTTGCCTCCTGGGCGCGGCCGAAAAGTCCGTCCTATCCCGCCCGTCCCGGCGCTTCATTGACAGACGGCTGCCCTTTTGACTGCGGTCTTTGCCCCGCGCACGCCCAGCACACCTGCACGGCGCTTATAGAAGTCACAAAACGCTGCGATCTTGTCTGCCCGGTTTGCTATGCCGACGCCGGAAACAAAAATGCGCCCGACCCGCCGCCGGCCGTGGTGGGAGCGCAATTCAAGGTCGTCAAGGCCGCCTCGGGAAGCTGCAATGTGCAGATTTCCGGCGGGGAGCCGACGTTGCGCGAAGATTTGCCCGCCATCGTCGCCCTGGCCCGGGATCAGGGTTTCGCCCTTGTGCAGATCAACACCAACGGTCTGCGCCTTGGCCGGGATCGCGGCTATGCCGAAAAACTGCGGGCGGCGGGGCTGGATTCCGTCTATTTGCAATGGGACGGAGTGAGCGACGCCGTGTTTGAAATGCTGCGCGGCAGGGCCTGCATGGACATAAAGCGCAAGGCTGTGCAAGCGTGCGCTACGGCGGGGCTTGGCGTGGTGCTGGTAGCCACGCTTGCCCGCGGCGTCAACGACGCCGAACTGGGGGATCTGCTGCGTCTGGCGCTCTCGCTGGGTAGCGCCGTTCGGGGCGTGCATTTTCAGCCTGCGGCTTCGTTTGGCCGCTACCCCTGGGAAATGCGGGACGCGCCCAGACTGACCCTTCCCGAAATCATGCGCGCCCTTGCGCTGCAAGCGCCGGAACTGGTCAGGACGGAGCATTTTCACCCGCCGGGCTGTGAACACGCCCTCTGCTCTTTCAGCGCCGTTTACGCCCGGACGGCGGACGGGGCCGGATTGCAATGGCTGCCCGACGCCGGGCAAAACTGCTGTCCGCCGACCAATTTGCCGCCAGTGGCGGCGGAGGGAGCGCGCCGGGCCAGACAGTTTGTCGCCCTGCACTGGAAAGGATCGGGCAAGCCGGAGAGCGCGCAAAACCTCAACGACGACTTCAGCCGTTTTTTGAGCAGGGCCGGGGCTGAGAAGCGGTTCACCATTTCAGCCATGGCCTTTCAGGACGCGTTGAATCTGGACATCGACAGAGTGCGCGGATGCTGCATCCATGTGGCCCGTCCCGACGGGCGTCTGATCCCGTTTTGTCTGCACAATCTCACTTCACTTGACGGCGCGCGGCTTTACGGGGATGCTCCGGAACAATGACTCTACGTGAAGCCCAACAGACAAGCCTCCGTCGCCTTTTGCCATATGCCGCGCGGCAAAGCCGTTTTTACGCCCGGCGCCTGGCGGACGTTGACCTTGATTCCATTGAACTTGCGAATTTTGAAAGCCTGCCCTTCACCACAGCCGGGGATTTGCGGAACTGGCGGGATTTTCTCTGCGTTCCGCCGGGCGAAGTGCAGCGCATGGTCAGTCTGCACGCTACTTCAGGCACCATGGGCGACCCCAAAAGGCTGGCCTTTACACAAAACGATCTGGCCCGCACCTGCGACTTTTTCAGGGAGGGCATGCGGTATCTTGTAAAGCCCGGCGAACGTCTTGCCGTGGCCCTGCCCGGCGCTGATCGCCCGGACGGCGTGGCCGATCTGCTGCGTCGGGCGCTACGTCCCCTTGAGGTGGAAGTTTTTTGCCCGACCGCGCGGGAAGATCTGGCCCCATGGCTGTGCGGAGAGCGCATCCACTGCCTGATAACCTTCCCGACGCCCTTGGCCGGTTTGCTGCGCGCCTTTCCCGCGGCCGCGCCGCCAACGCTGCGCGGGGTGCTGAACAGCGGGGATCGGATTGATCCCGAACTCAAGGCCGCCGTACGCGCCGCATGGAAGTGCGAAGTGCTGGACCACTACGGTTTGACCGAAACAGCCTTTGGCTGCGCTGTGGAATGCCCGACCCACAACGGCTGCCACATCCGCGCCCTGGACGTTCTGGTTGAAATCGTGGATGTGCGGACGGGCGCGCCCTTGCCGCCCGGGCATCAGGGGGAGATAGTCGTCACGACCCTGCGCCACGAAGCCATGCCCCTTATCCGCTACCGCACGGGCGACGTGGGCAGCCTTATGCCGGAGGGCCGGTGCGCCTGCGGCAATGACATGCCGCGTCTGGGGCCAGTCCTCGGGCGGCTGGACAGGACAGGCGGCCAGGCGCGCCTTGTCCGCACGCCCAAGGGTGGTTCGTGAACTATGGGGTATCCTTATTTGAGAGTGTCCGTCAATAGATAGTTTTGGCGCAAAAATTTTTATAAAATCAATCTGTTATCCGGAAACTTATCAAACCGTGAATTTGCCAGAAAAAGATTGTAATTCCAGTATGTTATCTCGACAACGCCTATCCATAAGTAAATACTCTCAAAACCGGAAAATCGCCAAAAATCGACAGGGAGGGCATCCG
>JAISZT010000116.1 GCA_031284485.1 Desulfovibrio sp.
CCGCTGTTGCGATAATCTCTACCTGACGCTCGTTCAGCCCCATCTCAAGATACATATCCCGCTGGGTCTCATTGCGGGCTTCATTGTTGGGCAGCAAAATCTTTGTGGGGCACGATTCGACCAGAATATCCAGAATACCGCTCTTCCTGGCGTCAGAAAGGCTTTGTGTAGCCAGAACGACCGCACAGTTTGCCTTACGAAAAACTTTTAACCATTCGCGGATTTTTCCACGGAAAACTTCATGTCCGAGCATTACCCATGCTTCATCAAGGATGAGCAGGGTCGGCTGACCGGTAAGGGCTGTTTCGATTCGGTGGAAAAGATATGTCAGAACCGGGATCAGATTTTCATCACCGAGATTCATCAACTGTTCAATTTCAAAAACCATGAAATCTTGCAGTGTCAGTTGCTCATCCTGAGCATCGAGGAGTCTGCCCATTGCGCCCTTGATGGAATAGTGCGCAAGATGTTTTCGCACGTCCTCATCATCAACAATATGAATAAAATCAGTCAGAGAACGCATCCCGGCAGGACTTGCCACCAATCTTTTCAAACTGTTGAAAATCGATTCACGATGCCGGGCCATAATTTTCAGACCTTGCAATGCGCACAGCGATGTCAGCCATTCAGCGGCCCATGAAAGTTCATTTTCATCATCTATGTAGCGCAAGGGGCAAAATGACTGTTCCGCGTCGCCGGCAATGTCCATATGGACGCCCTGGACGCCCTTGCACAAGGCGTACATGCTGTTGCCCTTGTCAAAAACAAAAATACGGGCATGGAAATAACGGAGGAATTGCGCGGCAATAAGCCCAAGTAACGTGGATTTGCCCGCGCCTGTGGGGCCAAAAATGAGCACATGTCCAAGATCGCCAACATGCAGGTTGAACCAGAACGGCGTGGAACCGTCCGTTGCGCAGTACATCAACGGCGGTGACTGCGGTGGATAGAACGGGCAAGGCGCATATGGTCTGCCTGGCCAGATGGAAGACAAAGGTAATAAATGTGCTAAATTTATGGTGTTAATTAGCGGACGACGAACATTTGCAAACCAGTTGCCAGGATGCGTTCCGAGCCATGCGTCAAGCGCATTCACGCGCTCAAGGCGCGCGCCGAAGCCGAGAGACTGCAAGGCGCGGCGCAATTTGTCGCACCAGTCCTCAAGTTCTTCAACGCGATCATGCAACAGCACGACATTGGCCGTATAAAATCCTGCCGAAACAAGGCCGCTCTGGACATCCGCGTACGCCTCTTCGGCGTCTTCCGTCATGCGGACGGCGTCGCGGTTCTGGCGGGCGTTCGCCTTGTTGAACATCTGATCAAAAAATTTGAAGATCTGCTGCCGCCAGGTCTTGCGGTATTTATCCACCTCCTGCAACGCTTCGATTTGTGACAGACATATGAAACGGGTGCTGAAGCGGTACGGCAAGGGAAGCATTTCCAGAACGGACATCATGGCCGGGTATGACTCATGCGGCAGACCATCCAGGGATATTATCGCCATATATTTATTGCCAATGCGGGGAAACAGCCCACCTATCAGATCCTGATTGCCCAACAGCACGTCCAGATAGACCGGGCAGAACGATGGCACAATGATGGGATATTCTTCGCCTGTGGCGCAAAGTTGCAAAAAACTCAGCAAAGGCGAATATTCATGCGTTTGCTTGTATTCGTCTTCTTCTATGTAGCTGCTCAATCTCGTTAGTCCCAAAATGGTGGACAAGGCGACTTCCAGCTCATGAATTCCTGACCTGAATGTTTCCAGAGCTTTTTCCAGGGCATTCAGACGGCGCTCATCACTGTCAACAACAGCCATGGACACCAATTGATCCGCTGCGTCCGGAGCCTTGAAAACAACAGTCAGCACCGAACGGGAGCTGTAAAATTTGCCGCTGCTGAAGGTTTCCCGCCGCTCGTCATCTATCATTGCTGAAACGCGATCCCGGAAATGGCTTGCGGATCGGTCAGGGTAGGCCATCGCCGGCATCCGCACAGCGTCCACAAAAACAGACCATCCCGTCCCCAGGGTCAGCAATGAGGCATTGGCGCGAAATGAAATATATTCAAGCCGCTCAGATTTGGCGCTAAACGTATCCTCACCGTGAATTTCCCAACAAGTCAGAAGCGATCCGTCTTTCTGGAGAACAACGTCCGGTTCGACAAGCGCCGCCCAGGGAAGGAGGTCATTAAGGCCCAAAGCCTTTGAGCGAAAATCTGAAAGATGCAGCACCGCTTTCACCTACCGTTTCCGTTTTTCAACGGCCCAGGCCGTGGATCTGGCCGAATAGAAATTCTGTTGAGTAAGATGCCGAAGCCAGATTTTCGACATGCAAGGGTCGGCTTTTGCCATCCGGCGCAATGCGAAAAGCGCGATAAACCAAAACAGACCGCCTATCGTCCATGCCAGGAACGACATGCCGCTTGCGCCGGTCAACATGGCAAACATTGCGCTTGTCATGACCAGATCACGTTCACCGCCCATCACAAGCGTGTGCCGAAGCAGCGAGCGGCGTATGGGGACGGTCTTCAGGTCTGTCATCACACCACCAGAGCGCCGCTGAACGGAAACAGGAAATTCACGATGTTTGCCGCTCCGCTGATAAAGCATATGGCAAAGACAACGCCTACCAGCATCTTTACGCCTTCAGAAAGTTCAGAACGCGCAAAAATCAAAATCAATCCGCAAAGCGCCATGCCGATGATGCTGACCGCTTTGCCGACCGGCCCGGTAATGGTGTTCATCACCTGTTCTAACGGTCCGGAAAACTCTGTGATGCCACCAGAAGCAAAGGCCGTGTCCGGCAGAAGCAGCGCGCCCAGGGCGAAGACCAGAAAAAAGCCGGGGTAAAGGCTTGCGGTTCGTTGTGCAAATGAAGGCCGTGAACCTTTTGTGCCAACTACGGAGTCGGCGAAAACGACACCCAACAGCGTTTTGACGTCTTCACTCATCTCCTGACGGCCAAAGATCAACAGCAACCCAAAGGTTGCCACGCCGATCATGCCGATGATGCCGACCGCTTTGCCGAACGGCACGGAAAGCATCGAACCCAGGCCGCAGACCAGTAAAAAGCCGAGGTAAAAAAAGTCTTTTATTCTCATTGCATACACCTCCTAACCTTCCCCTTCAGATTGTTGGTTTTTTTGAGCGTCACGCCGTGCTGCGGCGTGGCTTGCGGTTCGTTGTCCAAATGAAGGCCGTGAACTGTTTGCGCCAACTATGGAGTCAGTGACGGCATGACCAACATTTCCCGCAATGTTTTTCGCTGACCGCGTGACAAGCCCGACGCCGGACGCGCCGCCTGCCGCCGCTTCCTGGACCGAAGACTTTACCGTTCGACCGGCGTTTATAGTTCCCGCCACGGCGCTTCCCACAGCGCCGCCGATAGCCCCGGCCGCGGCCATCAGCCCCATGCCTGACATGCCGCCGCCGCCGCCGTGCGCGCCTATAAGTAAAGATGAAATGATGGAAGGGATGCCGCGTGTAAGCATGAGCATGACGATGGAAGCGCCAATCATGACGGCGATGTCACCGAAATTTGGATCAGCCCCTTTGAATTCTTCGGTAAAACTCATGATGATACCCATCATAAGTTGGAGAACAAACAATTTTATGGCAACGCTAAAGCCATATTTCATAAAATTAATGGAATAATCCTTAAAATAGCGCATCCCGCCAAAACCGAGCAGCACTATACCGGCATTCATGACGATATAGGCTTCACACTTAATCAGTAGAACTTCCGCCGCCATCAAGGCAAAGCAGAAAAGCATGATCAAACCGGATATAAAAAACCCAAGGGAGTTAATAGGTTCAGTGGCTTTCATGGCACCTTTGATATTGTCAAAAATATCAAGACCGGTACGCAAAATATCACTTACATCAACTTTTTCGCCTCCAGCAGTCTTGCCCAATTGTATAAATCCATGAATAATTTGGTTTGACCATTCTTTATAATACTTGATGCATGTGTACATAAAAGCCGCAAAAAGAATGAACAGTACAAATTCTCCGACCAGACTGCCGATTGGAGCGCCTGTTTTGATGTCCAGCGCACCACGTATCCCAAACAGGCAAATGTCAATAATAATCAGGTAATGAAATAACGTGTAGGCCGCTTGCACAAGCGTGGTTGACCATCCCTCAGACTTGTTGTAAAAAATATCGTCAATGTCACCCAAAATATCTGGACTAGCAGTAGCGGCAAACGCGATATCTGCGTCTGATACTGTAAGGACAATGAATACTCCCAGAAGAAAGGGAAATTGTATGCGAAAATTTGTTATGCTTGCTCTCATGATGTCCACAATGTTTGGTGTTGCCGGCTGTTTCAGCAAAGAGAGTGAAGGCATAAAACTCTCAAAAGAACCTTTTGATAAAGCAAAATGCGCATTGTACAGATCAACTGCGGAAGAAGCCTTGAAAAAAAATGAAATGGACATAGTAAACGCTCTCCGTAATTATAATACACAATGCACTATGAATACTGACAAAATTAAAGATGCATCGAAAACAAAGGGTAAGGCAGACCATCTATAAATGGTCACTTTTACCTTTTTTAGAGCTTGCTCCCTTAATTTTATCCGAATTCATTGCTCGTTCCGTCGCCTCACGCCGGGCCTGCGCCTCCTGTTCAGCCTTGGAAGCTGCCTGGATCTGCGCCTGGAAATAGGTGTTCATCACTGACCGCATTTCCCGCGCTTCCCGAAGCTGATAGGCCGCAAGCTGGTTCGCGGCTTGCGCCGCTTCCATTCGACCTTCCGGCGTGTTGAG
>JAISZT010000019.1 GCA_031284485.1 Desulfovibrio sp.
TTGACGCAAACAACGCATTCGCAGGATACCCTCTGTTCAGACGGATATACAGCTCCCGGCCATGTAACAGCACCCCACCCCATCATCCGGAAAGAGCCTTTTGCCATAGCATACAGCAGCACGCAAAGCGCTTTTTGGGCCGCAACTTTTTCGCTTGTACGGGCGTCCCCTTCCCTAAAATTGCATCCACATTCTTTGCAGAGAAACCGCTGCTTGCCTGCCGCAACACCGCATTATTTGCATGTCGGCATTTTCCCCTCTCCTTCTTTTCAAGATGGGGGTATTCTGCCGGAAATATATATTTAAGTCAACACTCTCAAAAAATTTTCAAAATCTGGATATTTTCTTGAATTTATCCTTGCAATAGTGTAGATTGTTTTGTCTGTAAGTAAATATATGCGATTACGTTTTATGGTCAAAGCAAGCATCGGGGGCATACATGCCGCAGGTCGCAGCACGCATCAATACTGATCAGGAGCGGTGGCTCAAGGACTATTTTCGTACCAAAAGCGCCGGGGCGGAATTCATTCTGCCTTGGGCCGTGGATACTTTTTTTCGTGCCATTACCGCCATCAAGCATATTTTCAGCGCTGCCGAGTTGAAGACAATTGTCGAATCCCACAAAGACATGAGGCTGCTGCCTGATCATACCCGGTTGTCATACTTGCTGTTGCGAGTTACAGACGCCTGTGATGTGAATAGTGTTCATTTGCGGCATGGCGCCAGCAAATCCAGCCTTGAAACGAAACTTAAAAATCTGGACGATACTCAGGCCACGGCACTGATGGTCTGGGCTTCGGCATTCTGGGTCAGCCGGAGTCGCACATCGGAAAATCTTGACGAGTATATCAAGAGTTATTAGTCCTGCCCTCTGTCAAAAAATATCCTGAAAATTGAAGGCGAAAAAATGTTGCAGATAATGCGGGCCAAGTTGCATGACATCCGTGTTACAGGATGTATGCTGGAATACAGCGGCTCTATCACGCTGGATCCGGAACTGTGCCGGACAGCGGGTATCTATCCCCTGGAATTTGTCTACATCTGGAATAAAAACAGCGGACAACGCATTTCTACCTATGTGATTTATGGCGAGCCGGGGTCAAAGTGCTGTATTTTAAACGGCGCCGCGGCAAGAACCTGCTGCCATGGTGATGCCGTCATTGTTTGCGCCTACGAATATATTGATAAACCTGAGGATCTGTACGCGAAAACCCCTACCATACTGCTGTTTGATGCTGAAAACAACATTCGGAAATGTCTGCGCTATGTAATTGACGGACAGGAGCTGGGGCGTTTTGATTTCAGTGTCGTTTCTGAAGATGTGTAGATAGCAAAAAAAATCACAGTATTTCAGATAATTATTCCTATTCATTGTAAAGCGTCAAATAGAGATCTCCCTGCCAAGGGCCTACACGTCTGCCCAGTCCTCTCAAGCGCACCGGCTTGCCCACAGTAAAATCCGACGGCAACGTGATTTCCACAGTCTGCACTTCATCGGAAATACCTTGGCGGATTCGCAGGGGGATGTGTCTGCCCGGCACAAGTCTGGTAGCCGGCAGCGTTAGTTGTAATTCTTCGTCAAGTTGTCGGCGCAACCAGCCTTTAACAACGCCTGTAACGCCTTTTTTCACATCTTGCGTCCATTTGGACGTGCCCCAGGCAAGATTGCCTTGATGAAGCCGTGTGCTGCTCTTTGTTTGCGGGCCGACAGGGGGCTGACGGTCTGAAGAAGAGGACAGGGAGGCAGCGTCATTCGTCTGTTGTCCGGTGGTTCGATCTGTTTTTGGCCCGGTATTTTCCTGCTTGTTCAGTTCGCTGTATATGTCTTCAAAGACGCGCCTCGCAAAAGGATCGTTGAGCAGGTCGCGCAGCACGTCCTGTTCGGCATAGGCATTGGGCTTTTTTTCCGCACTTTTTTGTTCGTTATCAGTCTGTGAATTTTGTTCGGAAGTTTGTTGTTGCTGGTCTGCTTTGTTGTCGGTAGCGGCGTCCGGTTTTTTGTGTTTCTCTTTTTGTGTTGCATCCGATTGTGGTTTTGTTGATTGTTCTGTAGTTTCGGCAGGTTTCAGAATGGCGGAAAGCGCCACATAGGCCTCATTGAGAAGCTGGAAAAGCTGGCTTGCGTCAGGATTGTCAGGGTTCAGATCCGGATGGAGTTCAAAAGCGCGTTTTCGATAGGCCCGTTTCAGGGTTTCAAGGTCTGCTCCTTTTTCGAGCCTCAGAATGCCGTAGCATACCTTGAGAGAAAGTTGGCGTTGACGGCGTCGCATAATATTAGACTACCAGGGTATTAGCTTCACATGTCGGGTCTGATGCCAGTAAATTGTTTTTTTTGAGCCAGATGCGTCCCATATTTGCGAAATCATCATAGGTGACACCGGAATTGATTCCGGGGCAAAAATCTTTTGCCATGTTAAGGCTTGTCGGGTCAATGATGTTACCCCTGAAAAAAGGCCATGCCCGGCAAACGGCAGGTTTGCTTTCGTGAACACTGCATCCTTTAACATGCTGAAAAAAAATGCAATATCCATTTTCGCCTATGCGCAACCTTAATTTGTTTTCGTAACGTTCGGCATATCGGGCAATGACTTTTTCAGATGACATATGCAAAAAATCAGAAAGTTGTGTGAGGTCAGCAGGGCTGACAACAATGCCCCCTGCGCCTTTACAGCATTGTCCACACATGCGGCACTGAAAGATTTGCGCAATCGGCGTCAATCTATACCTCACTTACAATTGCAACCACCATAGGGTCACGATCCAGCAAATGTTTGAAAAAGCGGCGTAAAGAAGAACGAATATTCTCCTGTATTCTGGATATGCGGGATGGGTGCCCCAGTTGAATAGCCTCAAGTTCGTCAAGAACAAGGCATTTTGCATCTTCCAGCACATGATTATAGCGTTGTTCAAATACAAATCCCCGAGAAATCATTTCAGGCCCGTATAATACGCTGCCGGTCTCTGAATCTATAACCAGAACCACGATAACCATACCCTCATCACCCAGAATACGCCTTTCTTTTAATACAGAAAAACCCACATCGCCCACGCCTTTGCCGTCTACAAGCGTGTAATCCACCGGGATCGGCTCTTCAAGGCGAAAAGAATCCGGCAGAAGCGTGAGCGGCTGACCGTTTTCAAGCAGTAAAATTTTGTCTTTGCCAACGCCGCACCTTTGCGCCAAACGTCCGTGTTTGACCAGATGCTGATATTCCCCGTGAATGGGCACAAAGTATTCAGGGCGCACAGCCAGCAGCAGTTCGCGTAATTCTTCACTGTGGGCGTGTCCGGAGGCATGTATGGCATGAACGCTTTCATAAAACACTTCCGCGCCCAGCCGGTACATTTCATTGATCAGCCGGGAAACGGCCTTGGCATTGCCGGGAATCACCCGCGAACTCATAACTATGGAGTCACCTTTACGGACGGAAAGTTTACGATGCCCTCCATGCACCATGCGTGAAAGCGCGGAGAGAGGTTCGCCCTGCGCCCCGGTGACCACAAGAACAAGACGATTGTCCGGCAGATCCGGCACGCCGTAGTGGGCATTGTGAAAAGATGTCGGGGGGGAAATGAAGCCAAGCTCGCGCGCTGTCTCAATATTGTTTACCAATGATTTACCGCTGATCACAACCGCGCGCCCGCGTTCATCGGCCAGATCGAAAACTTCCTGAATACGTTGAATGTGACTTGAAAAAAGTGTGATGACAATTCGGCCTTCAGCCGAATCAAAAATTTTCGCCAGAGACTTTTTGACTTCGCGCTCACTGAGCGAATGACCATCGCGCAAAACATTGGTTGAATCCGAAAGCAGGAGACGGGCGCCCGCTGGGCCGACAAAATCATGAAAAAGTCCAATGTCGGTGCCTGTTCCTTCCAGCGGTCTGGGGTCAATTTTGAAGTCGCCGCTGTGAACAACGCGTCCCACAGGCGTTTCAACACCAAGCCCAAATCCTTCAGGGATGGAATGGCAGACAGGGAAAAAGTGGAATGTCAGGTTCCCCAGGGGCAGCACTGTGGCAGCGTCTACCGGGCAAAGTTCCACCCAGGCCAGCAGTTCGTGTTCACGCAATTTGTGTTCCACCAGCGCCAGGGTGAAGCGTGAGCCGTATATACGCGTGCCTTTCAGTCCCGGCACAAGCCAAGGTAACGCGCCTATGTGGTCTTCATGGCCGTGAGTGAGGACAATGCCGATAAGTTTATCCTTGATGTCGCTGATGGCGCCGAAATGCGGAATAAGTACATCCACGCCAAGATGCGCGTCATCAGGAAACATCAGTCCGCAGTCCACCATAACGACGCCGCCCTCTGTTTCCCATAACTGACAGTTGAGTCCGATTTCTCCAAGGCCTCCCAATGGCGTGATAGTGAGGGACTCTGCCTTGTTACCAGGTGTCATGGCGGCTCATCAAATCAGGGCGGAATTCGCCCATTGCCACATAAATTTGTGACAACGCTGTAAGGTAGTCGGCTTTTGCTCCGGTCAGGGAGGCTTGCGCGGCGGTCAGTTTTGAGGATGCGTCAAGCACGTCGAAGTTGGTGCCCACTTGCTCCTGGTAGCGCGCCAGAGCGACATGATAGGCTTCCGTGGCCTGTTCAACGCCTTTTTCCGCCACGGAAATGCGTTTTTCAGCTTCTCTCACGGCCAGCAGTTTTGATTTGATTTCATACCCGACGGTAAGTTTAAGGTTTTCTTCTTCATAGCGCATCTTGGTTACAAGCCAGCCAGCTTGCCTGTCCGCGTAGAATGTTGTGCCCCATTGGAAAATATCCCAAGTGGCCACCGCGCCCACTTCCCATGTGGTCGCGCGTAAACTGCGGTCTCCGTTGCGCTGGAGATCCGCCGTATTCCCGCTTTGGGTGACATTGTAATAAGCGTCTATCTGCGGATAATACCCGCTCTGCGCCTGGCGCTGATCTTTTTGGGCAATTTCCACCGATTTGCCCGCGATATACAGGTCAGGCCGACTGCGGTAAGCCGCCTCCAGGCAATTTTCCAGCGAAAGCTTGAAAGGGATGTGAGTCAGCTTGCCTGTATAGGCGGCGTTGGCTGTGGCCGACAGCCCGAGCAGGGTATTGAGCATGGCAAGACAGGTGTCGCGTTTGTTCTCTGCCTGGATCAACAGGTTTTCGGCCTGGCTGACGTTGACTTCGGCCTGCAACACGTCAAGGCGCGGACGCAGGCCCACATCAAAGAACGCCTGGGTTATGCGCAACTGATCCCGCAACCGTGCGAGTGAGTCCCGTTCGCTGCGGACATTTTCTTCGGTGCGCAGATAGTCCAGAAAATAGCGTTGAACCTGTTCTGTCATGTCAAGTTCGGCCTTGTGCAGGGCCGCTTTGTCGCTTTCTGCCTGCAAGGCGGCTTTCTGGTAGTTGGCGAGCAGGGAAAAGCCTTTAAAAACCGTCTGGGAAACTTCTACTCCCCAGTTATATGTGAACCGTTGATTGGGATCAGTGGTGGTTGACGGGGAAGTGGCTCTCTCCTGCCTTATGGCTTTGTAGCTTGTGCCAAGTTTGGGACCAAAAGTTCCTCGCGCTGCCTTGCGCCCTTCTTCGGTGGAACGGCTTTGTGATTCCTGCGCCCCCAGGCCGGGGTTAAATTTCAGGGCACGCCGCACGGCTTCCGGCATGGTGAGTATGCCGGAAGCGTTAAACGTGCCGTTCTGTTTTTGCAAGACGCGTTCCCCGCTATAGAGGGGCGGCGGCGGTGATTTTTTTGAAGCGGCAAATGTGCAAGTTGCATGCAGGTGGAGGCTGAAAATGCCTATTCCGCCAATCAACAACAACAGCATCACGCGCGCGCGCCGGGGTAATTTTCTTGACATAGGAAACAATATATACGCACAGTCGAATAAATTGCAATACAGAGTTTTTTCAGTCAAAATTTTCAATATCCTTGTTGCATGGGAACTGAGCCTGAGATAAAAGCATTGCATGAACAACGGAAATGTCCCTTTTCAGGAACCGGTGGCCGTGTATAGCGAAAACCAGCTTAAACTATTGCAGGATTTGACGCAGATAATGAACAATTCTGCGGATGTCGGGCGTATTCTGGATAAAGCGTTGAACCTGATGGCCGAGCATTTGAACATGATGCGCGGGGCTGTCATGCTGGTTTCTCCTGAAACCAGCGAAATACGCATTAAATCGGCCTACGGGATGAAACCGGTTGAACAGCAGCGCGGACGATATTTGCGGGGTGAAGGCATTATCGGGCGGGTTATAGAGAGCGGCCGTCCCATGTACGTGTCCAATGTTTCAGAAGAGCCGCGTTTTTTGAATAAAACGCGTTCTCGTGATTTAAAAAAAGACAATATTTCTTTTATTTGTGTGCCGATTCGTTTGAACGACCAGGTTGTCGGCGCGCTTTCAGTGGATCATTTGCTGGCTGATGCCGCCGCTCTGGAAGATGAAGTGCGCCTTCTGACGATAATAGCCTCCCTTTTGAGCCATGCGGCGCTGGAAACACAGCGCTTTATGGATGAGGAACTGCCTCGTTCGCTGCGCCCCAGAGAATTTATCGGCAACTCCGAAGTAATGGAAATTGTGTATGAGCAGATTGCCCAGGTGGCCCCTTCCGTCACCACAGTGATTTTACAGGGAGAATCGGGCACAGGCAAGGAGCTGGCCGCCAAGGCCATTCACGCGGCAAGCGCCCGCGGCAACAAGCCGTTCATTTCGATCAACTGCGCGACGTTGCCTGAAAATCTTGTTGAGAGTGAGCTTTTTGGGCATGAACGCGGGGCTTTTACCGGAGCCAATACAACGCGCAAGGGGCGTTTCGAACTGGCCGACGGCGGCACGCTTTTTCTGGACGAGGTGGGTGAATTGCCCATGCTGGCGCAGGCCAAACTTTTGCGCGTTCTTCAGGAACGCACGTTTGAACGGCTTGGCGGCATGGATACGCGCCGCGTTGACGTGCGATTTATAACCGCCACAAACCGCAATCTTGAGGAAATGGTGGAAAGCGGCGGTTTCAGACGGGATTTGTTTTACAGGCTTAACGTATTCCCTATTTTTTTGCCGCCGTTGCGCAATCGTGTTGAGGATATTTTGCCTCTTGCAAGCCATTTTGTTCAAAAATACGCTTTGAAAAATGGACGGGAAAACGTGCGTCTTTCCCTTTCGGTTATGGACATGCTGCAACGCTACGACTGGCCGGGAAATATTCGTGAATTGGAAAATGTCATGGAGCGGGCTGTTCTGTTGCTGGGGCGCGAAGCTCTTGTGATGCCGCAGCATTTGCCTCCATCCCTGCACGGCGCCCATTGCGTCAATAAAAACGGAAGTAGCGCTGGCGTTGCCAAATTGGGGCCTTCCGGGAGTTTGCAGGAGCGACTGGATGAGCTGGAGAGAATGTGCATTGTGGAAGCCATGGAATGGAGTCGGGGGCAAATCGGCAAAGCGGCTGAACGCCTGGGTCTGACTGAACGAATCATGGCTTTGCGTCTGAAAAAATATACTATCAATTATAAAGATTATCGGCTGCGCAGGGAACCGTCACCTTCAGATGTGAAACCTACATAAACGTTGAAGTGTGATTCTGTTTTAACATTATTGTGGAAAATCAGTAAACACACTGTGTCTTTTTTGCCGGAGCGCATTTATTTTTCAGATATTTTGCTGTTTGGCACGGATTGTGCTCATTACCCCCATATCTTATTCCTATGAGGGGGTTTTGCATGAATGCTTCAGATACCGCTTTTGTAATAATTTGCGCATGCATGGTCATGCTGATGACGCCGGCTCTGGCTCTGTTCTATGGCGGCCTCGTCCGTTCGCGTAACGTGCTTTCAACGCACATGCACAGTTACGCCTCACTCGGGCTTATATCCGTGCTGTGGGCATTTGTGGGGTATACGCTTGCTTTCGGCGACGATGTGGGAGGCGTTATCGGCAATTTTGCTTATGTTTTTCTGCGGGGCGTTGAAGGTGCTGCCGCTCCCGCCGCGCCGCAGTTGCCGCATACAGTTTTTATGGCCTTTCAATGCATGTTTGCCGTGCTGACTGTTTCTCTGGTTTCCGGCGCTTACGCCGAACGTATACGCTTTTCGGCCATGCTGCTTTTTTCCGCCCTCTGGCTTCTCTTTGCTTATGCGCCCATGGCGCACTGGGTCTGGGGCGGAGGGTGGATGTCCAAAATCGGGGCGGTCGATTTTGCCGGCGGGGCAGTGGTGCACATGGCTTCCGGCGCGGGGGCACTTGCCTGCGCGCAGGCGCTTGGCCCGCGTATTTCAAGCGGGCAGAGTTTTATTCCGAATAACTTGCCTTTCACATTGTTGGGCGGCGGATTGCTCTGGTTTGGCTGGTTCGGCTTTAACGCGGGCAGCGCCCTTGTTGCCGGCACCCTTGCCGGACATGCGCTGGTGACCACGCATTTGGCCTCGGCCTGCGGTATTTTGGGCTGGATGCTTGTGGAATGGAAGCGCACGGGCAAACCCACAAGCCTTGGCGTTATTTCAGGAGCGTTGTCCGGGCTGGTGGCCATTACCCCGGGCGCGGGATTTGTCGGCCTGACCTCCGCCATGCTGATCGGTTTCGTCGGCGGCATAGTATGCTACGGCGGCGTGCTGCTCAAGAACAAATTAGGCTATGATGATGCTCTGGATGTGGTGGGCATTCATGGTCTTGGCGGAACATGGGGCGCGCTGGCGACAGGTTTGTTCGCCGTTGCTTCCGTCAATGAGGTCAATGGGATGTTTTATGGCAATTCTCATCAGCTCTGGGCGCAGTTTGTGTCAGTTGTGGGGACATGGGTATACGTTTATGCGGTAAGCCGCTTGCTGCTCTGGATTGTCAATTCCTGCATCGGCTTGCGTGTCGCCCCTGAAGCGGAGTATACAGGTCTCGATTTGAGTGAACATAACGAACGTGGCTACACGCTGTAGTCTGCCGGACAATGCCGAACCAAGGAAGTGTGAAATGAAAAAACTAGAGATTATTATCAGACCCGGTATGTTTGAAAAGGTCAAGAACGTGCTGACTGATCTTGGGGTTCATGGATTGAATTTTGTTGAAATTCAGGGTTTTGGCAGACAGCGCGGCCATACGGAAGTGTATCGCGGCGCCACCATGCAGGTAGATTGCCTGCCCAAGCTCAAGGTGGAAATTGTGGTGCACGATGCCGCTCTGGACAAAGTTCTGGAGGCTGTCGTGACAACCGCGCGCACCGGGCAGGTGGGTGACGGCAAGATTTTTATCAGTGACGTACTGGATGCGGTGCGTATCCGCACCGGTGAACACGGTGAAGAAGCGCTTTGATCTTGATCTTATTCGGATTTCAGATAAAAATTGCGTCCTTCAATAATCGAGAATTGGAATTATATTGACTTAACCCAAGGAGACAGATGTATGAGTTCCCCGCGTAAGAAAGCAGTGTTCAAAGCTATTGCCGCAAGCCCGGTGCAGCCTTCTTCCATTGAGGAAAAATCGGGCGAAGCCTGCGCCGCTTTTGGACGCAATGTCTTTGGATTGTCCGTCATGCGAAAGCGTTTGCCCAAGGATGTTTACGACAAACTGGCAAAAACGATACGTGATGGAGAACGCTTGAATCCGGAAATCGCCGATGTTGTGGCCAACACCATGAAAGACTGGGCCATCGAGCGCGGCGCGACGCACTATACGCACTGGTTCCATCCCATGACCGGCCTGACCGCTGAAAAGCACGACGCTTTTCTTTCCCCGACCGCAGACGGGCAGGTGATCAGCGAGTTTTCCGGAAAAATGCTTATCAGCGGCGAACCGGACGCCTCATCCTTCCCTTCCGGCGGCATCCGTTCCACATTTGAGGCTCGCGGGTATACCGCCTGGGATCCTTCCGTTCCGGCCTTTATTATTGACGCCTCCTACGGCGCGACATTGCATATTCCGACATATTTTTATTCCTATTCCGGCGAGGCGCTGGACCGCAAAATCCCCTTGATGCGCTCCATATCCGCCCTGTCCAGGCAGGCGTTGCGCATTTTGCGTATTTTTGGCAACAAATCCGCGACATATGTGCGGGCGAACGTCGGCCCCGAGCAGGAATATTTTCTTGTGGATAAAAATCTGGCTGTTTTGCGCCCGGATCTTCTGCTGGTCGGACGCACGCTGATCGGGGCTTTTTCGTCAAAAGGCCAGGAAATGGAAGATCACTACTTCGGCGCGATTCCGTCAAGGGTGATGAGCTTCATGCAGGATGTGGAGAGGGAACTTGTAGCTCTTGGAATTCCGGCCAAAACGCGACACAACGAAGTGGCCCCCGGGCAGTTTGAAATCGCGCCGGTCTATGAAGAAGCCAACATTGCCTGCGATCACAATATGCTGACCATGAACATGATGCGCCACATGGCGGCGAAACACGGCTTTATGTGCCTTCTTCATGAAAAACCCTTTGCCGGCGTCAACGGCAGCGGCAAACACAACAACTGGTCCATAAGCGATTCTGACGGTGTCAACCTGCTCAATCCCGGCAGCACGCCGCAGGACAACGCGCAGTTTCTTGTCTTTCTGGCGGCTGTGCTGCGGGGCGTGCACAAGCACAGTGTGGTCTTGCGTCTGGGCACCGTTGGCGCGGGCAATGACCATCGCCTGGGCGCCAATGAAGCGCCGCCGGCCATCATATCCGTATATCTGGGCGAACAGCTTTCAGAGGTTCTGGAAAGCATCACCAGCGGAAAAAGCGCAAAAAACAAGAAAAGTCCATTCATGGAAGTGGGTGTGTCCACCCTGCCGCCCCTGCCCGTGGATATGTCCGACCGCAACCGCACCAGCCCCTTCGCCTTTACAGGCAACAAGTTTGAATTCAGGGCAGTCGGTTCGTCGCAGTCCATCGCGCCTGTAAATATTGCTCTTAACGCGGCGGTGGCCTGCGCCCTGGATGATATCGCCACTGAACTGGAAGCCGCCATTTCAGCGGGGGCCAAGCTCAATGAAGCCCTGCAGGAATTGCTGCCCAGGCTGTTCAAGGAACATTTGCCCATAGTTTTCAACGGCAACGGTTACGCCCCGTCATGGGCAAAGGAAGCCGCGCGTCGCAAGCTGCCCAACTACGCCAATAGCGTGACAGCTCTTGAACACTACAGTGATCCGGAAGTGATGAACGTGTTCCTGCGCCACGGCGTGTTGTCAGAGCGAGAAATGCTCGCCCGGCAGGACATTCTGCTGGACAGTTATTGCAAGACCGTGTGCATAGAGGGGCATCTGCTGGCCGACATGCTACGCTCCATGATTTTGCCGAATTGCCTTGAGGCCCAGGCCAGAGCGGCGGATGTTGTTGTCAAGACGCGCGCTGTCCTGGGTGAAAAAAACGCCGGGAGCGAAGAAGAGTATTTCAACCTGCTGCGCACCCACATAGTTGCCCTGCAGAAAGAAACAGCCAAACTGGAAAGCGCCGTGGAAAAAACCCTGGCGACGGAAGGTGTGCTGGAACAGGCAAAAAGCGCGCGGGACGCCATATTGCCCGTGATGTCGGAATGCCGTGTGCATGCCGATATTCTTGAACGATTGGTTGAAGACAATCTCTGGCCGCTGCCGAAGTATTCCGAACTGCTCTGGCTGCACTGATGCGCGTTTATTGCGGTTAAAGCCACTTTGTAAAGCGGGGGTGCGAGCTCCCGCTTTACTTTTCATTCTATTAAAATTAAAAATAGTCCATGAGTTCTCAACTACATTTTACAAAAATGCAGGGCACAGGCAATGACTATGTCTATGTGAACGGCTTTGAAGAGCATGTGCCCGATCCTTCCGAACTGGCCCGGCGGATGAGCGACCGCCATTTCGGGGTAGGCTCGGACGGGCTGGTGCTGATTTTGCCCTCCGGCACGGCTGACGTGCGCATGCGTATGTTCAACGCTGACGGCACGGAAGCCGAGATGTGCGGCAACGCCTCCCGCTGTGTCGGCAAGTACGTGTACGATCACGGCATTGTGACAAAGGATGTGCTGCGCCTGGAAACGGCGGCGGGAATCAAGGTGGTGCGTCTGCTTTTTGAAGCCGGGGAAGTTTGCGGCGCTATGGTTGACATGGGGCGGCCGGAATTGGCCCCCGCGCGTATCCCCATGCTCCTGCCGGCGGAGGTTGATCAGGTGATCGCCCGGCCAGTGGAAGTGAACGGGGAAATATATGACATTACCGCCGTCTCCATGGGCAATCCGCATGCCGTGGTATTTTTGGAAAATATTGACGCCCTGGATTTGCCCGCGCTGGGGCCGTGTTTTGAAAATCATCCCCTGTTTCCGCAGCGCACCAACACCGAATTTGTGGAAGTATGTTCTTCGGCTGAAATTCGCATGCGCGTGTGGGAGCGCGGGGCGGGGGAAACACTGGCCTGCGGCACAGGCGCCTGCGCGGCCGCTGTCGCCTCCGTGCTCAACAATCGCACGGCCCGCGAAATGGATGTCGGGCTTAAAGGCGGTGTTCTGCGCATTAACTGGGACGCTGGCAACGGGCATGTGTATATGACCGGCGGCGCGGTGACAGTTTTTGACGGCGTCTATTATAGTTAAATTTAACGAAATATACTTGGGATTGACGACGATGGCAAAATGCAACGGCAATTTTCTGGCCTTACAAAGTAATTATCTTTTTTCGGACATAGCGCGCAAGGTTGCGGTGTACAAACAAGCCAACCCGGATAAAAAGGTGATCAGCCTCGGCATAGGTGATGTGACGCGTCCGCTGGTTGGCGCGGTGATCAGGGCTTTGCACGCGGCGGTTGACGAAATGGCCGACGCCGCGCATTTTCGCGGTTACGGCCCGGAACAGGGCTATGATTTTTTGCGCGAAGCGATAGTTGAGCATGACTACAAGGCGCGCGGCGTTGATCTGGCCCCGGATGAAGTTTTTGTCAGCGACGGCGCAAAGTCCGATCTGGGCAATTTTCAGGAGCTTTTTTCCGGGGAAAGCGTTGTGGCCGTCACCGACCCTGTATACCCGGTGTATGTGGATTCCAACGTCATGTCAGGGCGCGCGGGTGTGTATGCTGATAATAAATGGAGTAAAATTGTCTATCTGCCCTGTATTAAAGACAATGACTTTGTGCCGGATTTTCCCGAAACGCGACCGGACGTCATCTACCTTTGTTATCCCAACAATCCAACCGGTACCGTGCTCTCCCGCGGGGCCCTGCAAAGCTGGGTCGACTACGCCCGCCGCGAAGGCTGCGTGATTCTGTACGATTCCGCCTACGAGGCCTTTATTCAGGAAAAAAACGTGCCGCACAGCATCTATGAACTCGACGGCGCGCGGGAAGTTGCCGTGGAATTTCGCAGTTTTTCCAAAACAGCCGGTTTTACGGGTCTGCGCTGCGCCTACACTGTAGTGCCAAAGGTTCTGCGTCTCGGCGGTGGAGTGGATGTGAACGCTCTGTGGAATCGCCGCCAGTGCACCAAGTACAACGGCTGCGCCTATATTGTGCAGCGCGCGGCCCAGGCTGTTTATTCTGAAGAGGGTCAGGCGCAGATCACGGAAGTGATAAACGGATACCGGCGCAACGCCGCGCTGTTGCGTGAAGCCATGCGGGAGATGAATCTTGAGGTGTATGGCGGCGTCAATGCCCCCTACATCTGGGTAAACGTCGGCAAAGGCAAGGATTCCTGGGGCTTTTTTGAATATCTGCTGCAATCCGCCGCTCTGGTGTGCACGCCGGGCGTCGGCTTCGGGGCAAGCGGCGAAGGCTATGTTCGGCTTACGGCTTTCGGCTCGCCCGATGACACGCTTGAAGCCATAGAGCGCATGCGCCGGTTGGCCTGATGCCAGGACATGCCGTTTCTTGCGGCCTTGCGTCCCAAACTGTCTGAAATCGTCTGGGCTCGTATAGAACACACTGAAATCATTTACTTTTACTATACAGGGATGCATCATGGCCAAAACTATAAACCTGACCGACGATTGGTATTCAAGTAATTACCCAGATAAATGCACAATCACCACCAAGGGCGACTGTCAGGTTCAACTTGGCGGCATGGAGACCGGATCCAAGTATACCGGCGGCACGGGCAAGGACACCGTGACGATATTGACCCACCAAATAAACATTGCCAAAAAGGGGATATTTGATATACTGCGAATATGGAAAACGAATTAAAAACACAAGCGGTCAGGCTGAGTCCAGACGAGCAGTATCAAATCCGAAAAAGCATAG
>JAISZT010000055.1 GCA_031284485.1 Desulfovibrio sp.
AAGGTTTTTTTGAGCCCCATTCCAGTATATCGTCACCACGACAACCACGCCGCCGGAAAATTTGCGCGGCTATGTGAGGAAAAAATTCGCCTCTGTCCCACCAGAAATGCTTTCGTTTAAAAAAGCGACTCATACCGCTGCAAGGGGCGTTGAGTGGCGTCAATTAATTTCCTTCGATATTAATATGATAATACACAGTAAACATCCTGTCCTCCTAGAACACGCCCAGACCCTTTGCCGCGAACATGGGGCCTCGCTACTGTTTCTGACAATGTTCGGCTCCACTCTGTACGGCACAGAAACGCCGGGCAAGTCCGACATCGACGTGCGGGGAATTTTTCTGCATTCCCCGGAATCTTTGGCTCTGAACAAGGCTCCCAAAAGTCTGCATTTTTCCACCGGCAACAATGAACGCCGGAATCTAGCCGGGGATGTGGATATCGATCTGTGGTCTGTGCAGTATTGGCTGCTGAAGCTCCTGCCCTCCGGCGACACCGGCGCTCTGGATGTGTTGTTTTCACCGTCGCACACGGCCTGCACGCTGTACCGGCATCCGGCCCTGGACGCGATTTTCGCGAATCCTTTGCGGCTTGTGGATACGGGCAAAGGCCGGGCCTATGCCGAATACAGCTTGGGGCAGGCGAAAAAATACGGCATTAAGGGTTCCCGCGTGGGGGCGCTGAAGGCGGTACGCACCTGGCTGCAAGAGCATTGCCCGGAGCCGCAACCCCATGAACGCTTGGGCGGCTATCTGGATTCCCTGGCCGCGTCCTGCGCGGATGACCGTTTTTGTTCCGTCGTGACCGTGCGGGAAGAACACGCCCTGCAATTGTGCGGCAAACTGCATATAAGCACGATCCGCATGGAAGATCTGACCCGCCGGGTAGAGGCCGACATGCAGCGCTACGGCGCGCGAGCCGAGGAAGCCGAACGCAACGAGGGGCTGGATTTCAAGGCGCTCTCCCACGCCTTGCGCGCTCTGGACCAGATAGAAGAGTTGCTCCAAACCGGAAAAATCGTCTTTCCCCTGCGGAGCCGGGAAGAACTGATCACGGTCAAGGAAGGCCGCTATCTATGGCGGGAAGTGGAGTCGCGCATTCTGGGACGCCTGGAGGCGGTGGACACGTTGCGGGAAAATGCGCCCTTCACCGGCTCATTCGACGCGGCTTTTGCCGAAACCTGCGTGCTGGCTTGCTATAAGACCATTGACGCTCCTCCATGTGCCCCTGAGCCCGCCTGTGTGACGCGCTTGGCCGAAGGCTTTTCCATCCCCGCTGATACACTGGCCGCCATCCAGGCCAGATTGGACGCTGCCGAACGGAAACATGGCGTCAAAGTCCTGTATGCCGTGGAATCCGGCAGCCGGGGCTGGGGTTTTGCTTCGGAGGATTCCGACTTTGACGTGCGCTTCATCTATGTCCACAAGCCGGAATGGTATCTTGGCCTTGCCCCGGAAGAGAAGCGCGATGTCTTGGAACTGGATATTGAAATGACGCCGGTGGGTGAGCTGGATATCAACGGTTGGGAGCTGCGTAAGGCCCTCAAACTCTTCCGCCTGTCCAACCCGCCGTTGCTCGAATGGCTCAGTTCGCCTCTCGTATACCGTGAAGCCGGCCCTCTAGCTTCGCTCCTTCGGGAAGCCGCGCCGTCCTGCACATCTCCCATCCGGGTCTGGCATCATTACCGCAGCCTGATGGGAAAAAGCCGGGCGCGCTACTGGGAAAAGAAACCTTCCAGCAAGGCCTGGTTCTACCTGCTGCGGCCTTTGCTCGCCATGCGGTGGATTGAACTTGGCAAGGGAGTGCCGCCCATGCGTTTCGATCGACTCATGGATGGCGTTATTGCCGATGCGGCGCTGCGAAAAGAGTTGGATACCCTGGTGGAAGCCAAACGCCGGGGCGGCGAACAAGACAAGTTCAGACCACCGCCGCTGACAGCCGTTTTTACTGAAGGTGAATGGGCGCGGCTGGAGCGGGAAACTCCGGCACTGGCCGCAGAACAACAAAAAGCCGACCTGAATGCGGTGTTTGTGGCAACGCTGTCAGCGGCCTGGCCGCAAGGAGTTGTGCTGTGGAAGCGATGATCTCCCCCCAAAAGGATAACCGCATGACCCGCGTCAATTTATCGAACACGACCTATACAACGACTGGCCTCCCGATGCCACGGACTTGACCGTCATTGGCACGCGTATCGCGGAAAAATTGGCCCGACTTTTTTGCAGTGCTCTCTTCTCGTAAAACCCTTGGTTCTGGCGGAGAGGGTGGGATTCGAACCCACGTACCGCCTCTCGGCGGTAACCCGATTTCGAGTCGCAAAAATGCGTCAATTCTATCCAGAAGTTATTACATATATTCAAATAATATCAAATTGTTGAATGTGTATGCGTATTCGCGAAACCTCATCAATTTTCAGTCTGAGTGGAGCAAAATTGGAGCAAGTGGAGCAAGCCGTCACGGCTTTCCAAATTGGCCTGACCTGTCATATTCCTTCAAGCAGTGCGGCGATCTCCCTTGGCGAAGGCAACTGCCCCCGCAATGCCTTTGGCAAGGTCTTCGTAATTTCGTAGGTTGCAACGCCAATGGGCTTGCTCGCATCGTGCAAGGCGTATTCCACCACAGTGCGGTTTTTCTCTTTGCACAGAATGATCCCGATGGAAGGGTTCTCGCCCTCCTGACGTATCTGCCTATCCAAGGCCGTGAGGTAAAACCGCATTTTCCCGACGAACTCCGGCTGGAATTTGCCGATTTTCAATTCAACGGCCACCAACGCTTTGAGCGTGCGATGGAACAGCAGCAGATCGATAAAAAACTCATCACCGTCCACCTCCAGCCGATACTGACTGCCCATGAAGGCAAACATGCCGCCCATGGCTCTCAAAAAATCTTCTATGCGGGCAATGAGCGCCTTTTCCAGTTCTCGTTCACTATATTCCTCGCCTAACTCCAGAAAGTCAAAAATGTACTCGTCCTTTACCGCCAATTTTCCCTGAGCGCGTATCTCCGGTGTAAGCGTAGCGTCAAAATTGGTTTGGCTGAGCAGTGCCTTTTCATAGCTCTGGTTCTCGATCTGGTGGATAAGCACGTTTTTCGACCAGCCGAATTTTCTGGTCATGCGAAGGTAAAACTCGCGTTCCAACGAATCCTTGCAACGTTCCAAAATAGCCAGATTGTGGCTCCAGCCGATTTGTGCAACCAGTGGTTGCACTTTTTCGTCTTGCCGATAAAGTAAATAGAAATCGCGCATATAAAACACATTGCGCCGAGAAAAACCAGTGATTCCAGGGAATTCAGCACGTATGTCCGCAGACAGTTTTTCCACTACCTTTTTTCCCCATGCGGCATTTTCCTGCCTCTCCACAATCATTCGTCCGATGTCCCAGTACAACCCGACCAATTCCTTGTTGACGGCCCTAAGGGCTTCATATTGGGCGGAACGAATGCGTTCCTTGATCTCGGATAACAGGAGCGGATAACCATCCGAGTTCACGGGCATCGTACCATATTCAGGCTGTTCCATAAAAAATCCTTCAACTATACAGCATACGTACCATACTGACAATTTTTAGACTGCCTTGTTTCGACGGCAAGATCAACCCTTACTCCGCTTCCCTCCATGTTTGTGCTCCGCGTCAGCCCGCAGCCATGCTTCAGCCAGAAGCACACGCGGGTAATGTCTTTCAAGGTACGCGCCCCGATCCTCGAAGTAAAATTCCCAGGCCTGCCTGACGGGTTCGTCAAATTTATCCAAATACACCGGATATTCCAAGGCGCGCACGATGTTTTCGACGGAATCCAACGGCATATTCAGTGACTTCAGGTAATTGACAATATAAGGCAAAGGGCTGTCTTTATCCACACATAAAGCCCATACATATCCGGCAGGATGGTAGCCTCTACGCTCCGCCTTCAATGGATCCATAACATGCGACTTTAGCTGGCTTACAATGCCATCAATATGTTTTTGCAGAGATTTTTGCCGTCTGTACTCAGGCGATGTGCTCGGAATATCATGTAAATGGCATAAGTGAATTTTCTTTGTATGGACAAGTTTGGGAACAGAACGCCAGCATAGTTCACATGTAACAAAATTGTCAGCTATATTTTGGGGACTACCGTAATCAATTTTCTTCCCAGATTTCTTTTCAGCAACTTTATAGTCACGCCTTTTCGGCAAAGCGCCGACAACATCCTTGACCCTGAGAAAAAACAATTCTTCCTCAGGAACGTCAGGCTGATTATTCAAATGTCGTATTGACCAAGGACAATTATCAACCCAGCAAATCTTTGACATCCGCTCTTCAAGTTCGCCCCAGGTTCCGGCTCTGCCCGGCGGCGAAAGCCTTTTGGTCAACAGGTCAACCGTACCGGATACCTCACCGAATCTGGCCACAAACTCTTCCGCGATAATCCGTGCAGCCTGCCGGGTATTTTTCCCGAAAAGGCGTTCCAGCAAACCGTATTCCGGCACATATGTCGCATTGACCTTCATCAAGGATTCAATTTGCGCCCTGGCCCTGCTCAGAAGCAAGTTGCGTTTTTCAGGGGTAGTAATTTTTTTGCTCCTTTGCGAGAAAATATCTGTTTGCCCGCATACGCGGGAGTTTTCACGCATCGTTCCAGTACGGAGGACAATATCATGGTACAAAAGCGTTTTTACAACATTCAGGAACTTGCCACAATCCTCGGCAAAAGCGTGTCCGCGATTCATGGCCATCTTGCCCGGAAGCAGTTCGATGCCGTGCCGCCGCCCATGCGGCTGGGCCGCCGTCTGGCCTGGTTGGTGGAATCCGTGGACGGCTGGATTGATGCCAAAGCGGCACAAGCTGTCGTGCAGGCTGAAGAATACAGGATCGTCATGCGGGCACCGGCCAAGCAGCGCGGTAGGCCGACCAAGATTGAAGTGAAGGCACGGGAACGATCTTCCGCACCACAGAATTGAGCCTGCCCTCATGGTTTTCGATAATCAGCTTGACAACCGGGATGACCTCCCCCCTGGCGCATGGGGTGAGCCACGGGCATACGGGCAGACAACCGGGTTGCCATTCGGGCTGGCGTGCGGGAAGACATGCACCCGGCTTGGCGAACGCCCTGACGTACGGGCTGACGTCCATGAAGAGTCACGGTATTCTCCGCAGGGAGCCTTCTGTGATTATGGCCTTTCCGCCCTGCAAATCAACGTGCTGGCCTTGGTGCAACGGGCCGGGGCACGGGTGACGCCATATAAACGTATCTCCCGGCAATTGGCGCAGGAGTTCGGCATGGCGCAAAGCGCAGAATCCGTTCGCGGCATTGTCAATCGTCTTGCGGCAAGGGGATTCATCCGTCGCAAACAGGCCAGGGACGGTACCATCAGAGGGGTTCACTTCACCACCGTTGACGCATTACTCTGTCCGCACATCACCGGCGACCGACTTGCCGTTCGGGGTGGCGTTCAGGTTGCGGCACGGCCTGAGCTGCCCTGCCTCCCATCTATTCTTGAAGAAAAGAAAGACAGAGAAAATCTTTCTGTCTCCTCTGTAGATGCCGAAAGGCGGAAAGCAATAGATGAGCTGGAAGCCCTGACCGAAGACGACATCGCTTTCCATTGGCCACATCTCGCCAAAGCGGGTTTCGGCACCTGCCAGATCCGCCAGATTGTCGAACGGCTGGCCCAGGTCAATATCAGCGCGGAAAAGGTCATGCAGGGATTGACCTATGCGGAATGGGAACTTGAGACCGGCAATATGCGCGACAAATCTCTCGCTCAGGTCACCAGCCCGCTGGACTGGGTTTTCATGTCTCTGTCAACAAAAGGATATTACCGCAAGCCCAAGGGCTATATCTCGCCGCAAGAGCAGGCCGAGCGTGATGCCGCCGAGGAAGCCGGCCGGATTGCGGACGCCCGCAAAGCCCGTAAAGCGGCCGCGTTTGACGCCTGGCTGACAGACCTGCCGCCGAAAGAACGCGCCGCCATCACCACGCCGCTGGGCGGCAAATTCCCAATGCCGGGAGACACAGCCCTCAGCCTTCACTTCAGTGAGCATGTCTGGCCGGAAATTTTGGCCTACCAGAAGCAAGGAGAAGGAAGCCATGAAGCATGAGCATTTCGTCCGTCCATCGCGCCCGCCTGTGTGCCGGAAGCGCCGGGCAGCGTCAAGGCTGAACCCTGCGGGCCGTTTCACGGGCCTTGACCCTTCCCGGCTTGCTTCCGGCCGAAAAATCTCGCGGGCGATGGACGTGAACGCCTCCGGCAGAGGCTCCGAACATGAACATTGTCTCAAGAAAAAAGACCGAAAGTCTGTCA